>CAZQXP010000045.1:0-6864 GCA_964597525.1 uncultured Thermotogaceae bacterium | reverse complement strand
TCACACTTCAAGAACGCGGAGGAGGTTGGTGGTTCCGGGCTGCCGGAAGGGAAGGCCGGCGGTGAACACGACCCGCTCGCCTCGGCTGACAAAACCCGCCTCCCGTGCAGCCTCCAGAGCCAAGGAAAAGAGGGCGTCCACATCCTCCACCTCGGGGATCAAAAGGGGCGCAACCCCCCAAACCAGGGAAAGCCGGCGCACCGTATCCGGCCGGGAGGTCACCGCCACCACCGGGACCTTTGGCCGGAACGCGGACACAAGGCGCGCCGTCCAGCCGGAAAAGGTGGCGCAAAGGATGAGCTGCGCGCCCACTTCCCCGGCAATGGTACAGGCCGCTTGGGCGATGGCCGCGGGCACTTCGCCCACAAGCTCCGGCGCCAAGCCCGGAACCCGGATGGGCACATCCCCGCTTTCCGCGGCCTCCGCGGCTTTCGCCATCACCCGTACCGCCTCCACCGGATATTTCCCCACCGCGGTCTCCTCGGAAAGCATAAGGGCATCCGCTCCGTCCCAGACCGCATTGGCAATGTCGGCCACCTCCGCCCGGGTGGGAACAGGCGAGGAAACCATGCTTTGAAGCATCTGGGTGGCCACGATTACCGGTTTAGCTTGGGCATTACAGAGGTCCACGAGTTTTCTTTGCACCAAAGGCACCCGGTAGGGCTCAATTTCCACCCCGAGGTCGCCGCGGGCCACCATGGCCCCATCCGCTAGGGCCAAAAGCTCGGACATCCTCTGCACCGCGGCGGTTAATTCCACTTTGGCCAGGATTGCTGGCCCGTTCGGGCCCAAAATCTCCCTGGCCTCCAGGATGTCCTCAGGCCGCTGTACAAAGGAAAGGGCCACGTAATCCACCCCCTCCTCACGGGCCATTTGAAGGGCAAGGCGATCTTCAGGGGTGAGGGCAGGAAGGGGGAGAACAACCCCCGGAAAGTTCACGCCCTTCCCAGATTGGATAAGGCCCTGGCGGAGAACCCGACAGCGCAAAAAATTCCCGAAATTCTCCAGGACCTCGAGCTCCAGTGCTCCGTCCGCAAGGAGAATGCGGGCCCCCACAGGAACGGAGGCCACGACCCCAGGCTGCGTGAGGGGAATCCCCTTTTCCCCAAGGAGGATCTCCTCGCCCTGCTCCACCGGGATGGGCTCAGGAAGTTCCGCCACCCGGACCTTTGGGCCGCGGGTATCGAGGAGGATCCCCACCGCACGGTTGGGGGAAAGGCTGCGCACGCGCCGCACGAGCTCCACGTGCTGCTCTAGGTGGCCGTGGGCGGTATTGATGCGAAAAACGTTAACCCCTGCTACAAGGAGCTCGCCCATCGTTTCCTCATCCCAGGAACTGGGGCCAAGCGTGGCCACGATTTTTGTGCGCCTCACGGGAAAAAGGTTATCCTTTGGACGCGTACGGAGCCAGTTGCGCCCGCAAGATCAAGCGGGTATTTTCCCGTGGGCGATGGATTTCTCCTTTGGCCGGGAGCACCGCCTCACCCGCCAGCGCGATATTGAGCGTTTGCTCCGCGAGGGGGAAAGGCTCGAGGGAAGGCTTTTCTCCTTTCGCGTGCGGAAAAAGGGGGACCCTACTCCCCGGCTTTTGGCCGTGGTGGGGAAAAAGGTGGGAAAGGCGGTGGCGCGGAACCGGGTGAAGCGGGGAATCCGCGAGGGCTTTAGGTTGAATAAAGAGCTTTTTGCGCACCTGGATGTGGCGGTGATCGCCAAGCCCGGCGCGGCTTCTCTCCGGCCTGGAGAGATCGCCCAGGAATGGGTGCGGGAGTTCAAGGAGGTGTACGATGGCACGGGAAACTCTTCTCACGCGGGAAGGATACGAGCGGAAGAAGGCGGAGCTTGAAGCGAAAGAACGCCGGCTGTACCAGGAGATTCCGGCCCTTTTGGCCCAGGCCAAGGAGCACTCCGGCGGCGATTTCCGGGAAAACAAGGAGTACCTGTACCTCGTGGAGGAGCAGGAGATCCTCGAGCGGGAGGTGCGGGCCCTGCGCGAGCTTTTGGCCAATGCCCGCATCATCTCCGAGGACGAAATCCGCACCGATGAAGTGGGGATTGGATCCCGCGTGATCCTCAAAGACCTGGAGACCGGGGAGGTGTGGACGGTCACCCTGGTTCCGCCCGCGGAGGTGGATCTCCTTCAGGACCGGATCGGCATTGATTCCCCCGTGGGCCATGCCCTCCTCACCCACGGAAAAGGAAAACAGGTGGTGGTCCAAGCCCCCGCGGGCAAGATCCGCTACGAGATCCTGGGAATCGAGAGGGGCTAATGCCCGAGCTAGAGCTCATCGCCGTCCGGAGGGAGAAGCTCGCGCGGCTTAGGGAAAAGGGGATTAACCCCTATCCGTATGCGTTCTCCCGCACCCATACCGCGGAGGATTTGCGGAAAAATTTTGGAGAGCTTCCGCCCGCCCAACACACAGGGGTCCAGGTGGCCGTGGCCGGCCGGATCATGGCCCTCCGCCGCATGGGCCGCGCCACCTTCGCCGACCTCCACGACCGCACCGGCCGGATCCAGCTTTTCGCTAACCCCCAAACATTAGGCCCCGAAAATTACGAGTTTTGGCTGGATGTTTTGGATATCGGGGACATCGTGGGAGCCCGGGGCGAGGTCTTTACCACTAAAACTGGAGAACTGAGCGTGGCCGTCTCCGAGCTCGTTCTTTTGGCGAAATCCCTGCGGCCCCTTCCGGAAAAGTGGCATGGACTCCGGGATGTGGAAACCCGGTATCGCGAGCGCGCCCTGGATCTCGTGGCCAACCCCAAAGCGAGGGAAATCCTCATCAAGCGCGCCAAAATCCTGAGAACCATCCGCAATTACCTGGATGAGCGGGGGTTCATCGAGGTGGAGACGCCCATCCTCCAGCCCATCCCCGGCGGGGCCTCCGCAAGGCCCTTCATCACCCACCACAACGAGCTCGAGCGCGATCTCTATCTGCGCATCGCGCCCGAGCTTTACCTAAAAAGACTCCTTGTGGGCGGGCTAGAGAAGGTCTACGAGATCGGCCGCAATTTCCGAAACGAGGGGATTTCCTCCGAGCACAACCCGGAGTTCACCGCCCTTGAGGCCTACGAGGCCTATACCGACTACCAGGGGATGATGGAGCTTGCCGAGGGGCTCATCGAGGCGTGTGTCCTTGCCGTGGCGGGCACGACCCGCCTAGAATATCAGGGCCGGTGGATCGATTTCTCCCGGCCGTGGCGGCGGGTTCCGCTTTTGGAGCTCGTGGCGGAAGCAAGCGGCTGTGACGTGGAGAAGCCGCTCCCTGAGCTCCTTAGGGAACTCGAGCGCCGGGGAATCCCGATCCCCGAGCACCTTAGGGCGGGGCCGAAGGGAAAGGTGATCGAGCACCTGCTGGAGACGTACGCGGAGAAAACCCTCTGGGATCCCACTTTTGTTTTGGACTACCCCTTGGATATCTCGCCTCTTGCCAAGCGCAAGCGCGATCGGCCGGACCTCACGGAACGATTCGAGCTCTTCATCGCGGGGAGAGAGGTGGCCAATGCCTTCTCTGAGCTCAACGATCCAGAGGAGCAACGGGAGAGGTTCTTGGCCCAAGAGAAACTTCGAGCCCAGGGCGACGAGGAGGCCCATCGCGTCGATGAGGATTTCATAAGGGATTTGGAGCTCGGGATGCCGCCCGCGGGCGGGATCGGAATCGGCATTGATCGCCTCACCATGATCCTGACGGACTCCCCTTCCATTCGGGAGGTGCTGGCGTTTCCCCTTCTGCGATGAGAGCGGTGGACTCGCTACGCGTGCGCGCGGCCCGGACCTTAGAAATGCTGGACCGGGCCGTGGAGCGAGTCCTCGCTTGGGATGAGCGGGCTTTGGAAGTCCTCGCTTCTTCTTCCTGCACGCGTTATCTCTCCTTCCCCCTCCTTGTGGCCACGTATGTGGGCTATGGATATGTCTGGGCTGCGCTGGCCTTGGCCCTCGTGTTCTTCGGAACCCCCAAGGACCACCAAAACGTGCTCATTGGACTTGCGGTCACGATTTGCGTGATCCTTGCGGGGCAATTGATCAAAGGGGTTGTGGCGCGGCCGAGGCCCGTTTTCGTCCGCCGCGGCTTTCACCACCAATTCCTGAGCTCTTCCTCTTTCCCCTCCAACCACACTGCTTTGGCTTTCGCTATGGCATACCTTGTCGTCCGGCTTTATCCGGCCTGGTACAACATTCTCCTCCTTTACCTTTTGGCTTTTCTCATCGGCCTTTCCCGGGTGTATTTGCGGGAGCACTACCCGTTGGATGTTCTGGGGGGAGCGGCCCTGGGCACGTATCTGGCGCATGGGCTTCTCCCGTGGCTTTCCCGTTGCGTGGGATAAGCGAGGTGATGGAGCGTGGTGCAATTTGCGGAGCGGACTAGGGGGCTGAAGCGCTCGGCCATTCGGGAGCTCCTCAAATATACGGAACAAGCGGACATCATTTCCTTCGCCGGCGGACTACCTGATCCCGCCACTTTTCCCGTGGAGTTCCTTGCCAAAGTGGCCGCGGAGGAGATCCTCCACAACTCCCTGAAATCCCTGCAATACACCACCACCGAGGGGAAGCGGCCCCTTCGAGAAGCATTGGCCAAGTGGCTTTCCGAGGAAGGGATTAAAACCACGATGGAAAACATTGTCATCACGAATGGCTCCCAGCAGGGCTTGGATCTTTTGGGCCGGGCCTTCCTTGACGCGGGCGACGCCGTTTTTGTGAGCCTTCCCACGTACCTTGGGGCCCTGCAGGCTTTCCGCGCGTACCAACCAACCCTTGTGGGAATCCCTTTGGAAGAGGACGGGATGGATCTGAATTTTCTCCGGCGGGCTATTCGGGAGGCCCGCCGCGCCGGGCACACGCCCAAGCTCATCTACGTGGTCCCGGACTTCCAAAACCCCACCGGAATTACCTGGAGCGAAGAAAAGCGCCGGGAACTCTTGAGGATCGCGGAGGAAGAGGATCTGTTGGTGGTGGAAGATATTCCCTACCGCTGGCTCCGCTATCGGGGCGAGCATATTCCCACCTTGGGCGCCATGGACGAGGGCAACCGGGTGATCGTGCTTCTCACTTTTTCCAAAATCCTCGCTGCCGGACTCCGCATCGGAGCCTTAACGGGCCCGGAGGAAGTGGTGCAAATGATCGTGACTCTGAAGCAGGGCGCGGACCTTTGCGGCTCCTCCCTCACCCAGCGCTTGGCCGTGCGTTTCCTCACGGACTACGATGTGCGCAGCCACATCGCCCGCCTTTGTGCCCACTACAAGACGAAGCTTGAGGCCATGCTTTCCGCGTTGGAGCGGTATATGCCCGAGGAGGCGGAGTGGACTAAACCCGAGGGCGGCCTCTTCGTGTGGGCCAAATTCCCAGAGGCTTTAGATACGGAGAAAATGCTTCCCCGGGCGCTGGCCCATAAAGTCGCCTATGTTCCAGGACAGCCCTTCTTCGCCGACGGCTCCGGGCAAAACACAATGCGCCTCTCCTTCGCCCTTGCTACCCAAGAGGAAATCGAAGAGGGCATTAAGCGCTTGGGCCAGGTGGTAAAAGAGGAGCTTTTGGCGCTTCCTCTAGCCGAACGCCGCTAAAAACAAAAAGGGGCGGAAGAGCCTCCGCCCCTTTTTCTTTTTCCGCTAAATAATGGCCTTTTCCGTCTCCCGGTCGAAGAGGTGCATGTGCTCCATGAGGGCGACGAAGGTGATCTCCTGGCCGGGAGAGATGGAGAGGCGGGGATCCAATTTGGCTACAATCTCGTCGCCGGCCACATCCGCATAAACGATGAGCTCATCGCCCAGGGCCTCCCGCACCTTCACCCTTCCCTGGAAAGTGCGGCCTTCCGGCGGCTCCCGCACCGTATCCAGCGTGCGGATATCCTCAGGCCGGATACCGAAAACCACCTCTTTGCCAATGTAGGTTCCGACCTCGGGAGTGACCTTCTCCGGCGGGACCCAAAGCCTAAATCCCCGGCCCACAAGCCAAACCCTCCCGCCTTCGCTCACAAGGCGGGCGGGCACGAAGTTCATGGGCGGGGAGCCGATGAATCCGGCCACGAACATGTTGGCCGGCTGGTCGTAGATCACCCGGGGGCTATCGTACTGCAGGACTTGTCCGTCCTTCATCACGGCAATGCGGTGCCCCAAAGTCATCGCTTCCACCTGATCGTGGGTCACGTAGATGGAGGTGGTCTTAAGGCGCTGGTGAAGCTCCTGGAGCTCAGCGCGCATGCGCACCCTAAGTTTCGCGTCCAGGTTGGAAAGGGGCTCATCGAAAAGGAAGACTTTGGGGTTGCGGACAATGGCCCTTCCCAAAGCTACGCGCTGGCGCTGCCCACCGGAAAGCTCGCGGGGCTTGGCCCGGAGCTTGTCGGCAATACCCAACATCTCCGCCACTTCCCGCACCCGCCGGTCGATCTCCTTTTTCGGAACCTTTCGGAGCTTCAGGCCAAAGGCCATGTTGTTGTACACGTCCATATGGGGGTAAAGGGCGTAGTTTTGGAAGACCATGGCGATGTCCCGATCCTTGGGGGGAACGTCGTTCACAAGCCTTCCGCCGATATAGATCTCGCCCTCCGTGACCTCCTCCAGCCCGGCGATCATTCGCAAGGTTGTCGTCTTCCCGCAGCCGGAGGGACCTACCAAAACCACGAATTCCCCATCCTTTACTTCAAGGCTCACGCGGTTGACGGCCACGAAATTTCCGAATTTCTTCGTGACCTCTTTGAGCACAACTTCCGCCATCCCCGCCTCCTTAAAGCCCGTTCTTCGGCAAGATAACCCCCGGCCCCATCCGCTTCAACCCCCGCTGATCGGGGTAAAGAAGGTGAGCACGTCGCCCTCGGAAAGCTTTGTTTTTAGGCCTTCCCGGTGGTTTACGTTCTCCCCATTCAAAAACACGTG
>CAZQXP010000044.1:0-6949 GCA_964597525.1 uncultured Thermotogaceae bacterium | reverse complement strand
TACTTTCCTGGATGTGCTCTAAAGGATCAGGCTAAAAATTACGAGCAGGCTACACTTGCGGCGTTAGCCAAGCTCGGCTACGAGGTAAAAGAGCTTCCGCGCTGGAATTGCTGCGGAACGGTCTATTCGCTTGCCCAGGATGACCTCATGCGCCATGTCGGGCCGGTGCGGAACTTCATCCGCGCCCAGGAACTAGGGGAAACAAGGCTCCTTACCCTCTGCGCCATGTGCTATAACACCCTCTCCCGCTCCGCCCTTTTTGTGCAAAACCCGGAGAACCTCCGGCGGATCAACGCCTTCATGGACGATGAGGAGGATTATCGGGGCAACGTGCGTGTGGTGCACCTCGCGCAACTCCTTCTTGAGGAAGTTGGAGAAGAAAAGCTTTCCCAGGCTGTAGTTCAGCCGCTTTTTGGTCTTCGGCTTGGGGCCTACTACGGCTGCACCCTCCTTCGGCCCAGGGAAGTGGCCGTGGATCATCCGGATCGGCCGGAGGTTTTGGAGCGGATTATCGCTGCCCTGGGAGCGGAGCCCGTGGTCTTTCCGGAGCGGACTGAGTGTTGCGGGGCCTACCTTACGGTGACGCGTCCGGACATCGTGCGGGAGCGGGCGGGCGAAATCCTCCTTTCTGCGGGCCGCGCCGGAGCCCAGGCCCTCCTCACCTCTTGTCCCCTTTGCAAATTTAACCTCGAGGAACGCCGGCCCCTTGGGGCTCCGAAGATCCCGGTCTTTTATTTAGGCGAAGCCTTGGCCTGGGCGTTGGGCGTTCAGGAGATTCCCAAAGAATTAAGGGAATCCCTCACGGGGGTGATGCGTTGATGGACGAGGTCCAGGTAAAAGTGAAGCCGGAGATGGTGACAGTATACATCATGGGCCAGGCCTATCAGGTTCCGGCCGGGCTCACCATCCTCAAGGCCCTGGAGTACGCGGGATTCCGGCTGGTGCGGGGTGTGGGGTGCCGCGGCGGGTTCTGCGGAGCCTGCGCCACCGTCTATCGCCTCCCCGGCGATTATCGCCTTTATGCGGATTTGGCCTGCCAGACCACCGTAAAGGACGGGATGTACCTCGCCCTTTTGCCCTCCACCCCGGCGGAGCGCCGTCCTTACGATCTCAAAAAGGTCAAGCCTACTGGCGAAACCCTTCTTGCCCTCTATCCCGAGCTCGCCCGCTGTGTGGCCTGCAATACTTGCACCAAATCCTGTCCCCAAAAGCTTGAAGTCATGGATGCGGTGCAGGCGGCGCTTCGGGGCGATGTGGCGAAAGTGGCGGAGCTCACCTTCGATTGCCTCTCCTGCGGGCTTTGTACCATGCGCTGCCCCGCGGAAATTCCCCATTACCACGTGTGGCAGCTTGCCCGCCGGCTTTATGGTGCTTACCTCGCGCCGAAAGCCGAGCATCTCCATCGGCGCGTCCAAGAAATTGCGGAGGGAAAGTTTGCCGCCGATCTGGACCGCCTCGTGCGCCTGTCCAAAGAGGAGCTGCGCGAGCTCTACAAGGCCAGGGAGATTGAGCCTGAATAAGGAGGAGCGATGAGCGTTTATCCGGAGTACATGCAGGAATCGATCCGCCGGGTGGAGGAGACGCGGCCGGCCCGGATGGGCACGAATTACCCCCGCCTTTCCCTGGCCGAGCAAGAGGAACTCCTTCACCGGTTCCACCCGGACTACAAGCCCGAGGGGAAAAGGCCCCTCCGCGTGGGCCCTTCTTACGGCGAACTCGTTCCCCATGAGGTGGCCGACCTTTTAGAGGCTTACCCCCTTCTTGATCCCGGCGAGATTGACCTTTCCCAGGTGGATTACGATGTGGACGTGCTTGTGATCGGCGGGGGCGGAGCGGGCACCGTAGCGGCCCTCTGGGCCAACGAGGCGGGAATTCCCGCGGACCGCATCCTCATCGTCACGAAGCTTCGGCATGGGGACTCGAACTCCATCATGGCTCAGGGCGGGATCCAGGCCGCCGACAAACCCCACGACTCCCCAGCCATCCACTTCCTCGATGTCATGGGCGGCGGGCACTTCACCAACGACCCCAAGCTTGTGCGGGCCCTCGTGGAGGACGCGCCGTTCATCATCCAATGGCACGAGGAATTGGGCGTGATGTACGACAAGGAGCCCGACGGCACGATGATCACCATTCACGGCGGCGGGACCTCCAAAAAACGCATGCACTCCTGCAAGGACTACACGGGCCTTGAGATCATGCGGGTTCTGCGGGATGAGGCGCGAAACCGCGGGATCCCCGTTTTGGAGTTCACCCCGGCCATCGAGCTCATCACCGATGAGTTCGGGCAGGTGGCGGGAGCAGTGGTTTGGAATTTGGAGACCGAGGAATACAAGATCGTGCGGGCCAAGGCCACCGTTTTGGCCACGGGCGGCTGGGGCCGTCTCCACATCCAGGGCTTCCCCACCACCAACCACTACGGCGCCACCGCCGACGGTCTCGTTCTCGCCTACCGGGTAGGTGCAAAACTTCGGGACCTCGACGCCGTCCAATACCATCCCACAGGTGCCGCTTTCCCCGAGCAAATCGTAGGGCTTCTCATCACGGAAAAAGTGCGGGGCCTCGGCGCCCAGCCCGTGAACGCGTTGGGCGAGCTTTTCGTTCACCCTTTGGAGCCGCGGGATGTGGAGTCCGCGGCGTATATTCGGGAGTGCCTTCCGCCGGAGAAGGGCGGAAGAGGATTGGGGGTGGTCACCCCCACCGGGATGGTGGGAATTTGGCTGGATACGCCCATGGTGGACATGATCCACGGGAAGGGCACGTTCCAGCGGGCCCTTTCCTCGATCTACCGGATGTACATCCGCTTTGGCATTGACCCCACAAAGGAACCCATCCTCGTTTATCCCACCCTCCACTACCAAAATGGCGGTGTGGTGATCGACGAGCACGGCTGGACGGGGATTCCTGGGCTTTACGCCGCAGGCGAGGTGGAAGGCGGCGTCCACGGGAAGAACCGGCTCATGGGCAATTCCCTTTTGGACTATAACGTTTTCGGAAGGAGGGCGGGTTTGGCCGCGGCGGAGTGGGCGAAAAAGGCGCGCCTAGGTCGCCTAACCCTCCGGCATGTGGAGCGGTTCGTGGAGGAGCTGCGCCGCGCAGGGATCCCGGAGACGCGCCGCGCGCCCATCCTCCTTCCCGATTACCGCGGCAAGAAAACCCTGGCCCGGGTGGTGGATCTCCTATGAACGAGATTCGCGAAGAGGCGGCCAAGCGGTGGAAGGTTCCCAAAGGCTACATCTACATCCGGGAGGAGTTCTGCAAGGGCTGCGGATTTTGCATCGAGTTTTGCCCAAAGAAGGTCCTCGCCCAGGCCTCCCACTTCAACGACAAGGGTTATCACCCGCCGGAAGTGGTGGACCCGGAGGCCTGTGTTCTCTGCGGCTTTTGCGAGCGGATCTGCCCGGATTTCGCCATCTGGATTGAGGAGTCCGGAGGTGAAGAATGAGCCCGTCACCCGTCACTCGTCACCCGTCACTCCTTTCCGGCGTGCACTTTATGAGCGGGGATGAGGCCATTGCCGAGGGCGCCATCGCCGCGGGCTGCCGGTTTTTCGCGGCTTACCCCATTACCCCGCAGTCGGAGATCGCGGAGAGGTTGGCCTGGCGGCTTCCCCAAATCGGCGGGATGTTCATCCAAATGGAGGACGAGATTGCCGCCTTGGCCGCGGTTTTGGGCGCTTCCTGGGGCGGGATGAAAGCCATGACCGCCACCTCCGGCCCGGGGTTCTCCCTCATGATGGAGAACCTGGGATTGGCGGTGATGACGGAAACGCCGTGCGTGATCGTGGATGTGCAGCGGGGCGCGCCCTCTACCGGCCTTCCCACCTTGGTTGCCCAAGGCGACATGATGCAGGCTCGCTGGGGTTCCCACGGCCACTATGAGATCATCGCCCTCTGTCCTGCTTCCCCTCAGGAAGCCTTCGATCTCACGGTAAAGGCCTTCGCCCTTTCCGAGCGCTTTCGCGTTCCTGTTCTCATCATGACCGACGAAGTGGTGGGGCACATGTACGAGCGGGTGGAGATCCCGAAAGAGGTTCCGGTGGCACCGCGGCGAAAGCCTCGGGTCCCTCCGGAGGAATTCCTGCCCTTCAAACCCGATCCGGATCTCGTTCCGCCCATGGCCTGCGCAGGCGAAGGCTACCGCATCCACGTGACGGGTCTCACCCACGATGAGCGGGGTTATCCTGACATGTCCGCGGAGGCCCATGATCGCCTGGTCCGCCGCCTGGTGGACAAAATTCGGCTCTTCCCCCAGGAATACACGTTCTACGAGGAAGTCCAGCTGGAGGACGCGGAAATCGCTGTAGTTTCCTACGGCATTTCCGCGCGGGTTTCCTTGGGTGGAATTGAGCTTGCGCGAAGGGCCGGGATCAAAGCCGGGCTCTTTCGGCTCATCACGGCCTGGCCTTTCCCGGACGAGGCCGTCTTCCGCTTGGCCCAAAGAGTAAGGGGAATAGTGGTGGTGGAGCTGAACCTGGGGCAGATGAGCCGGGAGGTGGAGCGGGCTGTGCGCGGCAGGGTCCCGGTCCACGGCGTCTACCACGCCGGCGGCCGGATCCACACGCCCGAAGAGGTCTTCCAGGGAATCGAGGAGGTGTATCGGCAATGCCGGTGAAAGAAGTGAAAGTCGCACCTGAACTTGTGAGTGAGGCCCGGCACCCCTTGGAGAAATGGTTGCGCACCGACCGGCTTCCCCACATTTGGTGCTCGGGCTGCGGACTGGGTACAGCCCTCTCCGCTTTCCTTTTTGCTCTGGAGGAGCTTAAGTGGGATCCGGATTCGGTGGCCGTGGTCTCCGGAATCGGCTGCGCGGGCCGGGTGGCGGGATACCTCAAGCTCGATACCTACCACACCACCCACGGTCGGGCTATTCCTTTCGCCACCGGCTTGAAGCTCGCTAAACCCGAACTGCACGTTGTGGTTTTCTCCGGCGATGGCGACCTTTTTGCCATCGGTGGAAACCATTTCATCCATGCGGCGCGGCGGAATATGGACATCGCCGTAATCTGCGTCAACAACTTCAACTACGGAATGACGGGTGGACAGCTCGGCCCCACCACTCCGGTAGGAAGCCGCACTACCACGAGCCCCTTCGGGAACTTCGAGCATCCCTTCAACCTCGTGCATTTGGCGGCCTCCGCGGGAGCCACTTACGTGGCCCGCTGTACCACCCTTGACGGCCGCCGCCTCACCAAGGCCTTCGTGGAGGCTCTTTCCCACAAGGGCTTCACCTTCGTGGAGGTTCTCGCGCCTTGCCCCACGAACTACGGCCGGCGAAACCGCTTGGGCGAGGGTCTGGACGAGCTTCGTTACTACCGGGAGCACATGGTCATCAAACATGGCGCCGATCCCAAAGAGGCTGACATCGTCCCAGGAAAGCCTTTCTTGGTGGGGAAATTCGTGGACATCGAAAAGCCAACCTACCTGGAGCTCTATCAAGCCAAGGTTCAGGAATTGGGGGGTGCGTGATGGAGCTCGTGGAGGCGTTGGCGGAGGCCCTAGCCCAGGCGGCCACGATCCTTCCGGAAGAGGTAATGCAGGCCCTCCGGAGGGCGCGGGACGAGGAGCAGGGGCCCGCCCGGGTGCAGCTTGAGGCGATCCTGAAAAACGTGGAGATGGCCAAAGCGGGGAAGCTTCCCATCTGTCAAGACACTGGGACGCCCACGTTCTTCGTGCGTTTCGGTGTGGATTTTCCAAAGCTTGGGGAACTTTTGGAGGCGATCCCGGAGGCCGTGCGTCGGGCCACAAAGGCCGTGCCTCTTAGGCCGAATACCGTGCATCCTTTTTCCGGGAAAAACCCAGGCGACAATACCGGTCGCTTCGTTCCCGCCGTAACCTGGGAGCCGGTTCCTGGAAAGGACGTGGAGATCCACGTCCTTCCCAAGGGCGGAGGATCTGAAAACTGCTGCGCTTTGAAAATGCTTACGCCCGGGGTGGGGCTTAGAGGGGTGAAGGAGGCGGTGGTGGAGCATGTGGTGAGCTGTGGTGGGCTTCCCTGCCCGCCCACGATCGTGGGGGTGGGGATTGGAGGCGGCGCGGATTTGGCCATGAAGCTTGGAAAGCTTGCGCTTCTTCGGCCGCTGGGAGCCCGACATCCCGAGCCGGAGGTGGCCGCCTTGGAAGAAGAGCTTGAGGAGCTCATCAACGCCTCTGGGGTTGGCCCTATGGGCCTGGGCGGGAAGACCACCGTGCTCGCGGTACATGTGGAATACGCTCACCGCCATCCCGCGTCGCTGCCTCTGGGGATCGTGATCCAGTGCTGGGCCCACCGCCGCGCCATCGTTCGCATTGCGGCCGACGGCTCCATCACCGTCTCCCAATGACTGTGAAATCATTTTCGTCGGAAGGGAGCTCTCCCCTTTGGGGAGAGGGTTCAGGGTGAGGGGGTAAAAATGGAGCGGGTCCTGAAAACGCCGATTGAGGAAAACGAGGTGCGGAAATTACAGGCGGGTGATGTTTTTTATTTGACAGGCCTTCTTGTCACCGCCCGCGATGAGGCCCATCGGAAGCTCCTCGAGCGCGGCTCCCCGGTTCCCCTTGAGGGCTTGGCTATTTTTCATTGCGGGCCAGTAGTGCAGAAAAAAGGGACGGAGTGGGAAGTGGTGGCCGCTGGCCCTACCACCTCCGCACGGATGGAGCTCTTTGAGGCCGATTTCCTGCGGCGCTTCAAACCCCGGGTCATCGTGGGAAAGGGAGGAATGGGAGAAAAAACCCTTCAGGCTTTGGCTGAGGTGGGCGCAGTTTACGCCCATTTCACCGGCGGCGCGGGGGTACTTGCCGCCCAGGCCATAAAGAGGGTGCGGGAAGTGCACTGGCTTGAGGAGCTGGGGATCCCCGAGGCCATCTGGGTTTTCGAGGTGGAGAGGTTTGGGCCCCTGGTGGTGGCGATGGACTCCCATGGCCGCTCCCTCTATAAGGAGCTTTCCGCCCAGGTGGAGAAAAACATGGAG
>CAZQXP010000043.1:0-6954 GCA_964597525.1 uncultured Thermotogaceae bacterium | reverse complement strand
GGGATGAGAAACCAGCCGCCGGTGGCGAGGCTCGTGGTTAGCCCCGCTGCCCCGCGGGCCCGCCAGGAGGTGCTCTTCGATGCCTCAGGAAGCTATGATCCTGACGGGAAAATCGCTGAATACCGCTGGGACTTCGATGGGGATGGGAAGGTCGATCTGACTACAACCGAGGCCAAAGTGCGTTATACCTACGTGGCTGGTGGGAACTTCACCGTGGCCCTCACCGTGGTGGATAACACAGGCGTTTCCTCCACCATCACCTATCCGCTTTATGTTTCCCCCATCACGGTAACGGTAACCCGGGAGATCTCCACGACCCACGCCCTTCCCGGCACAATTTTCCGAGTTACGGTAACGATCAAGACGGACCAGGACCTGATTGGTGTGGGGTTGGACGAGGATCCTCCGGCGAACTGGGAGGTCATCCCCATCCAGAACGCGGGGGCCGTGTTCAATCGGCCGTATGTTCAGTGGGTTTTCATGGACACTATTCGGGCGGGAACCGAAAGGGTTATCGTCTACGATCTTAAGGTTCCGCCGGTGGAGCAGTTGGCCGCGCTGAGATTGCCCCAGCAGTTCTGCATCACCGGCCTATTCCAGAGCAAGGTTCCGGACATCGTTCTTGAGGTGGCTGGAGAGTCCTGCATCATCGTGGATACCTGTCTTCCTGCCCTGCAAGCCGCGGCCCACCTCATTCCCCCCGAGAAGCCCGGCGATCAGGATCGCCTGGACTTGCGGCTTTCGGAGACCATCACCGTGGACCAGGTCCTGCGGGTGGCGGAGCTTTGGCGCACGGATCAGCCCTTGCCCGGAACCTGCGGTGAACGCCTAGACTTGGAAAAGGTCAAACTGATTGCTGCTTATGCTTACTCCTGTACACCTGTGGATGAACCCCTTCCCGAGTATCCGAAAGCTACCGTAACGGCAAAACGGACTATTCTCTACCCCATTCCCTGCGAGGCCGTGGTGCTTGGGTTCTACGACAGCATGGGGAACGCCCTGGGAAACAAGTTCACGGTCAAGGTGGAGATCTCCACCGATCGGGACGTGATCGGGGTGGGTTTGGATGAGGATCTTCCCGTGGGCTGGCGGGTGACCCCCATCCAAAATGACGGGTTCATCTATAAGCCCGGCGTGGACCAATGGGTGCTCATGGACATCCTGCGGCCCGGCCGGCCAAAGACCATCATCTATGAGGTCACCGTGCCGCCCACGATCCAGGTGAAGAAGCCCCTGCCCGGACCTTGCCCGGTGCGAGACTTCCAGACTGTAGTCGGCCGGGTGGATACGGGCCTTCCCTGCGTGGAGGTAGAGGTCACCGGCCACACGAAGGTGGAGCTTTCCGACTGCCTCAGCGTTCTTGCTGCTATTGCCAAGTGGGACGTGTATCGAGACACGATTGACCTCACCCTTTCCGACAAGATCACCCTTCCCCAGGTCCAGAGGGCCATCGCCTTCTGGCTGGAGGGAAGCCGGGTCCCGCGCACCTGTGACCCCGGGATCGTGGATTTCGAGCTCATGAAGACCATCATCGCTTATTGGCTCACTGGGACACCGATCTGCGAGCCTCTTCCCGGCCAACCGCCTTCCATTTGCGCGGGGCGCTGATGCGGACTGTGGCTGATCTTCCTCGGGCGACGGGGAGCTTTCCTCTCCCCGTCGCCTTTCTTCTCGAAAAAGGAGGGATTATGCGGAGGCTTGTGTTTCTGCCACTTTTCAGCGTGGCCGTTTTGGCCGCGGGGATCACCCTGGAGTGCTCCAATTTCATCCCCGATCCGGAAACTACGGTGGTCCTTTGGGTGAAAGGTGCGCCCTTGGGCGCCTCTTTCCGCTGGGATTTGGACGGAGACGGAGTATTTGAGAGCACAACCTTAGAGCCTCAAATCAATTTTGTCGCCAAGAGGGGCTCTCAGACCGTAACCGTGGAGGTCGTCAGTGGAGGCAAAAGTTTAGCCCGGGCGTCCTTAGCAATCGTGGCGGATCCGCGGTTCGGCGCGATCCGCACCATCACCAAAGAGGACGGAAGCTTCCTCGTCACCATCCTGGTTCAGGCCAAGCTTCCCCTTATCGCACCGGGGATTGCCGAGGAAATTCCCGTAGGAACGGTGGTGGAAGTGGTGGCCGAAGGAGGGGCGTTCTGGCGGAAAGCGGAAAAGCTTGAGGCGGTGTGGCCTCTCATCCTGGATCCCGGGAGTGTCCTGGCCTTTTCGTACAGGGTCTACTCCACAAGCGAGACACTTCGCTTTTCCGGTGTGGTGAGCGGATACGTGGGCGGCCAGCGCGCGGAAATCCCCGTTGCCGGAAAGCTCCAGCCTTAGCGGAGAGGGAGGGACTTTTCCCAAAGGTCCGCGAATTGGGCGGAAAGGAGCTTGGCAAGCTCTGGCACACCTAGGATGAGGACGCCGGCTTCCACATTTTTCGCCAAAGAAGAATAGTTCCAATTGGCTGAAGAGATGAGAACGTGACGGCCGTCCACGATTAGGCATTTCGCGTGCATCGTTATACCCACCCGGTCCAGGCGGGCCTCAAGGCCGTAGGTGGAAAGCAACGTCGCGGTCAAGCGATTCGATTCCGAAAGGGAAAGATCGGTCTCGCCGCCCTCAAGGAGTACCTGAACCTTTACCCCTCTTTGGCCTGCCTCGGTTAAGGCACGGAGAAGCCTTGTGGAAGGGCTGTCCGGGTATTGGGGGTAGTAGGCGAATTGGTAGAGAAGAAGGAGAATCTCCGCCTCCGCGTTTTCCAAAAGCCTCAGCGCGGCTTGGAAGTTCCCATTTGTTTCGGGAAAGTCAAGGAGAGGAATAACCGCGGGCTCGGGCCAAGGCCCTGGGGGTAGACTGGTTTTCGTTTTGAGCTTTCCCTCCCAAAGGTAAAAGAAGAAAGCGCGAAAAGATTCGGCAAGTCTTTCGTCTTCAAGGATTACGTCGACCTGAACGCTCCCAGTTAAAGCGCTCTTCGTCCAATGGGTAGACCCTACGACGACGGTGCGGCGATCGAGGACGGCGAATTTGGCGTGGAGAGTCACATCTTCCGCATCCGTGCGTATTTTGGCTCCACAAGCCTGAAGCCTTTCCCAGGCGGCCTCCTGCTCGGGTAAAAGGGCGCGCGCCGATTTTTCCAAAAGCACATACACGGAGGCGCCTTTCTCCGCGGCCTGGCAAAGGGAGGAAAGGAGGGCATCGGTAGCACCATCCGCATAGGCCCGGAGATCCGAAAGAGCAAGCAAAACCTCTTCGCGAGCCTGGGCAATGAGTTCGGGAACACAGCGAAGGTAAAGGGGGTTTTCGGGGGTAGAAAAGAGGGGCACTATCGAGACGGCCAAAACCGCGAAACTCTTGAGGAAGACGGCGAAAAAAGTGGCAAGCCCCCTCATCCTCGCTATGATACCCCGCCATGTTGGAAAAACTCGGACCGGAGAAGTTGCGGCGTCGCTGCGACCCGCGCATTTTTTCCTTTTCATCCACGGAGGAGATTGAGCCCCTTTCTGGGATCATTGGGCAGGAAAGGGCTTTGGAGGCGTTGCGACTGGGTTTAAGCCTGAAAGCTCCTAAGAGCCGTCACAATGTATATGTTGCTGGTGAGCCAGGTTTGGGAAAAACTTCCGCGGTTACCCAATTTCTGGAGGAAATTTCCCGGGATCAGCCTGTTCCGCCGGATATTTGTTACGTCCACAACTTCCTCACTCCCCATATGCCCCGCTACCTCCTCCTTCCGCCGGGGAAAGGCCGGGAGCTCAAGGAGGACATGGACCGCTTCCTGGAGTTTTTGGAGCGGGAGCTCCCCCGGGTGATGGAATCCGAGGAGATGAGGGCGCGGGCGAGGCGGGAACGAGAACTTTTGGAGGCCCGCCGCGAGGAACTTTTCCGGGAACTCGAGGCCAAAGCCCGTGGCCTCGGATTTGCCATCCAGCGGACTCCGTTTGGCATCAACACTATTCCCCTAAAGCCAGATGGTTCGCCGTATTCCCACGAGGAATTTCAAGCCTTGCCCGAAGAGGAGAAAGCCGCAATTTTGCGAAAGCAAAGCGAGCTTCAAGAGCTTGTGCGGGAAACCTTCCAGCGGCTTGGGGAGCTGGAGGAGGCGTGGCAAGCCCAGCAAAAGAAGCTTTCCCAGGAGGCCGTGAGGTTTCTCATTGAGCCCAGGCTTTCGCAGCTTCAGGCGAAATACGCGGGAATTCCTAGGGTTTCAGAATTTTTGAACGCCGTCCTTCAGGATATTGTTGCTAATGCGGAAAACCTCGTTGCGGGAAAGGCTAAGCCCCAACTTCCCATTCCCTTACCCGAATCAGACCGGTTTTTACGCTATCGCGTCAATCTCCTCGTGGATAGGTCGGGAACGCGCGGTGCACCGGTTGTGGTCGAGGAGAATGCTTCCTACATTAACCTCTTTGGAACGATCGAGCGGCGGGTGCAGTTTGGGATCGTTACCACAGATTTCACCCAGATCCGGCCAGGCGCCTTACATCGGGCCAACGGTGGCTACCTTGTCCTTTCCGCTTTAAATCTCCTGCGTTTCCCCCTTTCCTGGGATGCCCTGAAGATCGCCCTCAAAAGCGGGGAAATCCGCGTGGAGGACCCAGCCCAAATGCTGGGCTACGCATCTACGGAGGGCTTGAGGCCGGAGCCTATCCCCCTTCAGGTGAAGGTCATCCTCATCGGCCCCCTTTGGCTTTACTACCTTCTGTATTTCTACGATGAGGATTTCCGCAAGCTCTTCACGATTCGCGCGGATTTCGATACGGAAATGCCTTGGACGGAGGAGGCGGCTTGGGCCATCGCCCGGTTCATCCGCGCGCGGAGCCTGGAAAACCCTGGGATCCTTCCGTTTTCCCCGGAGGCGGTGGCCCGGGTGGTGGAATATGCCGCGGAGCTTGCTGGAGACCAGCGCAAACTCTCCACGCGGTTTGCCGCCCTCACTGCCCTTCTTGAGGAGGCGAGCTTTTGGGCCAGGGAAAGCGGCGCAGACAGGGTAGAAGCCGAACACGTGCGCTTGGCCATCGAAAAGGGAAGAAGCCGCCACTCCCTCCTTGCGGAAAAGGTGCGGGAGTGGATCAAACGGGGGAAGATCGTGGTCCAGCTTTCCGGAGCGGCTGTTGGGCAGGTGAACGGCCTTGCCGTCGTGGATTTAGGGGATTTTGCGTTTGGACGGCCTCAACGTGTCACGGCCAATGTTTTTGCGGGGAAATCCGGAGTAGTGGACATCGAACGCGAAGCGGAGCTTGGGGGAAAAATCCACACCAAGGGCGTGATGATCCTCAAGTCCTACTTTGGGGAGAAATTCGCGACCAAAGCTCCTCTTAGCTTTTCCGCAAGCCTCGCCATGGAGCAGGCCTATTCTGGAATTGAGGGGGATTCCGCGTCTGCGGCGGAGCTTTGCGCGCTGTTATCCGCCCTCTCCGGCGTGCCTTTTCGCCAGGGGATCGCCGTGACCGGTGCCATCGATCAAAAGGGCAATCTCCAGCCGGTGGGCGGGATCAATGAAAAAATCTATGGGCATTTTCTCGTGTGCAAGGAGTTGGGGCTCACCGGCGAGCAGGGCGTGGTGATCCCGAAAAGGAACATGGACGAGCTCATGCTTCCGGAGGAAGTGGTGGAAGCTGTGGCCCAAGGGAAATTCCACATCTGGGCCGGCGATACAGTGGAGGAGGTTTTGGAACTCCTTTCTGGGATGCCCGTGGGAAAGCCCGACGAGAACGGGGATTACCCCGGGGGTACGCTCTTTCACCTTGTGCAAAAAAGGCTCGAAGAGATTCGGAAAAAAGTGGAAGAAGAGGAGGACGAGGACTGAACCCTACTCTTCCCCGAGGGCGGGCAGGGCCTCCCTCCGCAGGAAACGGGGAACGACTTTACCCCAAAGAATGAGGGGCAAGCGCGCCCCAAGTTTGGGCTCTCCCGAAGTGCCGGGACTGAGGACGAACCCCAAGGGGGTCTCCGGCAGGGCCAATTCCCGCGGAACCAGTGCCATCCCCACTTGGCCCTCCTCCAGAACCACGCAGCTTGTCACTTTGCCCACAACGGTTCCCGATTTGTCCACGACCGGTGTGCCGGCGCGAATTGGCCGCTGGCCTGGCTCAATCACGAACCGCACCACTTCCCTCTTCCAGTCCGCGAGAGCTTTGAGGTACGCGCTTCTTCCCACAAAGAAAGGTTTGTGGAGCTTCACGTAGGGGGCGAAGCCCGCTTCGTGGGGGAGGATCTCCTCGGGACCGGAAAGCTCGTGGCCATAGAGGGGAAGGCCCGCCTCCGTACGCAGGGAATCCCGGGAGGCAAGGCCACAGGGCAAAAGCCCCTTGTCCTTTCCCACATCTAAAAGAGCCTCCCATATTTTTTCCGCTGCGGATTTGGGCACCAAAAGCTCGTACCCCAAAGGCTCGCCGGTGTAGCCTGTGCGGGCGCAAAGGATCTCTGTTCCCAAAAGGGAAAGCTCCAAGAACTCCGTGCGGCGCAGGGCCACCAGGCGGTGCTTATCGCGGCTAGAAAGGAGCCGCAGGAGAATGCTTCGGCTTGCCGGCCCCTGAAGGGCCAGATCCACCAGCCCTTCATCGCCCTCCTTTAGGTTTCTTATGGTCACCGGGCCATCGGGCTCAACCCACGGCCGCTCCAAATCCAAAAGGGCTTTTCCTTCATTCACCGCGCAAAGCCAATCCCAGTCTTTAAGTTCATTGGCGGCGTTCACGATAAGGATGAACCGATCCGAAGAAAGCCGGTAGACCATAAGGTCATCGATGACTTTTCCCGTGGGATCGAGAAGGAAGCCGTATTGCGACTGGCCGGGATGAAGCCATCCGGCGTAATTCGTGGTGACGAGGTTCAGGAAGCTTTCCGCGTACCGGCCAGAAACCTCGAATACCCCCATATGTCCAAGATCAAAGAGCCCCGCGCGCTCACGCACAGCCCGGTGCTCGGAGAGAGCGGAGGTGTACCAAAGAGGCATGAGGTAGCCCGCGAAAGGTGCCAT
>CAZQXP010000042.1:0-7086 GCA_964597525.1 uncultured Thermotogaceae bacterium | reverse complement strand
AAAAGGAGGTGGGAGTGGCAAGGAAACTCATCACCGCGGAATCCGTGACCGAGGGGCACCCGGACAAACTTGCCGACCGCATCTCCGATGCCGTTTTGGACGCCGTCCTTTCCCAGGACCCTTATGGCCGGGTGGCCTGCGAGACCTTCGTCATGCAGGGCCTCATCATCGTGGGAGGGGAAATCACCACCACGGCCTGCATCAACCCCGGCGAGATTGCCCGCCGGGTCCTCCGCGACGTGGGCTATGAAAAACCCGAGTACGGGATTTCCCCAGATTCCTGTGCTGTAGCGAACCTCATTCGGCAGCAATCCCCGGACATCGCCCAGGCCGTGCTTAAATCCATGGAGGCTAAGGCCGGCTCCACCGATCCCCACGACCAGCTCGGTGCTGGTGACCAGGGAATCATGTTCGGCTACGCCACCACGGAGACTCCAGAACGCATGCCTTTGCCCATCACTTTAGCTCACAAATTGGCAAAAATGCTGGCGTGGGTACGGAAAACTGGAAGCCTTCCGTATCTCCGGCCGGATGGAAAAACCCAGGTGACCGTGGAGTACGAAAACGGCCGGCCCATCCGGGTCCACACGGTCCTCCTTGCCGCCCAGCACGCGGAAAACGTGGATCTGGAGGAAGTACGGGCAGACCTGAAAAAGTACGTGGTCGAGCCGGTTTTGGACGGATGGATGGACGAGGAAACCCAGGTTTTCGTGAACACCTCCGGCCGGTTTGTGATCGGCGGTCCCGCCTCGGACACGGGGATGACCGGCCGGAAAATCATCGCCGACACTTACGGTGGGTATGGTTCTCATGGCGGCGGAGCTTTTTCCGGAAAAGATCCCACAAAGGTGGATCGCTCCGCCTCCTATTACGCGCGGTATGCGGCGGTGAACGTGGTGGCCGCAGGGTTGGCGGAGGAGTGCGAGATCCAGGTGGCCTATGCCATCGGCCGGGCCAGGCCCTTAGCCCTCAACGTGGAGACCTTCGGCACGGAAAAGGTTCCCCTTTCGACTCTGCGCAAGGCCGTGGAAGAGGTATTCGATTTTCGGCCAGCGGCAATCATCGAGGAACTGGACCTGCGCCGGCCCATTTACGAGCCTTTCTCCTGCTACGGCCACTTCGGAAGGCTCGACCTCGACCCCTCCTGGGAGAGGCCAAGCCGGGTGGAGGATCTCCTGCGCGCGGTGGGAGCAAAAACGCGCGGATGAACCTAGCGGACCACCCTCTTTGCGAACTCTCGGGCGGCCTTGAGGTCCTCCTCCGAGGGCCGGCCCCGGCCAAGCAAACCGAGGAGGAACCAGTCCCGGCCCATGCAGGAGAAACGCTCCACCACCTCCGCGCCCTTCTCCCGGAGGATCTTCTCCAAAACCTCGAGTTGGGCAGGCTTTCCTCCGTAAGTCCCAAACACCGCGGCCTTTATCCCTTTGGGGAGGGTCCAGGCGGAGAGGGCCCGGCGCATGGCCCGCGAGGGACGCCCAAAATAAATCCCGTCTCCAACAAAGATCACGTCGCCGGGCTCCACTTTGGGAAGCGGGTCTTTCCGCACGTCTACCAGGGTCGCGCCCACGGCCTCAGCGATCGCCTTCGCCACTTTCCGAGTATTTCCCGTAAGCGATGCGTACACCACGTAAACTTTGCCCGCCATAGCCCTATAATTTTAACGCCATGCGTGTAATTGCTGATTTGCACTTGCACTCGCGTTATTCGCGCGCCACAAGTTCGGATATGGACCTTCCCGGCCTTTCCCGCTGGGCAAAACTAAAAGGGATCGACATTTTGGGCACGGGAGATTTCACCCATCCTCAGTGGTTCAAGGAACTTGTGAGCTATCTCCGGCCTGCCGGTGAGGGAATCTACGAGTACGAGGGCACAAAATTTTTGTTTTCCGCGGAGGTGGCGGCGGTATGGAGCTACGGGGGAAAAGTCCGGCGCGTGCATTTCCTGATTCTCGCTCCCAGCGCGGAGGATGCGGGCCGGATCGCTCAGGCTCTCGCGAGTTTTGGCAACCTTTCCGCCGATGGCCGCCCCACCTTGGGAATAAGCGGAGAAAAACTTGTGGAAATCGTGCGCTCCGCGAGCCCTAAGGCCGCGATCATCCCCGCCCACGCCTGGACGCCCTGGTGGTCCATCTTTGGCTCCAACTCGGGGTTCGATTCCCTAGAAGAGGCCTTGGGAAAAATGACCTCCGAGGTTTTCGCCATCGAGACGGGGCTTTCCTCCGACCCGCCCATGAATTGGCGCCTCTCCGCCCTGGACCGCGTGAGCCTCGTCTCCTTCTCCGATGCCCACTCGCCCAGCCGGCTTGGCCGCGAGGCCTGCGTGTTCGATCTTCCCGAGCTTTCCTATCCGGCTCTCGTGGATGCCATCAAGGAAAAGGACCCCAAGAAGTTCCTTTTCACCGTGGAATTTTTCCCGGAGGAGGGAAAGTACCACTACGATGGGCATCGGGCCTGCGGGGTAGTGTTTTCGCCGGAGGAGACGCAGCGGCACGCGGGAAAATGTCCAGTATGCGGAAAACCCCTCACTGTGGGGGTGATGCACCGGGTGGAGGAGCTCGCGGACCGGCCGCCTGGAGCCCGGCCTGAGGGCGCGATTCCCTACCGTTCCCTGGTGCCCCTTCAGGAAATCATTGCCCAGGTTTTGGGCCAGGAACCAGAAACTCGGGGTGTGGTCACCCAATACCTGAAAGTGGTCCAGCATTTCGGCACGGAATTTAGCGTGCTTTTGGATATCCCCGCTTTGGAGGTGGAAAAGGCTTTCCCCCGTTTGGGCAGGGCTTTGGAAAAAGTGCGGCAGGGAGAACTTTCCATTCGGCCTGGCTACGATGGCGTCTACGGCGAGATCAGGATCGTTGTGGACGAAGGTCCGGTGGAGCTTTCCCTCTTTTAGCCATGAAGCCCCTTGAAGGAGTGCGCGTTCTCGATCTTTCCCGGATTTTGGCCGGCCCCCTTTGCACCATGTGGATGGCGGATCTGGGGGCCGAGGTGATCAAGGTGGAAAAACCCGGAGCGGGCGACGAGACCCGGCGCTGGGGACCGCCGTTTGTGGCCGGAGAGTCCGCGTACTTTTTGGCCGTAAACCGCGGAAAGTATGGGATTGCCTTGGACCTTGCCACCGAAGAAGGGCAGAAAATCCTGCGGAAGCTCATCCTTCGCGCGGATGTGGTCGTGCACAATTTCCTCCCCTCTACGGCCCAAAAGCTCGGCGTCTCCTACGAAGAAGTGCGGGCTTTGAACCCAAGGGCGGTGTACGTGGCCATTTTGGGGTTCCCGCCCGGCCCTTATCGGGAGGAGCCCGGTTTCGATGCCCTCATCCAGGCCCTGGGCGGTTTTTTGGCCATCACCGGCGAAGGTGAGCGGCCGGCCAAAGTGGGCGTGGCCATTGTGGACGTCCTTACCGCCTGGGCCGCCCTCGCCGGTACTTTGGGCGCCCTCCTCATCCGCGAAAAAACCGGAGAGGGAATGGCGGTGGAGACCACCCTCATCGAGAACTCCGCAGCAGCTTTGGTCAATGTGGCCCAAGCTTTCCTCCTCACCCGAAAGGAGCCCAAACGCCTGGGCACCGCTCACCCCCACATCGTTCCCTATCAAGCTTTTCCTACTGCCGACGGTTTGATCATGGTCGCAGTAGGAACGGACCAGCAGTTCCGCTCCCTCTGCCAAGTTTTGGGAAAGCCTGGGCTTGCAGAGGATCCGCGTTTTGCCACGAACCCAAGCCGCGTGCAAAACCGTGAGCTTCTTGTGGCCATCCTCACGGAGGTTTTCCTCAAACGTCCCCGGGACGAGTGGGTGCGGGAACTGAAAAAGGCGGGAGTGCCTGCAGGCCCGGTGAATACCCTCGCCGACCTTTTCGGCGACCCGGGGCTGGTGAGCCGCATTCTCCTGGAGGTGGAGCACCCTGGGGTGGGGCGCTACCAGACCCTGGCTTGCCCAATTTCCCTCGCTTGGCCGCCGAGCCCTCTTCCCCCACCCCGCTTGGGTGAGCACACCGCGGAGATCTTGGAAAGGCTTGGGATCAAAACCTGAGCTTTCCAGGCTAGGCCACGACCCGTAGGGCTTGGGGAAAGAGTTCCACCTCGAGCTCTCTTACGCGCTCGGGAAGAAGCTCTCCGTCCATGTGGACGTAGAGAGAGCGCTCTGCGCGAATTCGGACCTTTGCGGCCCGCTTGAGCCAGGTTCGCTTGAGCTTGAGGTAGCTTCCGTCGCGGGTTTTCGGGAGAACAGCGAGTCGCACCAAGCGCGGATAATGGCCAAGGAGAGCGAGGTCCAAAGCGCCGTCATCGGGCTTTGCGCCTGGGGCAAGACAGAACCCGCCTCCGGCCCAAGGGCCGTTCATGGCCGCCACCGCCAAAAGGGGGCCGGAAAACCGCCAGCCCTCCGCCTCCACCTCCATGGGGATGGGCCGAAAACGCAAGGCCTCGAAAACCGTGGCCAAAAGGTACCCAAGTTCCCCCCGCAAAAAGCGGTAGGCCGCATAGTCATGAGCGATTTGCCCATCAATACCCATTCCCAGGGAGTTCAGGTAATAGCGGCCCTGGGCCGCACCCACATCCGCGAGTTTTATCCTTCCCCTCGCCAGGATTTCCACAGCTTTCCGTAGATCCGTAGGGATCCCCAAGGCGCGGGCGTAGTCGTTTCCGGAGCCTATAGGAAGGATACCGAGGGCGGTTTCTGTTCCCACGAGCGCCTGGGCCACTTCGTTTAAGGTGCCGTCGCCTCCGGCAGCAACCACAATTCTTGCGCCCCGGCCGGAAAGCTCGCAGGCAAGCTCTGTGGCATGCCCGGGCCCCTCGGTGCGGAGAACCTCCGCTTTGAAGCCGAATTCCTCAAAAATAGGGAGGGTTTTGTCGAACCGTGCTTCGGCAGAACCTCGCCCCGCCGCAGGATTCAGGATCACCCAAAGGTCAGGCATAACGGCCGAATCCTACCGGTTTTGCGCTTAGAGGACCACCCGCAGCGCGCCAGGGTGCACGCGGATCCGCAGCTCTGCCGTGCGGGGAAGGAGCTCCCCATCCACGTAAACCCGTAGGGGACGGCTCGTTTTCACCTCTGCCCATTTCACGAGCGCTGCCCTCACCCCTTTGAGGCCCAAATGTTTTCCCTTGCGGACCCGGACGAGGATGGGAACGCGGAGGACCCGCGGATAGTGGCTTATGGCGATGAGGTTTAGGGCGCCATCGGTGAGGCTCGCACCCGGCGCCAGGTGAAAGCCCCCTGCGGTGTGAGAACCGTTCATCACCGAAACCATGAGCCCCTGCATAGAAAACTCGCCGATGTCGCTGCGGATATGGAGGGTAAACGGCCGAAATCGCGCGACTTCCCAAAGGGCGGCCCAAAGATACCCGAGCTCGCCGCGCAGGAATTTCCAGCGGATGAAATCCTCGGCGATCTGGCCATCGATCCCCATCCCCAGGGAATTGAGGTAGAAGCGGCCGTTGGCCTCACCTACATCCACCGGCGTGGGTTTCCCCTCCCGGAGGCGCCGGAGAGCCTTTTGGAAATCCACTTCGCCCGCAAGGGAACGGAGGAAATCGTTTCCGGATCCTAAGGGGATGATGCCGAGGGCGGTTTTTGTTCCCACGAGGGCCTGGGCCACTTCGTTGAGGGTGCCGTCGCCGCCGGCGGCGGCCACAATGGCAACCTCTTTCCTCACTAGCTCGCGGGCGATTTCCGTGGCCTCACCCGGCCTGGTAGTGAGGAAAAAGAGGGGCTTAAGCCCAAGTTTTTCCAACTCCTCTTCGAGCTTTTCCTTTCGGGAAGCCGCCCGGCCGCGATCGGCCACAGGGTTGAAGATAACCGGAAGCTCCGTCATGGCCACATTTTACCCGGCTAGGCCTGCCTCGAACTTTCTGTGCAATGCCCGGACTGTGCTTGTTCCCCAGGTGAAGCCCACGAAGGCCATGAACACGTTGGCGAGGATGATCCCCCACCATACTCCCTGCTCGCCGAGGCCTAATGCCACCCCAAGGGTCCAGCCGCCCAACGCCTGAAGGACCACGGTGCGCAAAAACGTGAGGAGAAGGGCCCGGCCGCCCATCTTCACCCCGTTGAACATGGCAGAAGTAAGCATTCCCAAAGGCACTGTGGGAAGAAAAAGACACATCCACCGCAGGAAAGCCACGAGATCCTCCCGAAGTCCCAAACTTCCGGGCGAGTAAGTGAAAAGGAGGGCAAGAGCGGGCGCAGACAAGGCTACAAGGGAGGCGATGCCCAATTGGATGAGAACCCCAAGGCGAACGGCATAGAGGTAGGCGGTGCGTAGCTTCCCACCGTTTCGGGCCCCAAACGCGGCCGCAGTTACGGCTGTAACTCCTGTGGCCATTCCATTCATGGGAATCGTCCCCAAGGTCACCACGCGCCAACCGGTGGCAAATACCGCCACCGCCCGCTCCCCGCCGACCCTGAGGAGGATTCCGTTCACCACGAGCATCGCTAGAGCCATGGAAAGTTGGGCCAGCGTAGCCGGCACGCCCACCGCAAGGGTCTCCCAAACCAAAGCGGAATCCCAACGAAGCTTCCGCAAGGAGAGCCGAAGATAGGTGCTGGGGCGAAGGAAGAGCCAAAAACAAAGGAGAAGGGCGGAACAAAAGAGGGAGGCCAGGGTAGCCCAAGCAGCTCCGACCACACCGAGGCGGAAGGTGTAGATGAAAAAGGGATCAAGGCCGACGTTGAGGAGTCCGCCGAGGACCATGGCGTACATGGCCCGGCGGGCATCGCCCTCCCCGCGCAGAAGAGCTGTGGCCAAGTTCGCGAAAAAGAGCACCAAGGCCCCACCGAAGAGGACTCGAGCATAAGCCGAAGCCTGCGCGGCGGTGGCACCGGTAGCCCCCATGAGGGCAAAAATCCTGGGGCTTAGCGGAACGAGAGCGAGGAAAAGGAGGGAAACGAGGAAACCAAGGAGAAGGGTGAGGAGAGCGGCTCGTTCTGCAGCTTCTTTGTCCCGGGCGCCGATCCGCCGGGAAACCGCGGAGCTCCCGCCCACCCCAAGTCCAGTGGCCAGGGCCATCATCCCCATCATGAACGGGAAAAATAGACCCACCGCGGCCAAAGCCTCACTCCCTAGGCCCGCAACCCAGATGGCATCCAC
>CAZQXP010000041.1:0-7195 GCA_964597525.1 uncultured Thermotogaceae bacterium | reverse complement strand
GAGTTTAACGGCGTTTTATAATCGCTTCGTGCGCCTTTTCTTTTGCCTGGAACTCTCGGAGGAGGTGAAAAGGGCCCTCGCGGAGGTGGCTAAACGGTGCCAGAGGGCCTTGGGCGAGGGGAAATGGGTGCCCGCGGAAAACTACCATCTCACCGTGCGCTTTTTGGGGGAAGTGGAGGAGGGGAAACTTCCTGATCTCCTAAATCTGGGCGCAGCTGTGGCGAACCAAGTTTCCCCGTTTTCTTTGACCCTTGAGGTTTTGGGAGGTTTTCCCTCTCCGAAGCGGGCGCGGGTCCTTTGGGTAGGCCCCAAGGCGGAATCTCCGGAATTCTTGAAGCTTGTTGAGCTTACAGAGGAATCCCTGCAGCGCCTGGGATTCCCTCCGGAGGAAAAAGAGGCGTTGCCTCATGTGACCTTAGCGCGGTTTAAGATTCCCAAGGACCTGAGCGCCCTTTTGGTCAAGGAGAATCTCGCGATTCCCCGAGTGGAGGTGGAAAGCCTCACCCTTATGCGTTCGGAGCTTCGGCCGGAAGGGGCATGCTATACCCCAATTTCTCGTTGGCCTTTGGGAGGACAAAATGCCCTTTGAGCTCCTTCCTCACTCCTCCGATATAGGGGTGCGGGGAATCGGTAGGACCGTGGAGGAGGCCTTTTCTGAGGCGGCGCGGGCCATGTTCTCCCTCATGGCCGATCTGGAAAAGGTTGAGCCCAAGGAGGCCATTCCTTTCAAGGTCGAAGCGGATTCCCTTGAGAACCTTTTCGTGAGTTTTTTGGGGGAGCTCCTTTTCCTGCGGGATGTTCACGGGATGCTTTTCAGCCGTTTTGAGCTCCAACTCAAAGAGGAAGGGCAGAGGGTTTACCTTGAGGGCGTGGCCCACGGGGAGAGATTCGATCCCCAAAAACATCGGCCGGGAATCGATGTGAAAGCCGCAACCTATGCCTGGGTGAAGGTGGAAAAAACGGACGGAACCTGGATCGCCCAGGGCGTAGTGGACGTGTGAATTAGGGGCTGAACCAGCGGGTCCAGGAGTGGCGAAGGGCCCGGCTCTCCCGCGATAAGAGTTTAGCTAGCTTCAGGGGATCGTGCTTCAGGGTGGGCTTTCCTTCCATTTCCACCACGGAAAGAAGGGGAGCGCGGATGACCCGGAGGCCAAAGGTTTTGGCGCCGCGGAGATCATCCCGCACCGGCTCGCTCCCCTCTGCCCGATAGCGCGCGAGGATCTCCTCGGGAGGCGACTCGTTGTTTACGATCACTCCCGTAAATTTCCGCAAATCCAGATATTGGGCTAAAACGCGCAAATGATCGGAAGCGGTATAGCCGGTGGTCTCCCCGGGCTCGGTCATGAGGTTCATGATCACGAATTTTTCCGCCCGCGCGCGGTTGATGGCCTCGGAAATTCCCTCCACAAGAAGGTTGGGCACAATGCTTGTATAAAGGCTTCCCGGGCCGATGAGAATCACATCCGCCTCTTCAATGGCTTCGAGGGCGCGCTCATAAGCCCGGGCTTTTTGGGAAAGCCAAATTTTTCGAATGGGCGTGGGGTCGGAGGAGATGGCCGCCTCGCCTTCGAGGACCCTCCCATCGGCAAGCTCGGCCACAAGCTGCGCTTTGTCTAATGTGGAGGGGACTACTTTTCCACGCACGGAAAGGAAGAAGCTCGCTTCCTCAATGGCTCGGTCGAATCCTCCCAGGGCCTCCGCTAATCCCACGAGGATCAGGTTTCCCAGGGCATGACCGGCCAACCCCTCGCCTTTAGCAAACCGGTATTGCATGAAGCGAGCCATCCTTTCCTCGTCTGCCGCCAGGGCCAAAAGGCAGTTGCGCACGTCCCCAGGCGGAAGGACATCGAGCTCCTCCCGGAGGCGGCCGGAGCTTCCGCCGGTGTCCATGACCGTCACAATGGCGGTGATGTTGGCCGTGTAGTGTTTGATCCCGCGGAGGAGGTTCGAGAGCCCTGTTCCTCCTCCTATGGCCACCACGTTGGGTGCGTTTTTCAGGATGCGGGCTTCGTAGAGGGCCTGGGCTACGGATCCCTCGCTTTTTGGGGAAACGGCACGGAGTACGGCGCGGGTCATCATACCTGTGCCCACGGCTACAGCCAGGAACCCGCCGGCGATTAGCCCTGCCGCTACAGCCGGCCGCCAGAGGAGGGGAAGAAAACCCACCAAAATCCGATAAAGCTCCCGAGCACCACTTTCCCCAAGGAGGCAGAAGACTCCCAGGGCGAGGATGGCCACACCGAAAGCGGAGAGAAAAAACCAGCGTTTTACCCCCATCCCGGGGAGGAAGATTTTCAAAAAGGTTGGAATTTTCACGGCTCTACTCCAGGATCATCTCCCCGCCCAGCCGGCGCAGGGCTTCCCCGAGCTCCGGGGTGGGGAGCACCCCATAACGGGGCCCGGCCAATACCTTGATTTCGCGCTCCCCATCGCTTACCACCACCCCCACGGGCACAGGGCCTAAATGTTCAGCCAAAATCCGCACAAATTCCAAAATTTTCTCCTCGCTTAAACTCGCTAAGGGAAATTTTACCCAGCACTGGCCAATTTGTGTTTCTTCTTTGAGCGGATCCAACGAGAGAGCTAAAAGCCGAGAGACCCCATTTTTCTCTGACCAAGTGACTCGCATTACCACAAGGCTATCCTCCCGAAGCCAGGGGGAAGTTTCGAGGACCTTCGGTCGCACCAGGATCTCCGCCTCTCCCGTTTTGTCCTCCAGGGTGAGGAAGGCCAAGCGGCCCTCCTGGGTGTTAATGGTCTTCAGGGTTTTCACCCGGCCCGCTACGATAAACGCCCCGGGTTTTCCGGAAGCTTCCTCCAAGGGAACTGCCTCAAGCCTTTGCAGTTTTTCCTTGAATGGATCCAAGGGGTGTCCGGAAAGGTACAGACCCAAAAGTTCTTTTTCAAACCGGAGGAGCTCCTCTTTCGGGTATTCGTCCCGGATCTCCGGGAGTTTGGGCAAAATCAGGTCTTCATCAAAAAGGCTCACCTGGCCCGAGAGCTTTTCTTTCCGGAAGGTTTGGGCCAATTTCAGCCCCTCCTCCACGAGAGCCATCATGGCCTTGCGGGTCAGTCCAAAACAGTCCAAGGCGCCGGCCTTGATCAGGCATTCCAACGTCTCCCGGTTCACCTTTTCCAGGTCCACCCGGAAGAGGAAATCCAGAAAATCGCGGAAGGGGCCGGAGCTGCGGGCGGAGAGAATCGCCTCCACCGCGCTTTCCCCCACGTGTTTGATCGCGCCGAGCCCAAAACGAATCTTTCCTTCCCCTACAGGTGTAAACCCCACATCGCTCTCGTTCACATCTGGTGGAAGAACCTCGATCCCCATTTCCCGGCATTCCTCGATATAGGCAGCCACTTTTTCCATATTGTCCTGGACGGAAGTAAGAAGTGCGGCCATGAACTCCGTGGGAAAATGGGCTTTAAAGTACGCGGTCCAATAGGTGATAAAAGCGTAGGCGGCGGCGTGGGCCTTGGCGAAGGCGTAGCTCGCGAATTTTTCGATATCGGCAAAGAGGGCCTCTGCTTCCTCTTTGGGGATCCCGTTCTTGACGCATCCAGCCACGAATTTCTCCCGCATCTCCGCCATGACCTCGGGCTTCTTTTTGCCCATGGCCTTGCGGAGGATGTCCGCCTCGCCCAGGGAGAACCCCGCGAGTTTCTGGGCCATGAGCATGACCTGGTCCTGATAGATGGGAAGACCATAGGTCTCCTCGAGGACGTCGCGAACCCGCTCGTGGGGGTAGGTGATGGGCTGTCGGCCGTGCTTCCGCTCGATGTAGTCATCCACCATTCCGGACTCCAGGGGGCCGGGGCGGTAAAGGGCCAAAATCGCGATGAGGTCACGGAATTCCGTGGGCTCAAGCCTTCGGATAAGGGCCCGCATTCCCGCGGACTCCAGCTGGAACACCCCGCTTGTGGCGCCGGAGCGGATGAGCTCATACGTCGCGTGGTCATCGAGAGGGATTTTTTCGAGACTTATTTCCAACCCCTTCCTTTTTCGCACAAGCTCCTGGACGTCGGAGAGGATGGTGAGGTTGCGTAGCCCAAGGAAATCCATTTTGAGGAGTCCCAGGGCCTCGAGGTCGTACATATCGAACTGGGTGACGAACTGGTCGTCGGGAAGGCGCATGAGGGGCACGAACTTCTCCAGGGGTTCAGGAGCGATCACCACACCGGCGGCATGGGTGGAGGCGTTGCGGGCAAGCCCTTCAAGTTTCAGGGCAATGGAGAAAAGCTTTGGTTCCGCTTCCTGTATAGCTTGAAGAGGGGGCAACGTCTCGAGGGCCTGGGAGAGGGGCATGCCGAAGGGGATGAGCTTGGCGATACGGTCCGCTTTTTCGTAGGGAATATCCAGAACCCTGGCCACATCGCGGATCACCGAGCGGGAGGCCATGCGGTCGAAGGTCCCGATCTGGGCAATATGGTCGCGTCCGTATTTTTCGGCCACGTATTCCAGGATTTCGTCTCTCCGGCGCATACAAAAATCGATGTCGATATCCGGAAGGCTTACCCTTTCCGGATTCAAAAAGCGCTCAAAAAGGAGGCCAAACTTGAGAGGATCTACCTGGGTGATGCCTAGGCAGTAGGCTACAAGGGAACCTGCAGAGGATCCCCTTCCGGGCCCCACCGGGATCCCGTTTTTGCGGGCGTAGTTCACAAGGTCGGCCACGATGAGGAAGTAAGGGGCGAGATCCATCTTCCCGATCACGGAAAGCTCGTAAGAGAGCCGTTCTCGCACCTCTTTGGGGATTTCCTCACCGTAGCGGGCCTTGGCTCCTTGCCAGGCCAGGCGCTCAAGTTCCTCCTGGGGCGTGCGGCCCTCCACGGGAAATTTCGGCAAGAGTTTCTGCTCAAACGAGAGACGAAGTTCGCAGGCTTCGGCAATCTCGAGGGTGTTCTTGAGGGCCTCCGGGATCTCCCCGAATTTTTCCCACATTTCCTCGGGACTCAGGAAATGATAGTCTTGGCCCTCGAAACTCCGGGCATCGGGGTCTGTAAGCTTCTTTCCCGCTTGGATATTGATGAGGACTTGGTGGGCCTCCGCGTCCTCAGGATGGATATAGTGAACATCGGCCGTGGCTACCACAGGAAGATCCAATTCCTTGGCGAGCTCCAGTTGGCGCCTAATAAGGTCCCGATTTTTGGGAAGCCCGTGATCTTGAAGCTCAATGTAAAACCGACCGGGGAAGATTTCGGAAAGTCTTCCCGCCGCTTCCCTGGCCTTGCGGTACTCCCCGGAAAGCAAAAGCCGCTGGATTTCCCCGGACTCACAGGAGGAAAGAGCGATCAGTCCCTGGCTATGCTCGGAGAGAAGCTCCAAATCCACCCGGGGTTTGTAGTAAAACCCTTCGGTGTGGCCGCGGTTCACCAAAAGGAGGAGGTTTCGCCAGCCCTCCTCGTTTTGCGCCAATACCACGAGGTGGTAAGGGGAGCGATCGAATACCGGGTCGCGGGAGAACCGCGATCCCTGGGCCAAATAGATCTCCGCGCCCAAGATGGGCTTAATCCCCGCTTCCTGACAAGCCTGGTAAAACTTTACCGTTCCGGAGAGAACACCGTGGTCGGTGAGGGCCAGGGCTTTCATCCTGTGCTTTTCGGCCTCCTCCACAAGCTCACCGATTCGGCACATGGCGTCCAAAAGGGAGTATTCGGAGTGCACGTGTAGATGGACGAATTCCATCGATCTCACCTCCGGCGAATTAGGATCACGAGCTCCTCATCGGGATAAACCCAGCGTAGGACTTCTCTAGCTTTTTGTTCCACAACGTTAGGCGTAGCCGCTTGGGAGAGTTCCAACCGTAATTTTTCGATTTCCCTTTGGAGTTTTCCTTGCTCCTCGCGGAGCCTTTGCACATCTTGGGCGGCAACGGCAATGGCCCTGGCCCTTAGGCCAAAAACTATTCCCACTCCGAAAAGTATGAAGACGAGAAGTGCCAACCCCAGCCAAAGGCTAGCGGGGCGGCCATTTCGCCATGGGCGGCTCATAAAGGTCCTCGATGCGCAAAAGCTCGTTGTATTTAGCCACGCGCTCCGAGCGGGAAAGGGACCCGGTTTTTATTTGGCCGCATCCGGTCCCTACGGCAAAGTGGGCGATAGAGACGTCCTCCGTTTCTCCGGAGCGATGCGAGATGATGCAGCCGTATCCGGCCTTTTGGGCGATTTCCATCGTCTCCAGGGTTTCAGTCACTGTACCGATCTGGTTCAGCTTGATGAGGATCGCGTTGGCCACTTTTTGGCGGATACCCCGACGCAGGCGCTCTGGATTGGTCACAAAAATATCGTCGCCCACAAGCTGGATCCTTTGGCCGAGCCGCTCCGTGAGCTTGGCCCATCCGTCCCAGTCCTCTTCAGCGAGACCATCCTCGATGGAGACGATGGGATAACGCTTCACCCACTCCTCGTAGAGCTCCACAAGTTCTTGAGCGCTTTTTTCGCCGTCCAGGCGATAAATCTCCCGGTGAGGATCGAAGAAAGAGGTGGCCGCGCAATCCAAAGCCAACGCTACGTGCTTCCCTGGCTCGTAGCCGCTTTCCTCGATGGCCCGCACGAGGAATTTAATGGCCTCCTCGTCCGAGGGGAGTTTCGGAGCAAAGCCGCCTTCGTCGCCCACAGCCACAGAGTGGCCTTCAGCCTTGAGCAATTTCCGAAGAGTATGGAAGACCTCCGCTCCGTAGCGGAGAGCTTCGGCGAAGGCGGGGGCACCGATGGGCACGATCATGAATTCCTGGATGGCCAAGCCACTGTCGGCGTGGGCCCCGCCGTTGATGACGTTCATGAAGGGGATGGGCATCCTTCCCGAGCGGGCGCCCGCAAGATACTTGAAAAGGGGCAGGCCCAACGAGGCCGCCGCAGCCTTACATACAGCCAAGGAAACCCCCAGGATGGCGTTCGCGCCAAGCCTGCTTTTGTTGGGCGTTCCATCCAGCTCCAAAAGGATGGCGTCGATTTCCTCTTGCCAAAGGGGATCTAAACCCACAATTTCCGGGGCGATGATTTCGTTCACGTTGCGCACCGCTTGCAGCACGCCCTTTCCGTGATAGCGCTGGTCTTTATCCCGGAGTTCCAGGGCTTCATGGGTTCCGGTGGAGGCGCCGGAGGGGACAGCGGCCCGGGCCTCCGTGCCGTCGTCCAAAAGGACCTCCACCTCCACGGTGGGGTTGCCTCGGGAATCCAGAATCTCTCGCGCCCAGAT
>CAZQXP010000040.1:0-7554 GCA_964597525.1 uncultured Thermotogaceae bacterium | reverse complement strand
CAAAGAAAAAAGAGCGCCAACTTCTCAAATAGCTGGTTGCGCGGTCAGGGCTTTTCCGGTAGACTGCGCCTCCACGTGTAGGCGGTAGGTCGGAAGGCCCTTTATTTTGCCTTTCGTCTAAGCCCCTTTGGAGGAGAAAATGCAGGAGGGTTTTATTTTGCAAAAGATACGAAACATTGGTATTGCCGCGCATATCGACGCGGGAAAAACCACGCTTTCCGAGCGCATACTTTTCCTTTGCGGAAAAACGCACCGCTTGGGCGAAGTGGATGAAGGCCAGGCCACGCTGGACTGGATGCCTCAAGAGCGGGAACGGGGGATCACCATCACCGCGGCGGCAACCACGGTGGAATGGCGCGGCCATGAGATCAACCTCATCGATACGCCAGGCCACGTGGACTTCACCGCGGAAGTGGAACGCGCCTTGCGCGTGGTGGACGGCATGATCGCCCTTTTCTGCGCCGTGGGCGGCGTGGAATCCCAATCGGAAACGATCTGGCGCCAGGCCGAACGCTACGGCGTTCCCCGCATCGCCTTTGTGAACAAAATGGATCGCGTGGGCGCCGACTTCTTCCGCGTGGTTAAAGAAATGCGCCACGAATTGGGGGCGAATCCTCTTCCTTTGGTCCTTCCTATCGGTGCAGAGGATGAGTTCAGGGGCATTGTGGATCTTGTGAACATGGCCGCGTTCTTCTTCCGCGAACCCGAAAACGGCACGGAACCTAAACCCGAACCGATTCCCAAGGACCTGCTGCCTCAAGCTCAAGCCCTCCGGGAAGAGCTTTTTGAGGCCGTAGCAGAAGCGGACGAGAAATTCTTGGAGCTTTTCCTTTCCGAAGAAACTACGGTAGCTGAGCTGAAAGCGGCGATACGAAGAGCGACCATTTCCGGGAAAATTGTGCCGGTTTTCGCTGGATCGGCAGCAAAACTCCAAGGGGTTCGCTCCCTTCTCGATGCCGTGGTGGATTTCCTTCCTGCGCCGTGCGACCTTCCCCCTCTCCGCGGGACATGGCAAGGCCAGGAAATTTACCGGGAGCCGAAACTGGATGCGCCCCTTGCGGCGCTGATCTTCAAGATCCAAGCGGATCGGCACGTGGGAAAGATCTACTACGTCCGCGTATATTCCGGAATCCTTCGTTCAGGCGAAGCTCTCCTCAATTCCCGGCGCGAGAGCGTTCAGCGCGTGGGACGGCTCTTTCGCGTCCACGCCAACGAGCGCATCGGGGTGGAAGAGCTCCGGGCCGGCGAGGTGGGCGCCCTCATTGGCCTTACGGACGGACAAAGCGGCGACACCCTCTGCGATCCCGAGGCGCCTATTGTGCTCGAAGCTATGGAGTTCCCTGCCCCTGTTCTGGATCTAGCGATTTCTCCCGTTCGGAAGACCGACATGGATAGGCTTTCCCACGCGATCTCCGCGTTGGTTTCCGAGGATCCTACCCTGGCGCTGCGCACAAATCCGGAGACCGGGGAAATGGTGGTCTCCGGGATGGGCGAATTGCACCTGGAGATCGTGGTGGACCGGCTCAAGCGGGAATTCGGGGTGGAGGTGATCGCCAGCGCGCCGCAGGTGGCCTATCGGGAGACCTTGGCGCGGGCCCTGGATTTCGAACACAAACTCGTGAAGCAAACCGGTGGTCGCGGACAATTCGCCCACATCATCTTCCGCGTCGAACCTACCCCTCCTGGAACCGGTCTGGAATTCGAAAGCCAAGTGGTAGGCGGCCGCATCCCCAAGGAATTCATCCCCGCGGTGCGCAAAGGCGTCATGGAAGCCATGAACGAAGGACCCCATGGCTTTCCCGTCGTGGACCTGAAATTCATCCTCCTCGACGGTTCCTTCCACGAAGTGGACTCTTCGGAACAAGCCTTTCGCAATTGTGCTGCCCAAGCCCTCCGCGAAGCCCTGAAACGCGCGGGAACCATCGTTTTGGAGCCCATCATGCACGTGGAAGTCACGGTGCCCGAAAGCCTCGTGGGAGCGGTGGTGGGCGATCTCGCAAGCCGCAGAGGAAAGCTCGTGGGACTGGAAAGCAAGGGCTCCACAGCGGTGGTGTTGGCACGCGTGCCTTTAGGGGAACTCTTTAGCTACGCCTCCGTTCTCCGCAGCCTCACCAGCGGCCGGGGCTCCTTCACCATGCGCTTTGAACACTACGCACCTTTGCCCGAATCTTTGGCTTCTTCCGTTTCCAAGCGGGCGGTGCCCTCATACACCGGGTAGCCCACAACCATCAGGTCCTGTCCAACCCACTCCACGCTGAGCTCTTGCACGCGCAGCCCCTGGGCTGGGTCGGGAAAACCCGTTCCGGCCACAGCGGGCACGGCGTCCCTTCCGCCCAAAATCAGGGGGGCATAGAAAAATACAATTTTGTTCACGAGGCCCTGGGAAAGGAAGGACCACGCCACTTCTCCCCCGCCTTCCACCAAAAGGGAATCCACCCCCCGGGCGCCCAAGGCGGCCAAAAGCCTTTGCAGGTCGGGGTGTCCATCCCTCTCGGGAAGCCGCAACACTTCTACGCCTTTTCCGCGTAGCGCCTCCTCCTTTTCCGGAGGCATATCCACGGTGGCCACCAAGGTTTTCGCTTCACCGGAAAAGACCCGGGCGGAAAGAGGAACGCGACCGTGGGTATCAAGAGCAATCCTCAAGGGCTGGGGCCCAGGAACTTCCCGCACGGTGAGCTCGGGATCGTCGAGAATCACGGTATTGGCGCCCACCAAAACTGCGGCGTAGCGCCTCCGCAATTGGTGCACGATCTTTCGCGCCTCCGGCCCCGTGATCCAGCGAGAGTTTTTCGTCCGGCTTGCGATTTTTCCATCTAGGCTCATCGCAAGCTTGAGGACCACAAATGGCGTCCCTTTTGTGATCCAGTGGAAGAAGACCTCGTTGAGCCTTTGAGCTTCGTGGGCGAGGACTCCCTCCACCACTTCGATTCCCGCTTCGCGGAGCTTGGCCACCCCGCGGCCGCACACTTGGGGATTGGGATCGCGGGTGGCGATCACTACCTTTTTTATGCCCGCACGGATGATGGCGTCCGCACAGGACGGCGTTTTCTTTCCCGGAAAATCCACGCAGGGCTCGAGGTTCACGTAAAGCTCAGCGCCCTCGGCCTTTTCCCCGGCGCGGGCGAGGGCAAGGGTTTCGGCATGGGGGCCGCCGAAGCGCTCGTGGTAGGCCTCGGCCAAAATTTCCCCGTCTTTCACGAGGACGGCCCCCACTAAAGGATTAGGCCGGGTGTAGCCCTCGCCCTTTTGGGCCAGGGCCAAAACCCGGCGCATCAGTTCCTCGGGTGTCCAGCGGCTTTCCACAGGTTGAGGGCGGCCTCACGGGGATCCGCCGCGCGGAAAATGGCCGCGCCCACCACTACCACATCCGCACCCGCTTCCAAAACGGCCCGGACGTTGTGGGGGCCAATACCGCCATCCACGGCGACGGAGATGGCGCGGTCCCCGATTTTTTCCCGCAGGGCTCGCAGGCGCTCAAAAGTTTGAGGAAGAAATTCCTGGCCGCCAAAACCCGGCTCCACGCTCATCACGAGAACCCAGTCCACCTCATCGAGGTAGGGAAAAATCGCGGAAATGGGGGTGCGGGGGCGCAGGGAAATCCCCACCTTACACCCGAGCTTTCTGATCGTCTCGATGGTTTTGGTAGGGGAGTCCAAAGCCTCGAGGTGAAAGGTGATTACGTCCTCGGGCCGCACAGTAAAACGCGGGGCATAGAGGCTTGGGCGGTCGATCATGAGGTGGATATCAAAGGGAAGGGCGAGTTTTTCGCGCAAGGAGTTCACAAAAGGCGGGCCAAAGGTGAGGTTTGGGACGAAATGCCCGTCCATGACGTCGAAGTGCACGTAGTCCACAAGGTCCAAAAGGCCCTCAAGGTGCGCAAGAAGGGAAGAAAAATCGGCGTTGAGGATGGAGAGGGAAAGCTTCATTTATGAGCGGCGGCGGCTTCCTCCGGCGATCATGAGGAGGCCAAGGAGCTGGGCTACCGCCATGGCCGCGGAAGCCACGTAAGTAAGAGCCGCTGCGGTGAGAACCTCTTTCACCGCGCCGAGCTCCCCTTCGGTGACAAGTCCAGCGGAGCGCAAAGCGGCCACAGCTCGGCGGGAGGCGTTGAACTCCACCGGCAGGGTCACCAGGGTGAAAAGAACCGCTGCGGAGAAGAGGATGATCCCGATGTTCACAAGGGAAGCGGCCTGAAAGACAAGGCCGAGGAAGAAAAGGGGCAAGGCGAGCTGGGAGCCGAACATGGCGAGAGGCACGATGGCCGAACGAAGGGCCAAGGGCGCATAGCCTTGAGCGTGCTGAAGGGCGTGACCCGCTTCATGGGCGGCCACACCTACTGCAGCTACCGAAGTGGAATCCGGCGCGGAAAGGCGCAGTTTTCTCCGCCGAGGGTCGTAGTGATCGCCCAAGGGCTGGCGGATGCTTTCGATTTGCACATTGGTGATCCCGGCGCTCCGCAGGATGTATTCGGCGGCCTCGCGGGCGGTGATGCGCCGCTGGGTGGGAATTTGGAGATAGCGGGCATAGGCGGAGCGCACTTTGTACTGGGCGTAAATGGCGAGGAGAAAAGCCGGGATGAGCAGGATCAATGTCTCCGGATAGAAAAGCCAGATCACTTTTCCCACCTCCTTTTGGGGCGAAATTATAGCCTGGGCGGAGGAGAGGGCCTATAGGCCGGATTCTGTCGTGGGGGGTCATTTCTCTTGTGCGGCCTACCCGGAGGCATCGGGCGGGCCACCCTCAAGCGCCTCCCTATTTGGCCTTGCTCCGGCCGGGGTTTGCCGTGCCCGGGAACCTCGCGGCCCCGGCGGTGGGCTCTTACCCCACCGTTTCACCCTTGCCCGCACCCCCTCCCCAAAAGGGGAGGAGGCCGCTGGCGGTCTATTCTCTGTGGCACTTTCCAGGGGTTACCCCCTCTCGGGTTTCCCCGAGCGGCCTGCCCTGCGGAGTCCGGACCTTCCTCAGGGGAGGACTCCCCTGCGACCCCCCGGCCATCTCCCCCACCGCAGGCTTGCCCGCGTATACCGACAACGCGGGCACACCCAAATTATACCGCTTACGGAACGCACCCGGCGCAGGGGCCGGCCGCAGCGCGGACAAATCCGCCGCGCCAAAAGGAAAAGAAAGAAAAGGCCAACCCCGCCAAGAACGATGGCCTTCCAGGGAAAAATTCGTGCTGAAGTGTCGGAGTTCCTGGTTTCCGAGAGGGCGGCCAAAAGCCCGGAAGCGAAATGTACCGCGGCGTATCCTGGCCGCATTCGATTGGCCTCCGTCTCCGCCTTCTTCCGCAGTTCCTCCAACTTCCCGGGGAGGGTGAGAGCCGAGCCGGCTTGAATGGCTACATGCCAGCGCCGGTTCTCGTCACGCACGAAAACCAAAAGCAAAGTTCTTTCGGAAAGCCCCCAAGCCCGAAAAACCTCAGCCGCATACCGCTTGGGATCGGAAAAAGGGTCGCGCCAGCTTGCCAAATACACGAGGTGGATCCCTTGCGCCTCCAGGGCGGCGATGTACCCCAGGAGTTTCCCGCGATCCTCGGCCTCCAGGGTTTGGCCGTAATCGTTGATGGGGCCGACCTGAAGGGGAAGGAGGACCTCAGCTAGGACCAGCGCAGAACCAAGAAGCGCCAGCAGTGCTCGCAGGTCACCACCTCCCGCCCCTCCTGGAGCGCAAGGAGCGTGGCCTCGGAAAGTCGGAGGTGGCAGCCTCCACAGGTTTGCCCATTCACGTAGACTACGGGATTGGGAACAGTGGTCCTAAGCTTTTCGTAATGCTGCCTAAGGGAAGAGGGAAGCTGGGCGAGGATCTCTTCGCGCTTTCCTTCAAGGGTCTCCCGCTCGCGCTTCAGTTCCTCCCGCCTTTGGGAGAGCTGTTGGATCTCCCGCTCCAGAGAACTTCGGCGCTCCCGATATTGCCCCTCTTCCTCGGAAAGCTTTTTTGCGTCCTCCTCCACAGCTTCCATAAGGCGCAGGGCTTCCTCACTGAGCTGGTCGAGCTTTTGCCGGAGAATCTGAACTTGTTCGCGCAGGAACTCCATTTCCTTGTATGGGACGATGTCGTGCTCGAGCTTGCGTTGGTATTCGCGGATTTTGGCATCGGTGGCGTCCACCTCGATGGTGCGGTCCTGAGCGGTTTGGCGAAGCTTCCGGTGCTCTTCTTTGCGGCGGGCAAAAGCTGCGTCCACTTCGGAAACGCGTTCTTTAAGGTACGCCTCCTCTCGGTCGAGATCGGAAATGCGGCCGGAAAGCTTGAGAAGATTCTCATCCACCTCCGCCAGCATCCTAAGTAAATCCAATGTCTCTTTCACCCCTCCACCACCTCGAGCTTGGGGAAAGCCTCCCGCAAAAGGCTTGCAATGTGGCGAACAAACGGCCGCTCGGTTTCGGCATGACCGAAGAGGGCCACGGTGAGCCCAGATTCCTGAGCCTCTTTCAGGCGATGGTAGCCCGCCTCGCCGGTGATGAATAGATCCGCACGAAAGGCAACCGCATAGGGAATCAAATCCCCGCCGCTTCCTCCACAGAGGGCAATCCTTTGGGCCTCTTTCCTTTCGCCCACGACCTCCTTCGGCCCGGGAACTCCCAGGTTTTCGGCAAATTGCTCGAGGATTTTAGAAATGGGTTTCGGTTCAGGAAGTTCGCCCGCGCGGCCAAGACCATGAAGCCGGGCTTCATTGGCTAAAGGGTAAAGATCGTAAGCCACTTCCTCGTAGGGATGGGCGGAAAGCATGGCTTTCACCACCTTCTCCGCCTTTTCCTCAGGGACGATCGTTTCCAAGCGCACTTCTTCTGCCCGCTCTTCCCGCCCGATCTCGCCCAAAAAGGGCCGTGCGCCCTCTTCCGGAAGGAAGGTTCCTATGCCTTTCGTACGGAAAGAGCAGTGCCCGTATTTTCCAATCTTTCCTGCGCCTGCGCCGAACATGGCCTCAGCCACCTGGTCCTCATAACCGTGGGGCACGAACACTACAAGCTTCAAGAACTTCCCCCGGGGAAGAAGGGGCCGCACATTTTCCAACCCCAAAAATCCCGCGAGAACCTCGCCCAAGCCGCCTTGGGCCACATCATAAGGAGTATGGAGCGCAAAGAGGGCAACATCATGTGCAAGAAGAGCGCGGAGTTTTTCCCCAAGCGGGGTGTCCGTACGGATTTCCGAAATAGGTCGAAAAAGAAGGGGATGATGCACCACCACGAGGTCTACATCGGAAAGAAGAGGAAGGTGCCCAAGCTCCAAATCCAGGGCGACCAAGACCCGCCGGCAGGGCTTTCCCAAAATCCCAAGTTGAAATCCCGAGCGGTCCCATTCCTCGGCAAGCTCTAAGGGGAAGCGCTCCGAAAGAAAGGCCACAACCTCTTCCCGTTGCATCTTTTTCAGTTTAGCGTTTCTTAGGTCCTCCGCAATGGCGCGCTATACTTCGGCGATGGAAGGAATTCCATTAGGGAAAAGGGTGATGGCTTTTCCCGGGCCCGTGAACCTCGGCGCCCTGATCGCCGAAAAGGAGGTCCTCTTCATTGACGCGGGCTTGGACGATGGGCCCGCACGGAAACTTTGGCGCTGGGC
>CAZQXP010000039.1:0-7707 GCA_964597525.1 uncultured Thermotogaceae bacterium | reverse complement strand
CCCTTCTCTTGGGCAAGCTTTTGGGAAATCTCCAGGATTTTCACGGCCGCCACTTGGGTAAGAAGTTGATCTATTTGCTGGAAGGCCGCCTGTAGTTGTTGAAGCTGATTGGAAAAGGCGTTGTAATCGAGGACAACCACCTGGGCCTGTTTCACGAGGTTTTGAACCTGATCCGCTAAGGGTTTGGCCTGCTCCCTTAGGCTCTGGAGGTCCGCACGGAGATTGGCAAATCCTGGGGAAGCGATCATTTTCTCCAGCATGGACATGTTCACCTGCACTTGCGCCTGCAAATATTCGGCAGCGAGTTTGGCGTACTCCCGCTGATAAGCCTCAGCTTGGATTTGGCCTTGAGCATATTTGGCCTGAAGTTCCTGAAGGGCCTGGGCTTTGGCCTGAAGGGCCCGGCGCTCCGGCTCCACCTGCGGCAAAAACACACGCACAAACAATCCCTCCGCATCCACCACGGCGATCCTCACTTGGGCCGCTTGGAGAGCCTCGATGGACTTCCGTAGCTCTTCCAAAAGCCTTTCGATTTTTTGGAGGCGAGCCTCGAGGTCTGTGGGATTATGCAAACTGAGGCTTTGGCGCACCTCCTCGGTAGCGGTCCGCAATTCCCCAAGGGCTTGCACGAAAGCTTTAAGCTCCGTTTCTGCACTATCCACCCGTTTGGTCAGCCCGGCAATACTTTGCTCCAACTGCCCGATCCTCGTCTGCGCGGCTTGCACACTAGACGAAAAGTTTTTCATATCGGTCTGCATGTTCCCCAAATCGGTGCGCACCGCCTCGACGCGACTGGAAAGGGCACGAAGATCGTTCATGCGCAGCCCCTGGATCGCTGTAAGGAGTTCTTCCCGTACATCGGTTACCCGCGAGTGGGCGTTATTCACGCTAATTACCGCGGCCAACGCTAAAATGGTGCCAACAAGACCTAAAAGGAATGTGAGGATGCCCCAACGCTTGCTCATATTGCCTCCTTCGCTTTGGTCCTAAACTTTGCTTCATTGTAGCGGAAAAAGCTATCGACGGCTTTTGGTGACCCAGGCCAGCGTGTGCTACGCTCTTTCTTGGCTATGTCCATCTTAGGCATCGATGTGGGAGGGACGTTCACGGATTTCGTGGCCCATTGGGAGGGAAAGCTCTTTCTCTGGAAAACCCCCACCACCAAACCGCCCTCGCACGGCATTCTTCAAGGCCTGCGCCTTTTGGAAAAGCAGGTTGAGCGGATCGTGCACGGAACCACAATAGCTACGAACGCCATTCTCGAGGGAAAGTGGGCGAGGACCGCGCTTCTTACAACGGAGGGTTTTCGCGACGTTTTGGAAATCGGCCGGCAAGCACGGCCTAGTCTTTACGATCTTTTTTGCGAACGACCTACTCCCATCGTTCCCAGGGAATGGCGGCTGGAGGTGCCTGAGCGTCTGGATGCGCAAGGGCGCGTAATCAAGCCCTTGGATGAGCGGAAAGTACGAGAGTTGGCGCGGAAACTTAAGGGACAAGTTGATTCCGTGGCTGTCGTTTTTCTTTTTTCCTTCCTCGATCCCAGGCACGAACGACGCGTTCGGCAGATTTTGGAGGAGGAAGACGTCGGTGTACCCATAACCCTTTCCTCGGAGGTGCTTCCGGAATTTCGCGAATACGAGCGCACTTCCACCACGGTGATCACCGCGGCCCTGCGGCCGCTTGTGGAAAGCTATTTGGAGGAGATCTCAAAAGGCATTAATCAGGCGAAATTCTTAGTGATGCGCTCAAACGGTGGGGTTTCTGGACCGCAGGAGGCGGGGCGAAAGGCTGCGGAACTCCTTTTTTCTGGTCCCGCCGCCGGTGTGATCGGAGCTCGCTTTATCGCGGAAAAGGCCGGGTTTAAAAACTTCATCACGTTGGACATGGGGGGAACGAGCACTGACGTGAGCCTCGTGGTAAACGGGGAGATCCAATACACCACGGAAAAAGAGATCGCGGGAAGACCCGTGCGTCTCCCCATGGTGGATGTGCACACGGTGGGCGCGGGCGGCGGAAGTATTGCTTGGCTCGATCCGGGCGGAATGCTTCGCGTTGGACCGCGGAGCGCGGGCGCCGATCCAGGCCCGGCCTGTTACGGCCACGGCGGGACGGAACCCACCGTGACCGATGCGCACCTTCTCCTTGGACTTCTTCCCTTTGCGCGACCTTTGGGCGGAAATCTGCGCCTTTCTCCTGCCTTAGCGGAGAAAGCTTTGGGCACACTTGCGAAGAGACTTGGTATGGATTTGCCTTCGACGGCCTGCGGAATTTTGGAAGTCGCCGAAGCCACCATGGAAAGGGCCATCCGGGTGATTTCCATTGAACGGGGATACGATCCCCGGGATTTTGTTCTCGTAGCTTTCGGGGGTGCTGGCCCTCTCCACGCTGCTTCTTTGGCCCGGAAACTTGGGATCTCCAAGGTTCTCGTCCCGCGTTACGCGGGGGTCCTTTCGGCCCTTGGGCTGGTCACTGCGGACATCGTTCATAACTTTGTCCGTTCCCTTGTGGCCCCTCTGGCTGCTGTGTCCCTGGCGAAAATAAACGCCCTCTTTGAGGAAATGCAGAAGGAAGCCGAATCCGTCCTTCGCGACGAGAAGATAAGCGAAGAGCAATGGGAATTTTTCTATTCTTTGGACCTGCGCTATCGGGGCCAAGGATTTGAAATCCATGTACCCATCCGCTTTTTTCCCCCTTGATAATGGCGATTTGTCCACGGTCGTCGAGGACTTCCACCGCCGGCACGAGGAACGCTATGGTTTTTCCAACCGCAATGCCGAAGTGGAGTTGGTCAACCTGCGCCTTAGGGCCGTGGGTCGCGCGGAAAAAACCCGAGCTCCCGGAAGTCTCCTCCTCGGGAACTCTGGAGGATGCCGTGTTGGAAAGGCGTTGGGTGTGTTTCGGTGAAGAGGGCGCGTTGAAGGCCCCTGTTTTTGCCCGGGAGAAGATCCCAGCGGGAGCGGAAATCCCTGGGCCGGCCATCGTGGAGGGCCCCGAGTCCACCGTTTTGATCCCTCCGAAAAACCGTGCCTTTGTGGATCAGTTCGGCAACTTGATTCTGGAGGTCTAGATGGACCCGATAACCTTGGCGGTGCTTTCCTACGCCTTAAATGGCGTGGCGGAAGAGATGACCGCAGCCCTTGTCCGCACGGCCTTTTCCCCCAACATCAAAGAGCGGAAAGATTGTTCTTCCGCGGTTTTCGACGAAAAAGGGTTGCTAGTTGCTCAGGCGGAAAATATCCCCGTCCATCTAGGTGCTATGCCCTTTTCCGTTGCCGCGGCCCTGGCATCCGTAAAGGATTGGGATCCCGAAGATGTCGTGGTTTTAAATGACCCTTACTGTGGCGGAGCCCATCTTCCGGACATCACCTTCGTGGCCCCTGTTTTCTGGAAAGGAGAAATCATTGGATTTGTCGCTTGCCGCGCACATCATGCAGATGTGGGCGGGATGACCCCAGGAAGCCTTCCCCCTGAGGCGAAAGAAATTTATCAGGAAGGGTTGCGTATTCCGCCGGTGAAACTTTGGCACCAAGGGAGATTAAATCGGGATCTTTGGGCGATCCTTTTGGCCAATGTGCGTACGCCCTGGGAACGGGAGGGCGACCTTTTGGCCCAAAAGGCCGCCATCGAAATCGGCAAGCGCAGGCTCAAAGGACTTGCGGAAAGGTACGGCAAGGATCTCCTCGGGGAAGCGTATCGTGCCCTGCAAAACTATGCCGAGGAGCGCATGCGCCGCGCCATTCGCCAGATTCCCCCAGGAATTTACGAGTTCTCCGATTTTTTGGATGAAGGGGTAGAGATAAGGGTGGCCGTGCACGTAACGGGTGAAGAAATCCTTGTGGACTTCTCCGGAAGCTCTCCCCAGGTGGATTTTCCCGTAAACGCTCCGTTTGCCGTTACCGCTTCTGCCGTGTATTACGCGTTTCGGGCTCTTCTCGATCCCGAACTCCCTCCCAATGCCGGAGCTTGGAAGTCTATCCGGATCATGGCTCCAGAGGGAACGGTGGTGAACGCCTCTCCGCCTGCCGCCGTGGGAGGAGGGAATCTTGAGCTATCCCAGCGCATCGTGGATGCCATCTTTGGGGCGATGGCCAGAGCCTTGCCCCATCGCGTGCCCGCGGCCTCGCAGGGGACTATGAACAACCTCCTCATCGGCGGAGTCGATCCACGCACGGGAAAGCCTTATACGTTTTACGAGACCATTGGCGGAGGCATGGGCGCCCGGCCAGGAAAGGATGGGCTGAGTGGGGTCCACACGCATATGACCAACACCCTGAATACGCCGGTTGAGGCCTTGGAAACCGCCTATCCATTGCGGGTAGAACGCTATGAGCTGCGGGAGGGATCAGGCGGCGCGGGCAGATTCCAGGGCGGGATGGGCATCCGCCGGGATATCCGTGTGCTGGACCATGAGGCCGTGGTCTCCCTTCTCGCAGATCGTCGGAAACGCCGGCCTTGGGGGCTTTGGGGGGGAGAAGACGGTGCCTCCGGAGAGGATTTTCTTATTGTTGAGGGCGTGGAAAAACCCATACCCTCCAAGGGGACCGTTCTCGTTCCTCCGGGAGGGATCGTTTCCATTCGCACACCAGGTGGCGGAGGCTATGGAAAGCCCGATTCCTAACTGATCCGGATTTCCCGGCGCATGAAAAGAATGTAGGCGACAGCGAAACACACAGAGGTTAAGGCCAAAAGCCCCACGAGCTGCGGCCAGCCCACAAGGAGGCTCTGGCCCAAGGGAAGAGGACTCGTGGGCGTACCGGGTTGCGTGAGGATGGTGAGGAGGCTGAGCCCCCGGTACGTGGGAACAAGGATCGGCAAAGTGGCTTCCTCAAAAAGAGCCACCGGGGAAAAGCGGAGAACAAAATCCCGGATATTTTCGTTGCGGATCCATTGTTCCGCGGGCGAGTCTGCGCGGACCGGTGCTATTTGGTCCGCAATCACCCCCGCGATCATGTAGAGAAAAAGGGTGAAGAAAAGCCAGGTAGCGACCGCGGCCAAGGCTGAGGTGGCCGTTTGGCGGAAGATGACGGAATAGAGGATCCCAAGGGCAAGCCAAAAGCCGAGATACACGACGGCTACAATCACAAAGAGAAGAAGCCGAGCGAATTCCTCGCCTTCGGGCGGAAAGCCCAGGGCAAAAAGGCCCAGCCCGAAGACCAAAAACACGATACTCACCACCATCACCGCCAAAGTAGCAAGCCCGGCGAGGAACTTCCCATTAATCCAGGAATCCCGGTAAATGGGCTGGGAAAGGACGCGGCTTACCGTACCGCGGGCGAATTCCGAGTTCACCGCGTCGAACCCCAAGAGCACGGCCAAAAGGGGGCCAAAGAACGCAAGGAAACTCAAAAACGAAGGAAGGCCTCCTCGGGAGGAGGTGAAAAGGAGGAGGTAAACGAAGGAGCCAACACGCGTGGGGTTTTCCTGGAAACCCTGGATTCCTAGATACACGGAGGTTCCCGCCACAACCAGGATGATGAGGCTCAGGATGAAGAAGCGTTTGCTTCCCAAATGGTCCGCAAGCTCCTTCCAAAAGATGGTGACCATGGCCTACCCCTGGAAATAGCGGAGGTAGATCTCCTCGAGGGTGTGGGTGCGGGAGCGCAGCTCGAGGATGAAACCGCCCTCCTCCGCCACAATTTGGAAAAGCCGAGCTCGGCCGGATTCTTCCAGGGTTATGGAGAGTTTTCCTGTCCCGATTTCCTCCGTAGCCAAGGCCCAATCCTCCGCTTCCAAACGGGCGCGCAACTCAGGAGTAGCGTTCTCGATCACAGCGACGTAATTTCCTGGACTGGTAAGCTCAGCCACTGCCCCTTCGGCCACAAGGCGACCTTTATGCAAAATTCCTACTCGATCGCAAATGCGCTGCACTTGGTGAAGGAGATGGGAGGAAAGAAGAACCGTCATCCCCGCTTCATCCCGCAGGTGCCGAATGAGCTCGAGGATCTGGGCAGCTCCCTCCGGATCGATCCCTGAGGTGGGCTCATCCAGAATGGCAACTTTCGGCTTTTTCACAAGCACATCGGCAATTCCCAACCTTTGTCGCATCCCATGGGAAAAAGTGGCCACTGGGCGGTCCGCTACCTCCCTCAAGCCCACCTGCTCCAGGGCTTCCTCTATGCGCTTTTTTGCTTCGGGCTCGGGAATTCCGTTGAGGCGGGTAATGAGCCGCAAATTTTCCCGCGCGGAGAGCTCTTCATAAAACCCCACCCGCTCCGCCATATAGCCCACAAGGCGTTTTACGGCTAAAGGCTCCCGGATGGGGTCGTGGCCGCAGACCCGAACCACACCAGACGTAGGTTCGGTGAGGCCGAGGAGGATGAGAATGGTCGTGGTTTTTCCCGAGCCGTTGGGGCCAAGGAGACCGTAAATTTCCTTTTCCTGAACGGAAAAATCAAGGCCATCCAAAGCCCAAACGTTGTTGTAGCGCTTGCGTAAGCCTTTGGCCTCGATGATCATGGCCTAGCGCCGGCCCAGCCGCACGAAGATGCCCGTGAGGCCGGCAACCACGACCACCACCACGCCTACACCAATCCACCCCCAACCCATGCTTGCGCCCACGGTGACCCGCAAGTCCATTTGCTTTCGATCTTGGGCGGAGGAGGCGATCAGCGAAACGGTGTAATCGCCGGGGATGGCGCGGCTTGCAGGCTTGATCTTCACGAGCACCTTCTCCGGCTTGAGGGTGAGGGAAAGGGGTTGCACCTCTTCAAGCTTCTCCGGCTCAAAAGTTACCTCCCAACCCGAGGGTTTGCTGGCATAAAAAGTGACGTTTGTAAGGGGAGCGGTGCCGGCATTCCAAAGGTAGAGGGTAAACGTGCGTACCTGGCCCTCGATGGCGCGGACGTTTCGGGTGTCCCCTTGCCCATAAACTTCCGCCTCCGTTCCCAGGCGCAAATCGTACGTTCCGGTGACCACGGCCTTTAGGTTCAGGGAGGCTACGTCGCCATCGGCTTGGGCCGTGAACACCAGCGGGTATTCCCCTTGCTCCACGCCCACGGGCGGGGTGACAACGAACCGCACGGTATCCGTAGCGTTGGCCCCAATCTTAAGAGAAGTGATCCGCGTGTCCGTCTGCCAGCGCGGGGTAAAGTACGCGCGCCAAAGCGCCGGAACTTGGGCGCGAAGGTTTACAACCCGCTCGCTATCGGCCTCGTTTCGGATGGTGATGTCGTACGTGAAGTCCTTCCCCGCTGGGTTCTCCACAGAGGGATAGGTTACGGAAAGGGTGAGTTTTGTCTCCTTTGGGGTCTCCACGGTGGGCGTGGTGGGTTGAAGCAAAACCCGCACCGTCACGGTCTGCGAGAGTTTCCCGTCCGCGGTACGGGCCACTAGATTAAATGTGTATTCCCCGGCTTTTGTGCCGCTTGGCGGTTTTGCTCGGAATTTGATGGTTGTTTTCTTTTCCGGGTCAGCCAGAAGATACACCGCACCGATTTGAATGGTTGGGTAAGAGCTCGTTTCAAAACGAGCATTCCATCCCGCAGGCCCACTGACCTCAAGGAGGATCGTTTCCGGAGTAAGCCCGGTGTTCTGGAGCACCAAGTCCAGGGAAAGTTCCCGGTCGGGGGAGAGGAAGACGCTTGGGTACTCCGTGTAGAAAAGGAACGATCGTTCCGCAGCACACCCAAGAAAGCTGGGCAGACCCAAAAGGGTAGCCAAAAGCCAGATCTTTTTCAGAAGCGTATTCATGACCACCCCCAAACGCGC
>CAZQXP010000038.1:0-8279 GCA_964597525.1 uncultured Thermotogaceae bacterium | reverse complement strand
CGGCATTTCTACAAAATTCTACTGATCGGACCCGTTTCGTCTAGATAGGGCATGAACCTTCGCAAAGGGACGACAGCAGCGCTCCGTGATCGGTGCCCCTGGACAGCGTGAGGCTTCCCGTTTGGTTTTCCGAAAGTGCCAGGGCCCGGATGGTTCAGCCCGAAGACCCCTTCGCTCGTTGGGCTCGCCCCTAGAGCAAGGCGCACGAGCCCCTATCCCCAAAACCCTGTGTTGTACCGCCAAGGAGCTTTCTGCCAAGCTCTCATTTTTTTCCTGAGCGACCTCGACCGAAGAGGGATCCTCTGGGAGCCCCGAAGTTGTAAATGCCCTCTGGAAAAGCGGAGATTTTCCGAGGGCTTACGCCGAGAGCACAAAGGGCAGGCATTGGAAAGCTCCGGCAAGACCTATTTCCGAAAGGAGTTTCTGGGGAGAGAAATCGCCTTTCCGTATGCGGGGAAGTTTGAGGACCTCCACCTGACCCACCAGGGTAAAGAGGTCCCGGGTGTAGTGTAGTAGCCGTTGGCCCTGGTTGGATGGTTTTCCAGGCAGATTTTGCATTCTTCCTCCACGAGGGCCTCCAACAACTCCTTGACCATGGTCTTGATTCGCGGGTTTTGTTCGCTATAGGGGGCCTCCCCTCCTTTTCCCGTTTTTTCCCGGAAAGGCCGCCACGCTGACCTTTGGACGCACTTCCTGAGGTGCTGCCCAGACGGAGGTCAGCCAGACCTCCCCGCCCTTTACAGGTATGGCCACGTCGCCCGACGGGAAGCTCTTGGCCACCTCGCACGTTGAGGGCCTTGTAACTCTTTGGGATGTGGCCTCCCTTGTGGGACGCCGCTAGGGGCCTGGGGGTGCCGGCCGGGCGAGAATCCCCTCCAGCGCCTGGGCCGCCGTCCGCCGGACCCACGCCGACTTGTGCTCAAGGGCCTCGAGGATAAGGGGAACAGCGGCCGTGGCCGCGGGGCCCAGCTTTCCCAGAGCGGCAATGGCCGCCTCATAACAAGCTTCAACCTCCTTGAACAGCACGAGGGCTTCCATGAGGAGCGGCACAGTCTCCGGACCGGCTGCGCCCAACTGACCCAGAAGAAGGGCTACCCGGTGGCGATGGGGACGGTCGGACACAAGCCCCTCCTTCACCAGGGAAACCAACAGGGGATCCGGACCGATCCGAAGAAGCGCCGCCTCAGCCCAAGCTTGTTGAACTGGGTGGTCCGAGAGGAACGCCTTTACCAGGGCGGGAATGGAGGCAGGGGCCAGGCCGACCAGGGCCGCCACCGCCGCCTCCTGGACGACCTGGCTCGGGTCGGCAAGGGCAGCAATCAGGGCGTCGATGGTCTCCGGGTCCTCCGCCTTCATTTTGCCCAGGGCGGAAACCGCTCGGGCTCTGATGTACAGGCTTGGAGCGCTCAGGAGTTCGCGCACGGCCGGCACAGCTTCCCGGGCCGCGGGGCCCAGGGCCTCCAGCGTGGAGAGCACGGCCGCCTGGGTCTCAGGAGCAGGAAGCATGGCCACCAGCGCCGGAACTGCCACCGCGGCCTCCGGCCCCACCTTCGCCAACCCCTTCACCGCTGCCACGCGAACCGTCCGGTCCTCGTCGCCAAGAAGCTCGAGGAGAAGAGGGAGAACAGCGGGAGCATCCAATTGAACCGCCACATCCAGGGCAACCACGCGCGCCTCTCCCTCCGCCGCGCGGAAAAACTCCAGAACGTAAGGCAGAACATCTTTTCCCATTTCGATCAGGACGTCCTTTACACGGTGGCGCAGACTAGGATCCTCAAGCCCTTCCAGGAGCCTCGGCACAACCCCCATGCCCAGGTCCCGCAGGGCCTGGTTCGCCGCTTTCTGAACCTCCGTGGAAGGTGAGCGGAGCGCCTCCAGAAGGAGGGGTACCACCTCCTCGCCCATGCACGTCGCCAAAATGGGGAGCGCGTGGGCTGTAGCCTGGCGTTCCACCGTGCGCCACGGGGTCTTCATGAAATCTGCAAGAGTCTCGATGGCCTGGTTCCCAAAAGCGCAAAGAGGATGGGGCTCCTCCGGTCCCCAGCAAACCGGAAGATTGGGAAGCGCACGAATCAGCTGCGGAAGGATCTTTGGGCCGTGCTCGGGAAAGCGCGCAAGCCCCCGCGCGGCCTCCGAGCGCACCGTAGAGGAACTGTCTTTTAAGGCCTCGAGGAGGAGGTCGATGGTCCTCTCGTCCCGCAGGTTAGCGAGGCCGGCCACCGCGGCCGCGCGGACCCAGTCCTCCGGGTCCCGCGCCAGCTTGGCCAGCGTGTCGAGGGCCTCCGGCGCGGCCAGCCTGCCCAGCGCCTTCACCGCGGCCAGTTTGATGAGCGGATCCTCGTGCGCCACAAATTTCGCGAGCTCATGAACCACTTCGGGTGTAGATTTCCCCAGCTTCCCCAGGGCCGTGATGATTGCTTCCCTTGCCAGCGTCCCAAAGGCATATGGCTCGCCGGGGACAATGGAGAGGGTCTTGAGCGCGGCGAGGAGGTAGGGAAAAGCCGCTTCCGCCGCAGGCCCAAGATCACCAAGCGCTTCGATCGCTGCCTGTATGACATCCTCTTGCTCGTGAAGCATGCTTTCAATGAGCACATCCACCGCACGATCCACCTCCACGCCCATGCGCCCAAGAGCCCGGGCCGCGTACACCCGCAGAAGCGGGTCCGAATCCTGGAGCAGCGGGATTAAGGCAGGAGCCGCCACGGCCGCCCGCTCTCCAAGCTCACCCAGGACGAACGCGGCCCGCAGGCGCACGGCGGGCTCCGGATCCCCCAAGGCCTCGACGAGGATAAGGGGATCCGCCGCCGCGTCCGGGTGGAGGAAGAGCTGCCCCAAGCCGAGAACAGCGAGATTCCGGATCTTGGGCGAAGGGTCCCTCAGGGCCTGTTCCAGCAGGGCCTGCACAGAAGCGATGTCAGGAATGTCCTCCTTCCCCTCGCCAAACCAGGCTATCCTTTGGGCCCACTTGCTGAGGACGCGCGCCGCAAGGAGGCGTCGGAGCTCGCTGGACGAACGGAGCTCCGCCGCAACGTCCTCAAGGGGCCAGGGCGACATGTAGGCCACCGCAAGCGCCGCCACTTCAAAAGCCGCGTCGTCCAATTCGCCGTTTCCAGCCAGGTCGAAAAGAAGGGGCAAGGCCTCGCGGCCGAATGCGATTATAGGGGACAGCAGGACGTACATCCCGCGAACATCACTTCGCACCAGCGCAGCAAGAAGGGCATCGAGGGCGTTTCTCCCCATCGAGGTGAGCACTTCCTGGAAGCACGGGATCACCTGCATGTCGGAGAATTTTGCACGGCTCTCCTCCAACATAAGGCGCACCAGCTGCGGGGCGAGACCATCTCCCTTTGGCTCGACCTTCCCTAAAGCCTGGACGGCTGCACACCGCACCGGAAACACCTCCTCGCGGTTTCCCGCAAGGGCCAACAAGCGGGAGGTAACCGCCTCTGCATCCATCGGGAGCGTGGGCAAAGCCTTCACCACGTCCACTTTCACCTGCCAGTCTAGACCACGGGCTAGAGCGGCATCGACGAGCTGGACCACCTTTCCCGGAGGCAACTTTGCCAAAAGACCCAGGGCTTCCTGGCGCTCAGAGGTATTCGAAGAGGCAAGCAGCCCAAGGAGCGGTTGTTCCCGCACGGAGGCGGGAGCCAGGCGGACGAGGGCCTCCAGGGCGGCCAAGCGCACCTGAGGCCATGGGCTCTCGCACAGATCGTCAAGCGAGGCCAGAACTTCCTGGGAAGCAGGGGCGATCTGCCCGAGCGCCCGCGCCGCGCTGGCGGCCACCCCCGGATCGGGATCCTGGGTCGCCCGAAGAAGCGCCCTCACCGCGAGCTCCCGGTACTCCTCCTCGGGGGAGGCTCCGCGGGGGCCAAAAAGCTTCTCCAGCTCGGCCAGGGCCCTCGCCGCCTCCTCACGCACCCTTGGATCCCTGTCCCCTTCCGCCACCTGCCGGAGCGCCCAAAGGGCGGGCAACGCCTCCCTACCCAGGCTAGCGATCGCACGGACTGCGCCTATGCGAACTTCAGCCTCCTCATCCTTCAGGAGCTCCACGAGTTCGGGCAGGGCGGTTTGGGGCGGCGGACCGATGGCCTTTAGTGTCCGGTGGACAAGGTCGACCGCCTCCGCCATGTTTGGCACGAGCACAGCCACGACCCCCTCGCACGGCTGGGCTAAGGCGAGCTCCTCCAGACCAGGGAAGGACTCCTGATGGAGGCCTGCCGCCCGCCTCAGGAAGCGGAGGAGCGGCAGAAAGGCCCGATTCGCGGTCTTGCCGAGCCCAAGAAGGGTCTCCACGGCCGCCAGCGCCACGTACGGGTGGTTGTCGGCGAGGGCGTCGATGAGGGCCGCCAGAGCGATTTCCTTCGTGCGCGCCGGGGTCTCCAGGGCCCGGGCAGCCTCCATGCGCACCAGCGGATGGGGATCCTCCAGGAGCCGCCCAATAATGGCCCACACCGCGCTCCGCTCCTCCGGGCCCAGGCGCCCCAAGACGCGAACGGCCTCAAGCCTCTGGCACCAGCTGGGGTCCGCCAGCAGCCCCACCAAGAGTTCCACGATCTCAGGGGTCTTCAACCGCAGCGTCCCCACCACCACCGTGGCCATGCGCCGGGCCCGAGGATCGGGGTCGCGAAGCCCTTGAACTACGTAGGGATACGCTTCCTCCCCGGCCTTTCCAATGCTGTTGATCGCACCCCAAGCGGCGTAGCGCACGTTTGCGTGGGCATCCTGCGTGGCCTTAAGAAGGGCGGGGAGGGCCGACGCGGCCTTCTCCCGAAAGCGGGCGAGCGCGTGGGCAGAGGCGGCGCGCACGGACGGATCAGGATCGGAAAGCGCAGCGACCAGGCCTTGTACAGCCTTCTCCGGCTGGGCGATCCTCGGGGCGAGCTGGCCGAGACTTGCGGCCGCATCCTTTCGCACCGCTGCGTTGGCATCGGCCATAGCTGCGACTAGCACCTCCACGGCCTCTGGATCCGCATGGCCGATGCGTCCCAGGGTGCGGGCCACCGCCGCCCGCACCTCCGCGCTCGCATCGGTGCGCAGCGCTCGGATCAGGTGGGGAACAACTTCCTGGGGAGGAAGCCCCGCCTCATGCAGGGCGAAGGCCGCGCGGATCCTGGCCATGGCCTCGCTGTCTTCCAGCAGAATGCGGGCGAGAACGGGAAGGAGCCCGCGCGCCACAGGCTCGGCTAATCCCAGCTGCGCCAGATCCCTCACCAGGTCGAGGAACTCCAGGCGCGTCTCAGGACAAGGGGAAGACAGGCCCGTCCGGAGAAGGGCCAGGTCCGCCTCCGGCGAGGAGCCCAGCCTACGGCGAACGGCCTCGGCGCTTTCGCCGCACACCGGTCTAGCCTGCTCCTCGAGGGGCTGTTCCGCGACGGCTTTCGCCTCCTCGCGGGCAACTTGCTTCGTAGGGACGACGCGGTCGCCCACCTTGGGTTCCTGGCCTGCGGGCGTCTCCACTAGGTGAACCCAGGCCACAGCGTCCTCGAGCCAAACCACGCGAGCTGTGCCCACCAAAAGAAGCGTTTTACCGTCTTCGGAGCGGCGAACTATCCGTACGGGATCTCCTAATGAAACCACAGCTCTATCCGCCGGGGCAAGCCGCACCTTGTAAAACGGGGGACCAGCAGGGGCAGGAGGGGCCTCCACGTACGAGGTCTCCTCTACGGTGACGGTCGCCTCCACGGTTTTCTCACCGGCCAGGCCGCTGGACACGGTGAGCGTCACCTGAAAGATGCCGGCCCGGGGATACGCGTGCAGAACCTCCCGGCCTTCTGCTTCACTTCCGTCCCCAAAGCTCCAGTGTCGACGTTCGATGAGCTCCGGAGGGGATGAGAGGTCCACAAAGCGCACCTCTTCCATCACCCATGGGTCCGGAGGATGCCAGGTAAACCTGGCCTGCAGCACGGGCGCCAGGGGCACTTGGACTTGGATCTCACGGGAAGCGGAGGCTCCGGTATCGTCGTATACAGTCACGATAACCGTGTACGTCCCATCCTCTGCGTACTCATGCTCTACCTGCGCGCCCTCTGCAGTTGTGCCGTCTCCGAACGTCCACGCGAAGGTTAGCGGTCCGGCCTCGGGGTCCTCTGCCTGGGCAAGAAAGCGCAGCGTCCTCGGCGCCGCTACCGATATGGAGACCTCAGGCTCGCTTGGAGGAAGATTCAGGGAGTACCGGCGCAGCACACCGTTCTTGTTGTACAGGAGAACATCTCTCGTTCCCGGAAAAGCCAGGATATTCCAGTCGCTTTGGTAGCGGTCCACGTAAGCTGTGGGCAGCTTCCAGCGATGGATAAGGGCATCTCTTTCCGTGTCCCAAAGGAGGAGCCAGGCCCCTATTTCCCCCTCTTTACTGGACTGAAGGATGGCCAGCGTTCTCCCGTCCCCAAGCACTGCGCCCGCGCCCGGCGGGGCACCGAGGAGCTTTTCTAGGTTGGCTTTGCCCTCAGGGGTCAGGGAAAACAGGTACCAGTACTGTCCTTCAAGCAGCATGCGCCGGGGGCCCAGGAAAGAAACCCTTTTAGCAAAGGAAATCCCGGAGAGCCTATCCCGAAGCTCGCCCGTCGGGAGGTGCCAGATGCTCACCACGTCGGCGCTCGCGGTGACCAAGAAGTTGCCCTCTGGGGAAACGGCCAAAACCGCACCAGGCTGAGTCTTTTCCTTCCGCCAAAGTACCCTTTCCGTGCGCCAGTCGTACACGCTGAGCGAACCATCGTTATGGAGAACAATTAGAAGCGATCCGTCCGGCGAAAACAAAAGGCGGGCGGCGCGGTTGTTGAAACTGGCCACGGGGTCCCCCATCTGGAGGTCTATGCTTTTTCTCTCATTTGTTTGCCAGTTCCAGATCAGGACCTTTGTTCCGTAGCCTTCTCCGGCCGCCACCCAGGCAGCCTGGGTAGAAACAGCGATCGTCTGCACCGACCCGGCCCGCGTTTCCCCGAGAAGGGCCTTGCGGGCGATGTCCCAGACCTCAATGCGATCGCCCGAAACACGGATCACGTAATCTCCGGAGGGGGCAGGCACCGCAAGCTCCGTCTTCGGAAACCATTTGCCCAAAAAGGCTATTCGTTCGCAGGTGAGCACATCGTACAGACCAATAAACGACGGTTTTTCCCGGAAGCGCTCGTGAACGGCAATCCTTAGGCCGTCCGGGCTGACCGCGACTTTCGTGGGTATTGGTGGATCGCTTGCGCACGTCAGACAGCAGACAGCCTCGCCCGTGCCTAGGTCAAAGGCGTACAGCCCCTGCCTGCCCTGAACCAAGGCGGGCAGCAAAACAAGCCCTGAGGGGAGCACGCCAGCCCAAGCATCTGAACCCCCGAAAGTTCGGATTTCCCTGATGATCTCCCCCGTATCAACGCAAACAAAACAATAGAGCGAGTCCGCCACAGGATATCCCACAATACGACGTGCTCGATCGACTAAAACCGCGCCCCTTCGGGCCATCGTCCCCAGCTTGCGCACCTCATCCCCTTCGAACCTCCACAGAACAACATCCGGGTAGCCGCACAGAACGAGCTCCGTCTCGCTGAGAAACTCCAGATTGTCCACCCACATCCTGCCGAACCTCTCCAGCCGCGCGGAGGCGAGTTGTGCCCCAGTTTGAACGCTCCAGACGAAAACTTTTCCCGGACCAAGGGCGGCAAGCAGGCGGCCGCTTGGTGAAAAAGAGACGCGAGGCGAGGAGATTACACCCTCATAAGGGAAAACGAACAATCGGGATAAGGATGGGAGTTCCCGGATCTCCACGGCCGAGTCGAAGCTCAAAGCAACTTGCGGGCCTGTGGGACTTGAAACGCAACCCCTTAACCCTTGAATGGGCACGAAGCGCACGCGCTCCCTCGCTTCAACGCTCCAAACCTCGATGCCTTCGCCGGTTGCAGCAATGATTTGCTGGCCGTCGGAAGAAAAGGAAAACCCAATCAGAGCAGGCTCCGCAACCGTGCTCACAAGGGGAGGCTCCCCAAATGCATAAACGACCACCACCATGGACACGACTAAAATTTTCAATCTCATGGCCCCATCACCACCCTCCTAGTTTACTCAAGCGCGCGTATACTTTCTTGGGCAGCGCATCCTTAAATGATTCACGCAGCTCACGCTCTTCCTGCGGCTTGTCCTGGCGGCGGAGTCCACGGCGCCCTCCTCCACTGGATGCTCCGCTCGCCCTTGTCCGCTTGCCTTTTTCGGTCGCCCCGCGGGTTCAGAAAGTGCGGCCACCTCCGGGTAAACCGGTGAGAGGAGCTTGGACCCCGGCCCGTTCTAGCCTTGCTCCATCT
>CAZQXP010000037.1:0-8329 GCA_964597525.1 uncultured Thermotogaceae bacterium | reverse complement strand
GGCGTGCGCCGGGCGGTGGAGATGGTAGAGGAGCACCTCGCTCGGCATGGCCCCCTTGCCACTTTAGGGGCCATCGTCCACAACGCCCAGGTGGTGGAGGAACTCGCGAAAAAGGGGGCCCGGATGGTGGAAAGCCTCCAAGGGGTCCAGGAGGGCGCGGTAGCCATTACTGCCCATGGCGCCGGCCCCGAAGTTTTCGAGGAGATTCGGCGCCGGGGCCTTACCCTCGTGGACACCACCTGCCCCATCGTCCGCCGCGCCCAGGAAGCCGCCTCCCGTTTCGCTGAGGAGGGTTTCTTTGTGGTGATCTACGGCGAAGAAGCCCATCCCGAAGTGCGGGGCCTCCTTGCCTGGACGAAGGGGAAAGGGAAAGCCGCCCTGAAGCCAGAAGAGCTCCCGGAGCCTCCGGCCGCGCGGCTAGCCCTCATCTCCCAGACCACTAAATCTCGCGAGGAGTTCTGGGCTTTCGTGTCCCGGGTAATTGCCCGTTTTTCCGGGGAGCTTCGGGAAGTTCGGGCTTTGGATACCACCTGCCCAGAAACGGGCCGGCGCTACGGGGCTGTCCTTTCTTTGGCGAAAAAGGTGGAAGCTCTCGTGATCGTGGGATCTCGCAATTCCGCGAACACGAGAAAACTCGCGGAAGTGGCGCGCGGAACAGGTCTTCCCACCTTCCACATCGAGGGCCCGGAGGAGATTCGACCGGAATGGTTCTCGAATTTCGCGCGTGTGGGAGTCACTGCGGGTGCTTCCACGCCCGATAGCCTCGTAGCCGCGGTCGTGCGGCGTTTGGAATGCCTAGGAGGTGGAGGATGAACCCGATTTTGTCCACGCATCCGTTCGTGCAACGTAAAACTTTGCGCATCCGCACGGAACGGGCACCCCAGTTCCTGGACATCACCCCGGAGGTAAAGCAATTCGTAACGGAAAGCGGGGTTCAAGAGGGAATGGTTCTCATTTTCTCCTGCCACACCACTGCGGCCATTTGCATCAACGAGAACGAGCCGTTGCTCCTTCGGGACATGGAGGAGTTCCTCAAGCGCCTGGCCCCGCGGGAGCTCTACTATTGCCACAACGATTTTGGGATCCGCACCCACAACATGACGCCGGAGGAGTGCCCCAACGCCCATGCCCACCTCCAGCACCTCCTTTTGGGGGCCAGCGAGGCCGTGCCCATTGTGGGAGGGGAGCTTTGGCTTGGGCAGTGGCAGAGGATCTTCCTTGTGGAACTGGACCGGCCGCGGGAAAGGGAGGTCCTCCTCCAGGTGGTGGGCTATGCCTGAAAGGATGGCGGGGATACCTGCGGAGGAAAGGGTTCTCCTTCTTCCCCACTGCCTTCGTCCCAGCGACCGCTGTCCGGGGAAACCGGGGCGGGAGGGTTTCGTTTGTCCGGAGAGCTGTCCCGTTTTAGATTGCCCCATCCGCATTTTGCGGGAGGAAGCGGAGCGGCTTGGGTACAAAGGGGTGTGTGTGGCGCCTGGCGGTGCGCTCGCGCTCCGGTTTGTGCAGGAAAAGAAGCCCCGGGCGGTGGTGGCTGTAGCTTGCCAAAAGGAGCTTTTGGAGGGGAAAGAGGAGGTAGGAAAGCTTCCTGATCCGCCGGTGGTGGAGGTCTTGCCCCTGTTGCGGGACGGCTGTGTGGACACCGCGGTGGATCTTTCCGCGGCCCTAGGTCTCCTTCGGGAGGGTCTTTCTTCCCCTTGACGCCGGGCTGCGGCCTCTATATACTACAGCTTGCGCCCGTCAGGGCGGGGAAGCCGGTCTTCGACAGGTGGATAGGGAGAGGCGGACCCAGCGAGCCCTAGTTTCAGCCTAAATGGAGAGGGTATGATCCCGGCTCAGGGCGAACGCTGGCGGCGTGCCTAACACATGCAAGTCGTGCGACGGCTCGCCCCAAAAGGGCGGGTACGGAGCGGCAGACGGGTGAGTAACACGTAGCTAACCTGCCCGTCCGCCGGGGATAACCCTCCGAAAGGGGGGCTAATACCCGATGGTCTTCCGGGGCGCAAGCCTACGGAAGTAAAGGCGCTACGGCGCCGCGGACGGAGGGGGCTGCGGCCCATCAGCTCGTTGGTGGGGTAATGGCCCACCAAGGCGATGACGGGTAGGGGGCCTGAGAGGGTGGCCCCCCACACGGGGACTGGGACACGGCCCCGACTCCTACGGGAGGCAGCAGTGGGGAATCTTGGGCAATGCCCGCAAGGGTGACCCAGCGACGCCGCGTGCGGGAAGAAGCCCTTCGGGGTGTAAACCGCTTTTCTGGGGGAAGAATAAGGCGGGGAGGGAATGTCCCGCCGATGACGGTACCCCAGGAATAAGGGACGGCTAACTACGTGCCAGCAGCCGCGGTAAGACGTAGGTCCCGAGCGTTGCCCGGATTTACTGGGCGTAAAGTGCGCGTAGGCGGTTCGGCAAGTCGTCCGTGAAAGCCCGGGGCTTAACCCCGGGAGGCCGGGCGAAACTGCCGGGCTAGAGGACGGCAGAGGAGGGTGGAGCGGCCGGAGTAGCGGTGAAATGCGTAGATACCGGCCGAAATCCCGATGGCGAAGGCAACCCTCTGGGCCGGTCCTGACGCTGAGGCGCGAAAGCGTGGGGAGCGAACCGGATTAGATACCCGGGTAGTCCACGCCCTAAACGATGCGGGCTAGGTGTCGGGGGGTATTCCCTCGGTGCCGCAGCTAACGCGTTAAGCCCGCCGCCTGGGCAGTACGGCCGCAAGGCTGAAACTCAAGGGAATTGACGGGGTCCCACACAAGCGGTGGAGCATGTGGTTTAATTCGATGCTAAACGAAGAACCTTACCCGGGCTTGACATGCAGGTGGTACCGACCCGAAAGGGAAGGGACCCCGGGCCGAAAGGCGCCGGGGAGCCTGCACAGGTGCTGCATGGCTGTCGTCAGCTCGTGCCGTGGGGTGTTGGGTTAAGTCCCGGAACGAGCGCAACCCCTGCCGCCAGTTGCCAGCGGGCCCATATGGGCGCCGGGGACTCTGGCGGGACTGCCGGCGAATAGCCGGAGGAAGGAGGGGATGACGTCAAGTCCTCATGGCCCTTATGCCCGGGGCTACACACATGCTACAGTGCCCGGTACAATGGGACGCGAAGGGGCGACCCGGAGCAAATCCCATCAAAGCCGGGCATGGTGCGGATTGCAGGCTGCAACCCGCCTGCATGAAGAGGGAATCGCTAGTAATCGCGGGTCAGCTACACCGCGGTGAATACGTACTTGGGGCTTGTACACACCGCCCGTCACGCCAACCGAGTGGGAGGCACTTGAAGTCGTCCGAAGAGGGCGCCGAGGGTGTCTTCCATGAGGGGGGCGAAGTCGTAACAAGGTAGCCGTACGGGAACGTGCGGCTGGATCACCTCCTTTCTTAGGGAGAAAAAGCCCTTGCCCGTCAAGGGCAAATGACCGGCTTTCCCCTCGTTGGGCGCCGCCTTCCCTATCCACCAGGAACTTCCACGTCCCAAAAAGGGACGTTTTTCTTTTCCCCAAAACCCAAGCCCGCGCTCTCAAAACCGCGCCTTTCCTTCGCCGCCACACCTTTCCCCCGTACAGTCCCGGCGCTATGGATCACAGCCGCGTGCCATGGGTCATCCCGGGAATTGAGCCCCTCCTGGAAGTAGGTGAAAGGTTTCGTGTGGCCGCCCGCGACGTGATCTTCCGTCAGGGCGATCCCAGCGTCTCCATTTTCTTCGTGGAGTCCGGCACGGTGAAGCTCTCCTACATCGATCCCACGGGAAAACGCATCGCCTTGGCCCCGCGCGGCCCCGGGGAAATCTTTGGAGAACTTTCCCTCATCGGGGAGTTCAAGCGGAGCCAACATGCTGAGGCCCTGGAGGAGGGCATGATCATCCAGGTCGGCCGCGAGCAGTTTTTGAATTTTGTCCGGCATCGCCCTGAACTCCTCCTCCAGCTTTTGGAGGTCTTGGGCCAGCGCATCCGTGAGCTCGAAGGTCTCGTCCAGGACTTGGCCTTCCGGGACATCGAAAGCCGGCTTTCCCGCCAGCTTTTGCTCCTCTCCTCCGAATATGGAATCAAAACGAAAAACGGGATTCTCATCGGCTTTCGTCTCACCCACCGGGATCTGGCGGAGATGATCGGCTCGGCCCGGGAAAACACCACCATGGCCCTCAACCGCCTGGCCCGCCAAGGTCTTCTCGACAAACGTCGCTACCAGATCGTTATCAAGGATCCCGAGGGGCTACGGGAGAAGTGCGGCCCGGATAAGCTGTAGCTTTTTTGCTCCTTGCCATCCGGCCCTCCTTCCCTATAATGGCGAAGCTTTGGGAAGGAGGGGGAATGAAGGAGATCCGATGGCATGGCCGTGGTGGCCAAGGAGCCAAAACCGTCTCCCAGCTTCTAGCGCAAATCAACCTCCGCGAGGGAAAACACGTCCAGGCCTTTCCCGAATACGGCCCGGAACGGTCCGGAGCTCCGGTCCGCGCCTATAACCGCATCTCCGACAAAGAGATCCTTGTCCACTCCGGCGTCTATGAGCCGGATATCGTGGTGGTCATCGACGAAACCCTCTTGGATTCCGAAAACCCCACGGAGGGCCTCAAACCCGATGGGGTTCTTTTGGTGAATACCAGCTGTTCTCCTGAGGAAATCCGTGCTCGCACGAAGTTCTCCGGGAAAATCGTCACAGTGGATGCGGACCGCATCGCGCGGGAAACGGGAACAGGTTATGCCAACATTCCTATGTTGGGCGCGGTGGTCGCCCTTTTGGGCACAGACTACGAAATCGCTGAAGAGGAACTTAAGGAAAGCCTCGGTGGCCGCTTTTCCCCGGAAGTCCTCCAGAAGAACTTGGCCGCTTTTCGGGCCGGCTACGAGGCGGTGAAGGGGGTGAAGGTTGGCTGAGCTTTTGCGCTGGAAGGATCTGCCCATCGGCGGGGTTGTGCTAGGAGGGACCGCGCGGGAGCTGAACAAAACGGGGAGCTGGCGGGCAGAACGCCCCGTTTGGCACGAGGAAAAATGCATCCAGTGCCTCCAGTGTTGGCTCCACTGTCCGGACGATTCCATTCTCATTTCTGGCACCAAGGTCAAGGGCATTGATTACGAACATTGCAAGGGCTGTGGGGTCTGCGCGGCGATCTGCCCAAAGGATGCGATCGAAATGGTTCCAGAAAGGGGGGCGGAATGCGCAAGGCCATAACCGGACACAAAGCGGTGGCTGAGGCCATGCGGCAAATCGAGCCCGATGTGGTGGCGGTTTATCCCATTACGCCGCAGTCGGAAATCGCTGAGTACTACGCAGAATACGTGCACGATGGACTGGTCCGCACCGAGCTCATCCCCGTAGAGAGTGAGCACTCTGCGCTTTCCGCGTGCATTGGCGCCGCGGCCGCGGGCGGAAGGGTCATGACCGCCACCGCTTCCCAAGGCCTTGCCCTCATGGTGGAGGTCCTCTACATCGCCGCAGGCTTGCGCCTCCCCATCGTCATGGTCTTGGCCAACCGCTCCCTTTCTGCGCCCATCAACATCCACTGCGACCACTCCGATGCCTATTTAGCCCGGGATTCCGGAGCTGTTCAAATCTTCTGCGAAAACGCCCAAGAGGCCTACGACTATACCCTCATGGCCCAAAAGATCGCAGAGGACGAAAAGGTACGGCTTCCCGTGATCGTCAACCTCGATGGTTTTACCCTCACTCACTCTGTCCAAGTTGTGGATTTGCTTCCCGATGAAGTGGCGCAGAAATTCGTGGGCGAGCATAAGCCTCTTTATCCCCTTTTGGACGTGGAACGGCCGGTGACGTGGGGAGCTTTTGCCATGCCCGATTACTACTTTGAGCTCAAACGCGCCCAGCAAGCAGGAATGGAAGCTGTGCCCGAGGTCTTCCTTGAAGTGCAGAAGGCTTTTTCCCAAATTTCCGGCCGCCCCTACTCCGGTTTCTTTGAGGGCTACAACCTTTCGGATGCCGAATATGTGCTCGTGGTTTTGGGGAGCACCGCGGGCACCGCGAAGATCGCGGTGGAGGAGATGCGCAAAAAGGGATGGAAAGTTGGGCTCCTCAAGCCCTGGCTTTGGCGGCCTTTCCCGGCCAAAGAGATCGCGGAAGCTTTGAAGAACGCGAAGGCTGTGGCCGTGTTGGATCGGGCTTTCTCCTTCGGCACCATGGGCGCCCTTTTCGAGGATATCGCCTCCGCCCTTTATCCTTGTGAGCGGCGGCCGGTTTTGGTGAACTACATCTATGGGCTCGGTGGCCGCGACACCTCTGTTCCCGATTTAATCAAGGTCTTTGAGGAGCTTCCCAAAATCGAGAGAACGGAATGGGCTTTGCGGTACATCGGCCTTCGGGAGTAAGGAGAAAAGATGCCGAGCATCAAAGTTCTTGCGGAGCGGGAAGAAAAGGCGGTGCGGTTTACAGGCGGGCACACCTTGTGTGCCGGGTGCGCCGAACCCATGGTGGTGCGCACCGTCCTCAACGCCATTGAGGACCCAGTGGTGGTGGCGAGCCCCACAGGGTGTCTGGAGGTGGCCACCAGTCGCTTTCCCGGCACCGCCTGGAATGTGCCCTGGATTCACGTAGCTTTCGAGAACGCCGCGGCCGTCATTTCCGGCGTGGAAGCGGCTTACAAAGCCCTCCAAAAAAAGGGAAAAATCTCTAGGCGAATCCGGTTCGTCGTGTTCGCGGGCGATGGGGGCACTTATGACATCGGGCTTCAAGCCCTTTCCGGAGCCCTCGAGCGCGGCCACGACTTCCTCTACGTCTGCCTCAATAATGAGGCCTATATGAACACTGGAGTCCAGCGCTCGAGCGCCACCCCGAAATGCGCCGCGGCCACCACTGCACCTTATGGAGAAGCCATCCCGGGAAAACCTCAGGATCGGAAGGATCTCACGGAGATCGTGGTTGCCCACGGTATTCCCTACGTGGCTCAGGCCGCGGTATCGCACCTCGTTGATCTCGCGAACAAAGTGGAGCGGGCCATGAAGTACGAGGGTCCGAAATTCATCAACGTTCTCACCACCTGTCCCTTGGGTTGGCGCACTCCTCGGGATAGCGCGATCCAGCAAGCAAAACTCGCGGTGGAAACGCGGTATTGGCCGCTCTACGAGGTGATTGAGGGTCGCTACAAGATCAACTACAAGCCTAAGGAAAAAGTGCCCATTGAGGAGTGGCTCAAGACCCAAGGGCGTTTCCGCCATCTTTTCCGGGATCCGCGGGGCAAGGAGCTCATCGCGCAAATTCAGGCGGCGGTGGATCGGCGCTGGGAGCTCCTTTTGGCCAAGGAAAAGTGTTTCGGCGGGGAAGCGTAAGGAGGCGGCCCAGGCCCAGAATCCTGCGCCTGGGCCGCGACCTTGTCCTTGGCGCCGGGGTCGGCGCCCTTTTAGGCATCCCTTTCCAGGACTCCGCGTTCGGTGCGGCCGCTGGGGCGGTGGTGGGTTTTCTCCTCCACCTTTATTTCGCGCTCCGCGCTAAAGCCTAGCGGGAAAGGCCTCCTCGCTCGATCACAAGAGGGTTCCCTTCGCAGAGTCTACCGTGAAGAGCTTTTCCGTGGATAAAGCCAGCCTGCTTGGGATCCGAAGGCAGCCTGGGGGCAGGAAGGCCCTTCAAGGGAGGACTTTTTCGTACTCAATCCAAGCCGGCTGCCGAACGAATCCGAGCTTTTCGTTGAGGGTCAAAATGGGGAGATTCTCCGTGTCGTTCCAGGTTTTGATGAGGGTGTAGCCGCGCTCTTGGGCGTATTTAATGACGTGAAGCTTTAAGGCCATGGCGATGCCTTTTCCCCGGTATTCCCGGCGCACCCCCGTAAGAACTTGGGAGAGATGCCCAGGCTCCGCTGGCACCCGAAAAACAAAACTTTCGCCTACATAAAGATCGCCATCTTTGGCAATAAAGAAGGCATCAGGGAGGAGGTCGGGGTTTTCTATGAAGAAACGCTGAAAATGCTCGCGGGGCACGGGCGTATAAGGGGAAGAGGAGGGGACATCGGTCATAAGAAGGTTATGGAGCTCGTAAATTTTGGAAAACCAATCCCGGGAGCCTGTCTTTTCCTCGGCCAAGGTCGTTATGGTGATCCCGGTTTTTCTAACCCTTTCTAAATGTTCCCGAAATGGGGAAAAATCGAGTTTGGACACATCAAGATGGGCTTCCCAGCTTCGCCGAACCTCACAGAATCCACGTTTTTCCAGGAACTTTTGGCTGTGAACCCAGGTTTCGCGCGCGGAGGTATGGAGCCAGCGGGCCGAAAGCTCCTGAAGATCACGGGAAATTCGGTCATACAATGCTGAACCGATCCCTTGCCCGTGGAAGGCCGGATGCACCGCCACCCACACCCAGAAACGTTGAGGATGAAATCGGTAGGGCATGTGGTGGTAACATGC
>CAZQXP010000036.1:0-8529 GCA_964597525.1 uncultured Thermotogaceae bacterium | reverse complement strand
TCCGTCTGAGAATAGACGAGGTTGGAGAGGATCTTGCGGCCATCCTGAAGGACCGCCACCGCCGTCTCGTCACAGGAAGTCTCAATTCCCAAAACGATCATGGAAGCCCTCAATTTTTAGCGGGAAGGTTCGGGCTTGTCACTTCTCCCGGATGTACTCGGGCTTAAGGACGCCGATGAACGGGAGGTTCCGGTAGAGCTCGCCGTAATCGAGGCCGTAACCGACGACGAAGACGTTTTCGGGAAGAACAAAGCCCACATAATCCACGGGAACTTCCACTTCGCGGCGGTGGGGCTTATCGAGAAGCGTACAGACCCGAAGGCTAGCGGGCTCTCTTGCCCCAAGACTCCGGAGGATATGGCGCAGGGTGTGGCCGGTGTCCACGATGTCCTCCACGACGAGAACATCGCGCCGGCCAATGGCGCAATCGAGGTCCTTTAGGACCCGCACCTCGCCCGGGCTTGTGCCGTTGCGGTAGCTGGAGACGGCCATGAAGTCGTATTCCAGGGGGATATCCATGGCGCGGATGAGATCGGCCATGAAGGGCATGGCGCCCTTAAGGAGCCCGACCACGAGGAGGGGACGGCCGAAAGGATCGCGTTTCCACCCGTTCTTGTAGTCCTGGGCGATTTGGGCGCCGAGCTCCCGCACCCTTTGGGCGATCTCCTCTGCGGAAAAAAGCACCCGCTCAATATGCTCCTTCATCGGGCTTTCCCGGAAAAAGGGAAAAAGATGATACCCCAAAACCCAGGGCTTGCTAGGAGCGCCGCGCCAGTTCCTCCGCCAGGGCCAAAAGGAGCCGTCCCGCCACTTTCCGCCGATACTCCGCGGAGGCCCGAAGGTCAGAAATGGGTTTCGTGGCCGCGGAAAGGAGCGGAACAAGGTCCTCCCAGGCCTCGGGCGAAACGGGCCGGCCCACCAGGGCTTCCTCCACCTCTCTGGGCCGGATCACCGTGGGCGCCACTGAGCCCAGGGCAAGCCGCGCCCTCTCCACCCGGCCATCCCGCACCCAAACCAGAGCTCCAAGCGAAGCAATGGCAATGATGAGTGCCCGCCTCCTTCCCACTTTCCGGAAAAAGCTCTGAGGCTCTCCGGAAAGCCAGGGAAGGAAAACCGAGCGCACAAGCTCTCCAGGTCTTAGGGCCGTCTTTCGTGGCCCCACGATGAATTCCGAAATAGGAAGTTCCCTCTCCCCTTCCGCGCTTATCAGGCGAACGCGGGCCTCCAAAAGGTAAAGGGCCACGAGGCTATCGCCGGCGGGCGAGGCGGTGACGATGTTTCCGCCCAAGGTCCCCATGGCTCGAATGGCCGGGGAGCCGATGGTCCGAAGAACGGCGCGCAGGATAGGGAAACGCTCCGTGGCCGGGTGGGTAAGGAGCTCAGCATGGGTGAGGGCCGTACCCACCTCCAGGCCCTCTTTCTCCTCCCGTACTACACGAAGCTCGGGGAGCTCGCCCACGTAAACCAAAAGATCTGGGGATTCTGTTCCTTTACGGACCGCCACAAGGAGGTCGGTTCCTCCAGCGAGGGGTTTCCCGCCTTCCCCAAGATAGCGCAGGGCCTCGGAAAGATCCTTCGGCTTCACGACGGAAAGGGGCCTCATGACGGCTCCACCTCCAGATCCGCGGGGCGGTCCAAATCCAGGATCACGCCGGGCTCCTCCCAGGGGATGAGGACGCACTCGGAAAGGAAATCCCGGGCACCCACATCGCCGCGGAGCCCAAGGAGCTTAGGCCGAAGGGAAGGGGGCAAGAACACGGGGAAGCCCCGTTGCCCCTGGTAGGAGGGGGCCACGGGAAGCTCGCCGGCCTGGGCGAGCACCGCCCGCGCTGCCGCCTCCGAGACATAGGGCATATCCCCAAGGAAAACAAGCATCCCTCCCCCTACCGCCTTGGCGGCCAAGCGCAAGGAAGACCCCATCCCCTCCGGCCAGCCCGCGTTATACAAAACCCGCCAGGGCTTTCCATTTCGCACCAACACTGTTTCTTCGTCGCCGAAAAACTCCGCGGAAAAAAGGGCGCGCAGGATTTCTTGGGCGTAGGCACCCACCACGAGGACCCGCTCCGAAAGGGGCAAGCTTTCCACAAGATCCAGAACCCTGGCGAGCATGGGTTTCCCCTGGACGGGGAGAAGCAGCTTGGGAGTGGAGAGGCCCATCCGGCGTCCGGGCCCGGCAGCCAGGACTACCCCTACTACCTCACCCATGCTTCCCTCCGCTTAGTTTCTCTGCCGCCCGGAGCACAGCCTCCACGATCTGCTCGTAGCCCGTGCAGCGGCAAAGGTTTCCGGAAAGCCACTCCCGCACCTCTTCCTTGGTGGGGCTGGGGTTCTCTAAAAGGAGGGCATAAGCAGCCATAAGGAAGCCCGGCGTGCAAAAGCCGCACTGCACGCCGGCTGTTTCGATGAACGCCTCCTGAAGGGGATGGAGTTTTCCGCTTTGGGCAAGGCCTTCCACGGTGAGCACCTCTTTCCCCTCCACTTGGATGGCCAAAGTGAGGCAGGAAAGGCGGGGCTTCCCGTCCACAAGGACGGTGCAGGCGCCGCACTCCCCTTCGCCGCAGCCCTCTTTTGTGCCGATCAGACCCAGATCCTCCCGCAAAAGGTCAAGGAGCCTTCGGCCCGGCGGAACATCCACCTCCACCGGCCGGCCGTTTAAACGAAAACGCAGGATCATCCCCTCACCACCTCGCTTACCGCCTCAAGGCGCGGCGGAATGGTCGGAGGCTCGGGAATTTCCCGCAAAACGCTCGAGGGATCCTTGAGACCCGAGCCGGTGACGATGAGGACCACCCGATCCCTAGGCCCAATGCGGCTTTCTGCAAGAAGTTTCCTTAGCCCTGCTAAAGGCGCAGCACCCGAGGGCTCGGCAAAAATCCCGGTTTTCTTGGCCAAATCCAGGGACGCTCGCAGGAGATCGGGGTCGCTTACGGTCACGTAGCCTCCGCCGGTTTCCGCCACATATTTTACTGCGGGGACCACCGCCGCCGGCTTCCCCACACAGATGGAGTCCGCGATCGTCTGGGCGGGCTCCTCCGCAGGAAGGATGGGCTTCCCCGAAAGGAAGCGGGAAAAAGCATGAGCGATGGCGGCCGCACCTTCTGCCTGAACCCCAAAAACTTTGGGAACACGCTCCGTAAGCCCTGCCTGCATCAATTCCCAAAATCCTTTGCAAACCCCGGCCACCACGGCGCCGTCGCCGGCCGCCACCACCACCGCCTCCGGCACATCGCCCATCTCCTCCCAGATCTCGAAGGACACGGTCTTGTTCCCCTCCACCACCATGGGGTTGAGGCCGTCGGAACGGTTGTACCAGCCGAATTCCTGGGAGGAAGCCAGCGCGAGCTCGAAGGCCTGATCATAAGTGCCGTCCACGCGGAAAACCTGGGCTCCGAAGGCCAAAAGCTGAGCGATCTTCGGCCGCGGCGCGGCCTTGGGAACGAAGATGTAACAAGGAAATCCCGAAGCTGCGGCGAAGCCTGAAAGGGAAGCGGCGGCATTCCCCGTGGAGGCGCAGGAAAGCGCTTTTCGTCCCAGTTTTTTGGCCGCAGCCACCACCACCGCTGTCCCTCGGTCCTTGCAGGACCCGGTAGGATGAAGCGCGTCGTCCTTGATCCAAAGCCGCTGTAGGCCCAATTCCCTGGCTAGCTTGGGAGCGGGATAAAGAGGGGTAAACCCAGCCCTAAGGGGCGGAGCAAAATCCTCTCCCACCGGCAAAAGGGCTTCGTAGCGCCAAAGGGAAAGTTTTTCCTTTTGGGGGAAGGGCTTGGAAAGCTTCCGATAGGCGTAAAGGACCTCGAGGGAGCCCGCGGGAAAACCGCAGGAAGGGCAGAAATAATCCAGGGACCAAGGATCGTATTCCCGGCCGCAGGAAAGGCAACGCAGCCCCAAGGGCTCAGCCACGGCACACCTCCAAAAGCGCCGGAAGAGAACGGCTTATCCCTTCAAGGATCAGGGCCATCTCCAGCGCATACCGGAGGTTTTTCTTTCCGGAGAAAGCCCGTTTAAGCACGATCTCCTGAACGGAGAAATCCTGACCCAAAGAGACCTCCACCTCCTCATCCGAGAAAAGGAAGCCTGTGGACGTGCGCCGGAGAGCCATTTCCTGCCCTTCTTCCCTTCGCCGAAGCTCCCCGTCTTTTAGGAAAAAGGCGTTCCGTTCCTCCTGAGCGTAGCTTGCGGGATCGAAAAAGAGGCGAGGTTTGTCCTGGTAGGGTTTTCCCTCGTGCACGCAGAAGGTAGCGCAATTTCCGCAGTCGTTGCAGAGATCATCTAGATGCAAGATCTGGCGCTCTTGGGTAACGGTGAGTTCTTCCGTGGCCACGATTCTAGGGTTCCCCTCTTCCACCGCGAGGATGGGGACTTGAAAAATCCCGGTGCGAATAAGGTATGGAAGGTTTGCGCGGTTGGGGCAGACTTCGACGCATTTATCGCAGAGGGTTTGGCACTGGAGGCACCGCTCCGCCTCAAGCCTCGCCTTTTCCGGATCAAAGGGGAGCTCCACCACTGAAAAATTCCTGCGCTTTCTTGGCGGAAGGACTTCTGGCCCGAAGGGCATGAGCTTTTGGGCCTTTTTCCGCTTGAGCTCAAGATACCTTTGAGGGGAAGCGATGGCAGAAAGCTCAGGAAGAGCTAAACCGAGTTTTTTGAGGATGGCGAAGGCGGCGCGGCGGCCGTCGGCCACGGCTTCGATCACCGTGGCTGGGCCGCGGACAGCATCTCCTCCGCCATAAACCCGATAGAGGTTGGTCTCGCCCGTCTCCGGATCCACCAAAAGCCTTCCATCGGGATGAAGCACGAGGCCGCTTCCGTCGTAGAAGCGGATCTCCGGCCGCTGACCCACGGCGACGATCACCGAATCCGCGGGGATTCGAAACTCCGAACCTGGGATGGGAACGGGCCTGGGCCTGCCATCCGGCCCGGGCTCGCCAAGCATATTCCGTACGCACAAAACTCCGGAAACCTTCTTGCCTTTTCGCAGGATGCGCACGGGACTCGCCAATTCCAAAAGTTCATTTCCTTCTCGAAGGAGTTCTTCCACTTCCTCGGGGTGAGCGGGCATTTCCGCGCGGCTTCGGCGGTAGATCACGGTGACGGGGTTTTTCGTGAGGCGCCAGGCGGCGCGGGCCGCATCCATGGCGGTGTTCCCTCCACCGATCACCACCGCCTTTTTGCCAAGCTCCACTTTTCCCTCCCGAAGGAGGCGGAAAAATTCCAGAGCTCCAAAAACACCAGGGCCTTCCTCTCCAGGAATCCCAAGCTTCGCTTCCTCTGGGAAACCTAAACCCAAAAAGACGGCATCAAAACCACGCTCCAAAAGCTCCTGGAAGGATTCCACGGGGCTTTGGAAGCGGAAAATCACCCCAAGTTTTTCTAAGCGCCGTACATCCCCAAGGATAGCTTCCTTGGGAAGGCGGAAAGGAGGGGCGAGGGAGATCATCCCGCCTGGCTCCGGGGCGGCCTCGAAAACGGTCACCTCCACGCCGGCCAAAGCGAGGTAAAAGGCGCAGGAAAGCCCAGCCGGCCCGGCACCCACCACAGCCACTTTTTTCCCTGTAGCCGGAGCGGGTTCGAGCTTTGCCTCGGCGTTCTCCGCAGCAAAACGTTTGAGGGCCCGGATGGCTACAGGCTTCTCATAATTCCAGCGGGTGCAGCGCTTCTCACAGAACGCCGGGCAAACGTAACCCGTCACCGTCGGAAGAGGGTTCTTCGCGAGGATGGAGGCCAAGGAAGCTTTGAGATCGCCGCGGGCGATTTGACCCACGTATTCCGGAACATCCTGAAGGGCGGGGCAAGCGGCCACACACGGAGCGGCGATGCAGTCGAAGAAGGAAAGGCCGTCGGAAATCTTGGGCAGCTCCCCAAGGAAAAAGTTCTTTTTGTACCGCGGATTTTTGAGGCTTTCCTCCGCGGCCTTTTTCAGGTTTTCCGCCCGATTTTCCGTGAACTCCGCAAGGCTCTTGGCACCAGCCCTCCGCATGCTCTCCCGCAGCTCCGAAAGCCACTGGGAAAAGCGCGCATATCCCCCGGGCTTGAGAAGATCCGTACAGGCCGTAACCGGAATGGCTCCACAGGAAATGATCGTGGGAAGGTTCAGGGCGTCGGCGCCCGCCGAGTAGGAGACGTGAATGTCGCCATCCAAGTCCGAGAAAAGGCGCCAAAAGAGGTTTATGGTGATGGGGTAAAGGGCCCTTCCGGACATGTAGATTTCCTCGCCGGGAAGGACCTGCCGGTGGTTCCGCATGGCCAACGTGTTCGTGAGCTTCACCCCGAACGTTAAGCCAAGACCCCGGGCCTTTTTTTGCAGCCGACGGATCAGAGGGAGCGCGTCCTCGTACTGAAGGTCGTGCTCAAACACGGAATCGGGGATTTCAATTTCCCGAAAGCCCAGATGATCGTGGAGGATGCGCATGACCCGGTCCTTCCCAAGAAGGGTGGGATTGAGCTTCACGAAGGTGTGAAAGCCCCTCTCCAAAAGGAACTCGGCGATGGCCTCGATCTCATGAGGGGGACAGCCGTGCATCGTGGAGAGGGTCACGCTCTGAGAGACCCTCGTGGGAATTTCCAGATCCGCGAATTCTGGGGCCTCACGCCGCAGGATCTCACGAATCTCCTCTAGAGTCTCAGAGGCGTTGGAAAGCTGGGCCAAAAAACCCTGTATAGCCGGGCTTTTGATCCCCTCAAGGTTGTAGCCCACGCTCATGTTGAAGACCGTGGCCAGGGGGTACTTATCCCAGCCCAAGGCCTTCCGGAGAATGTGGATTAAGGCCCAGGCGTGGATGTATTCCCGGGCGGACTGATGGAGCCGGAGCTCCTGGGACCACTCCACGTTGTAGCCCTCATCGGCCGCATCGATACAGGGCCTGGGGATGGTGAGATCGTCAAGGATCTGCACGGTCTTGAGCTCGATGAATCTTCCGCCGCAGAGCCAAGCGGAGACGATGTTTTGGCTCATTTGGGTATGGGGGCCGGCCGAAGGACCGATAGGGGTCCCTAAAGTTTCGCCGAAAATTTCCGTGGAGAAGGGCTCAGGCCGAGGCTCATAGAAAAGTTCTCGCGGGATACCAAAGACGGATCGATTTTCCCGAAGCTCCGTGAGGACCCAGCGTAAAAGCTTCTCAAACGGAAGGGGCCGGAGTTCCGTGGGCATCCCTCACCCCCTAGACTTTCTTCCAGATTTCCTGGGCCTTCTTTTGCGCGCGCCCCAAAATTTCCGCCTCGTCGAGGTCCAGGACTTTCCCTTGTGCTAGGCGAATTTCGCCAGCGACAAGAACATAGAGAGCCCTAAACCCTTCGGTGATGTTGGCAAAAAGGAGATGGGAAAGGAGGTTTTCCGCACTAAGGGGCGTGGGAGGAAGATAATCCCAAAGGACGAGATCCGCCGCATAGCCTGGGGCCACTTTGCCAAAGGGAATGCCGAAGGCCCGCTCCGCAAGGAGATAGTTCTCTTGGAGAAGTTTTTTGGCGACATCATCCCCGAAGGCCACGGGGTTCGCTTCCGCATGGTGGGCCAAAAGTCGGGCGGAAAGGAGCTCTCCCCACATATCGCAGCCAAAGCCGTCCGTTCCCAAGGCCACAGGGATTCCACGGGCCACCATTTTCTCCACCTGGGCTGCACCCACCGCGTTGTTCATGTTGGAGCGGGGGTTGTGGGCAATCGTGGGCTTTCGCTCGGAAAGAAGCTCCAGCTCCGCCTGGGAAAGTTGGATCCCGTGGGCCAAAATGGAGTTCTCTTTGAGGATCCCGAACTGATCCAGGCGCTCTGCTGTTCTCATCCCGTATTTTTGGAGGGAATCGAGGGGATCCTCCTTCCCTTCGGCAAGATGGCTGTGGTAGCCAAGCCCAAGGGGCTCCGCTTCGCTTCGGCATTTCTCCAGGGTCTCGTTGGAGAGGGTAAAAGAAGCGTGGAGACCAAAGTGCGAAGAGAATCGCCCTAAAACCCGCTCTTCTTTGGCAAAGCGCACATTCTCCTCGATCCCCAGATCCCGTTCTTTTGGTCCGCCGCGGTCGGTAACCTCATAGCAAAGATCCCCTCGAAGCCCAAGCTCGGAGAGGGCCCGCTTGATTTGGGAAAGAGACCCCAAGATGGCGTTCGGTGAGGCGTGGTGATCGAAGATGACGCTCACACCTCGCTTGAGGTGGGCAAGACCTCCCACCAAAGCGGAAAGGTAGACGCCCTCCAAATCCAAGGCGCGATCGAGTTTCCACCAAAGCTGCTCCAAAATTTGCCCAAAGCTTTTGGGCGAAAACTCCCGCAAAAAAATCCCCCGGGCCAAGGAGGAATAAAGGTGCGCATGGGCATTGACAAGGGCCGGGGTAAGGAGGAAACCCTGGGCGTCGATGCGGTGGGCGCCAGGAACCTCGGGAGCCAGCCCTGCCCCCACTTTGGCGATTTTCTCCCCTTCCACGATCACGTAGCCTGATTCCAGATAAGTTCCGAAAAGGTCGGCGATGCGCGCCCGCTCAATGACAATAAGGCCCACTTTCACCTCCTGAAATAAAAAGGGGGCCTGGCAGGCCAGGCCCCCTTCC
>CAZQXP010000035.1:0-8755 GCA_964597525.1 uncultured Thermotogaceae bacterium | reverse complement strand
GTGGGATAGTCGCCGGTGAGGGCCAACACGTTCTCAATCCCCAAAGCCCAGGCACCCAGAAGATCGGCCTGCAGGGCCAAACGATTTCGGTCCCGGCAGGTTACCTGAAGGATGGGCTCGAAGCCCTCGCGCTTAATGAGGGCACAAAGGGCCCAGGAGCTCATGCGCACTACAGAGGACTGAAGATCCGTGACGTTGAAGGCATGCACCCAAGGGGCCAGGCGTCGCACGTTTTCCAAAGCTTCATGGGTGTCCGTTCCCTTGGGCGGTGCGGCCTCACAGGTGATGACGAATTCCCCTTTGGCCAGCCGTTCCCGGAATTTCATCCTTCCTCCTCCACGTATTCCAAGGCCCAAAAGATGCTTTTGCGCCGGGAAAGGGGTACATCAAATTCTTTTTGACGGTCCTTGGGAGGTTTGAAGCGCACAAAAAGATCTAAACGGCCGATTTTTGCCAGACGGTCGTAGATCCTCTGCCATCCGCAGGGCCGTCCTTTTTCCACCTCGCACTCCCCTTGATACGAGCCGCCGCACGGACCATGTAAAAGGCCTTTTGGGCAAACGGTGAGAGGGCAGATTCCCCCGGTATAGGCCAAAATACACTCCCCGCAGCGCGCACAACGTTCCTCTGAAGGCCAGATCCCTTGAAAAGCGCCATAGGTCAAGGTGTTGGATGCTGGAAATACCGGCTTTTCCAAAACCGAAGCCACTGTTTGTACGCCTACCCCACAGGCCGCCACCAATACCGCATCCGCTTCTTCCACCTTCCCGCTGACCCGAGAAAGACCAATTCCCACCAAAGCTTTGTTGCAAAGAAAGGGGAAAGCTTTCCCCCCAACAACGGGATGACCGGAAGTCTCCAGAGTAGAACGCAATTCTTCTAGGGCCTTTTCTCCTCCAGCCTCGCAAACCTCGGCACAGCCGCCGCAGGCCACCACGAATACGCGCTCTCCATCCCTCAGATACCCAAGAATTTCCTCTTTGGGTTTTAACGTGGAAACCAGCATCTTCACCTCCTATTGCACGGCGCACGCCATGCAGGGGTCGAAGGAACGCACAATTCTTCCTGCAACAAGGAGGGCGTTATCTCCAACTTTCGTTCCCTCCAAGGCTTCCTCAATAGGGCCGGGTTTGCCTTTCTCGTCCCGAGGGGAGGCGTTCCAGGTGGTTGGCGAGATCACTTGGTAATGCGCAATTTTCCCGTCCTTTATGCGCAGCCAATGTCCCAAAGCCCCGCGGGGAGCGTCGGTGAGGCCCTGTCCTTCCGCCTCGCGAGGAATGTGGAATGCCTTCGCCACCGGTTGGTCCAAATCCACTTGAGAAAGCCATCCGTCCATCCTTTTCACTAGAAAAACGGCTTCGATGGCCCGCGAAAGGTGACGGCCCATCACGGAACTCAGGGCCTCGGGACCCACGCCGGCCTCTCCCAAAAGCTCCCTGGCTAAACGGCGAAAATCTTGAGGGCCCCAAAGAAGATTCAGGGCAACTCGGGCAGCCGGGCCAACTTCGTAGGCTTCGCCTCTGTACCGGGGCGCCTTTACCCAGGAGTAGCCCTCCACTTTTTGCGGGTCGGGATGGGTGGAGTTCTCCCAAGGGTGGGCTTTTTCTCCTCGGTACCAGGAGCTCTCCACGCCCTCCAGAATTTGTTGGGGATCCAATTTTTCTGGCTCGCCATCTTTCACCAAGCCCGCGGGGAAAAGGCGGCCTTCCAGCCCAAAGTTCCCCTCAGGAAAGGCCCCAAAGGTCAGGAGCCTCCCCACTTTCCCCATTTCAAAATAATCAGCATAGCGCCGACAGAGCAAAAGCACATCCGAAACATAAATGTTCTCCAGAAAACTCCGGATTTCCGCAAGACGAAAGCGAAAGGCTAAAAGTGTTGCAGGATCAGGACGAAAACACACCCCGCCGGGCACAATGGCCATATCGTGGGGCATCTTTCCGCCGAGAAGAGCCAGAAGCTCGTGAGCCTTCCTCCGTACCTCCAGAGCCGCAAGGTAATGTTGAACAAGTTTCTCGTTTTCTTCAGAAGAACAGCGCTCTTCCTCCGCTCCCGAGGACAAAAATTCCGAAAGGGGGAGGCCACGGAAAGACACGTAGTCCGGGAGGGAAAGATGATAAAAGTGGAGAATATGGTTGTGTAGCCAGTTTGCCGCAAAAATAAGGTTGCGCAGAATCCTTCCGTTTTGAGGTATCTCCTGGGAAATCCCCAGTGCTTCATCCAAAGCGAAAGAGGCCGCAGTGGAATGGGCAATAGGACAAACCCCACATATGCGGGTGGTGATGCGCTGAGCGTCGAGGGGGTGGCGGCCGACCAAGATGATCTCAATCCCACGGAAAAGGGCTCCCGAAGAGCGGGCACGCACAATCCTTCCGTCTTCTACGGTGAGCTCGACCTTGAGATGCCCCTCAATCCGGGTTATGGGGTCAACCGCGACCACCCTCATTTTGTCCTCCTATAAGCAGGCTCCGTAATTTTGCGGAAAAGAGGCGCCGGAAAATCGGGGAATTCCGGCTCAGCACAGCCAATACACGGATGTCCCGCCTTAATGCACCAATTCACCCCGCCATTCCAAGCGTGATAAGGGCAATGGGCCCATGTGTAAGGTCCTTTGCAGCCAAGTTCGTACAGACACCCTTCTTCACCGAAAGCTCGGGCGAAGCGGCCCACATCAAAATCGGCGCGTCGAGGACAGCCCTCATGGATCAGCTTGGAATAAACGAACTTCAGCCTTCCTAGCTCATCGAAGTCCTGCGGCCTAGGGATTTGTCCAGCCAAAAGATAGGCCAGAGTTTCCACAAACCAGCGCGGATGCGGAGGGCATCCCGGAACATTCACCACAAGAACGCTTTTGTTCTCCCTTTGAAGGAATTTTTGAACGCCCATGGCCAGGGTAGGGTTAGGAGAAGCCCCGGGTATACCCCCAAAGGCGGCACAGGTGCCCAGGGCCACCACAGCCTGGGCTCTATCCGCCAGTGATAAAAGGTGCTGAGCCATGGAAAGTTCCCCAACTTTTCCAAAATTTGGGTTGCCGGTGGGAATAGCGCCCTCTACGACAAGAATGTAATCCCCGGCCTCCTCTAAAGGGACCTGCCGGAGCACCTCTAAAGCCGGCTGGCCCGTGGGCCCCATGAGGGTAAGGTGAAAGCGCAGCGCCAAAGCTTTCCCCGGAACAATTTCGTCCAAAAGGAGATTTTTGATGCTGGGATAATCAGCGTTGAGAAGGGATATGGAACAGCCGGTGCAGCCTGCCGCCTGAAACCATACTACTGATAGGCTTTTTTGCACCTGCCCCCCTTTCAACACAAAAACTAGCTTACCAAAGGAAAAGGGGCACGACAAATCTCCAAAAGACGTTTGACGAGACCCTCGCCTTCGGAGTATTTTTCATCTCTGTGAAAGGGGATAAGGAGGGGTTAAAGCTAGAGAAGGTTTTGTCTCGCTGGCCAAGGGAGCCTCATAATCTCATTCCCCTACTACAAGCTGTCCAGGATAATTTCCATTACCTTCCTCCCGAAGCCCTGGACGAAGTGGCTCAATACTTGAAAATTCCTCTTAGTCGAGTATTTGGTGTTGCAACTTTTTATGCGCAGTTTACGTTAAGTCCGCGAGGAAAACGCCACATAAGGATTTGTTTGGGCACGGCTTGCCATGTAAAAGGAGGGACGGAAATTGTGAAAAAAGTGGCAGAAAAGCTTGGGCTTCGGCCCGGGGAAACAAGCAAAGATTTGGAAGTCAGTTTAGAAATTGTTCGATGCCTTGGCTGCTGTAGTCTCGCACCAGTAATGGTTATCGGGGGCAGGCTCTTTGGTCGTCTCACGCCCGATAAGGCTCTACACCTTATTGAGAATTTTTATGACCAAGATCAAAACTCGGAGAGATCTTGAGCGACTCCGTGAGGAAGGGGAAAGAGAACTTTTCCCTCCACACGGGAAGATTCTGGTAGGCATGGCTTCCTGCGGGTTAGCCGCTGGTGCGGATAAGGTTTATATCAAAATCGCAAAAGGGTTAGAAAGACACGGTCTAAATTTTACGATAGGCAAAACCGCTTGTCTCGGCTTTTGCAGTCGAGAACCTTTGGTGGAACTACGCATCCCTTCCGGTTTAAGATTAATTTATCAACAAATCGACGAAGAAAAAGCCGATACCTTAGTAGCCGCATGGTCGCGAAATGATCTCACACCGGAATGGGCCCTTTGTCAAATTCAGGGCGAGAAAGGTGAGCCATATTTGCTTTCACCAGCATTAAGACAAATTTCTTCTGACCGGGATTTGAACTTCTACAGCAAGCAAAGGAAAGTAGTGCTAAGAAACTGTGGGTTAATAGATCCGCTCAACATTAAAGAGTACATCGCTTGTGGCGGTTATTTTTCGCTATATAAGGCTCTACAAATGAGCCCCTTAGAGATAATTGAAGAAGTAAAACGCTCAGGGCTACGAGGAAGAGGAGGGGCTGGTTTTCCCACGGGGAAAAAGTGGGAGCTTTGCTATCGTGCTCCTGGCAAGAAAAAGTACGTGATTTGTAACGCCGATGAGGGCGATCCCGGGGCATACATGGATAGGAGCGTCTTGGAGGGCAGTCCCCATTCCATTATCGAAGGCATGATCATCGGCGCCTACGCCGTTGGCGCGGATGAGGGTTACATCTACGTGCGTGCCGAATACCCTCTTGCCGTGAAACATTTGCGCATGGCTATTGCCCAGGCCGAAGAGCTTGGGCTGCTAGGTAAAGACATCTTGGGCAGCGGCTTTTCCTTCCGGCTTCATGTTTTCGAGGGTGCCGGCGCTTTCGTGTGCGGGGAGGAAACGGCTTTAATCGCCTCCATTGAGGGAAGGAGGGGCCAGCCCAGGCCGCGGCCGCCCTATCCCGTGGAATCCGGCCTCTTCGGAAAGCCCACAGTCATTAACAACGTGGAAACCTGGGCCAATGTCCCTCTCATTATTGCCCACGGCGCGGAATGGTTTCGGTCCATGGGAACCCCACGATCGCCTGGAACAAAGATCTTCTCCCTCACAGGAAAGGTGAAAAATACCGGGCTTGTAGAAGTTCCCATGGGCATTACTTTACGGGAACTGATTTTCGAAATCGGCGGCGGCCCCCCAGAGGGGAAGCAGTTCAAAGCCGTGCAGATTGGAGGGCCTTCCGGCGGATGTCTTCCCGCGGAGCTTTTGGATTTGCCCATTGACTACGAATCCCTTACCCAGGCCGGTGCCATGATGGGCTCGGGCGGCATGGTTGTGGTGGACGAGGATACATGCATGGTGGAGCTGGCGCGGTTCTTTTTGGAGTTCACCCAGGCTGAGTCCTGCGGACAGTGCCCTCCCTGCCGCTTGGGGACAAAAAGGATGCTAGAAATCCTCACCAGGATCACCCAAGGCCGCGGAAAACCCAGGGATCTCTCGCTCCTCGAGGAACTGGCTTTGGGCGTGCGGGAGGCCTCGCTTTGTGGTCTGGGCCGTACCGCACCCAATCCCGTCCTCACCACCCTCCGCTATTTCCGCTCTGAGTATGAAGCTCACCTTGAGGGAAAATGTCCAGCAAAGTTTTGTCGTGCTCTTTTGGCTTATCAAATTGATCCTGAGCTTTGCGTTGGCTGTGGGCTGTGCGCCCGCGCTTGCCCGCAGGGAGCGATCTTCGGAGAAAAGGGAAAGCCTCATAGAATTGAACTGAGGCTTTGTGTGCGTTGCCGAGCCTGCGTTTCTGCTTGTCCAAAGGGGGCGATCACCGCGCGATGAACACCGTACGCCTAAAGATAGACGGAAAAGAAGTGGAGGTGCCCGTGGGAACTACGCTCCTTAAGGCGGCGGAGGCCGCGGGCATTGAGATCCCCCATCTTTGTCACCACCCCGCCCTTTCGCCGGCGGGAATTTGCCGCATGTGCTTAGTGGAGGCCAATGGCCGCCTCCTTACGGCTTGTTATCACCTTGCTGAAGAGGGCATGGAAGTTTTCACCAACACCGAGAAATTGCGAAATCTCCGGCGCTTGAATCTTGAGCTCATCCTCTCGGACCATCCCCAGGACTGCCTCACCTGCGAGCGCAACGGCTCCTGTGAGCTTCAGCGCTATGCTTACGAATTTGGCCTTGCGGAAAACCGCTTCGTGGGCGAAGACCATGAAAGGAGAAAACTTCCTCCTCGGGAGGATAACCCCTTCATCCGTTATGAGCCGGAAAAGTGCATCCTCTGCGGAAGGTGTGTGCGGGCCTGCGAGGAAATCCAAGGAAGGGGGGTATTGGATTTCGCTTTCCGTGGATTTTCCACACAAGTAAGCACGGGGCTGGGCCGGCCCCTTACCGAAGTGAATTGCGAGCTCTGCGGCCAATGCGTGGCCGTCTGTCCCACCGGCGCCCTCACCGAAAAAGCCCGGCGCTTTCAAGGCCGGGAGTGGGAGCTTAAAAAAGTGGAAACTGTTTGTCCGTTTTGCGGCTGTGGCTGCCCCATTACCTTGCACATCCGAAATAACAAAATCGTGCGCGTTTCCGGCGGGTACCAAGGCTTTCGCCTGTGCGTCAAGGGCCACTTTGGGCTCTCCTTTGTCCACAACGAGGACCGCTTGACCCGCCCCTTGATCCGCAAGGGAAAAGATTTCCGCGAGGCCACCTGGGAGGAGGCCTTGGATTTGGTGGCAGAAAAGCTCCTAGCGATCCGGGAAAAATATGGGCCTCAGGCCATTGGAGCTCTGGCCTCTGCTAAATGCACCAACGAGGAGAACTACCTCTTCCAAAAGATGGTGCGGGCAGCACTGGGCACGAACAATGTGGATCACTGCGCGCGCCTTTGCCATTCGCCCTCGGTGGCTGGGCTTTCCCTGGCCTTCGGTTCCGGGGCGATGACTAACTCCATCGAAGAGATCACCGGTGCTGAATGCATTTTGGTGACGGGATCCAACACCATCGAGGCCCATCCCATCGTGGCCCAAGAGATCCTGCGCGCGGTGCGAAGAGGGGCGACCTTAATCGTGGTGGACCCCCGCCGGATCGAGCTCGCGGAAAAAGCCCAATTCTATTTGCAGCCGCGACCCGGAACAGATGTGGCCTGGCTCAACGGCTTTTGCCACGTTATCCTGAAGGAAGGGCTTTGGGACGAAAAGTTTGTCGCCGAGCGCTGCGAGGGCTTTGAGGATTTCCGGGCTGCGGTGGAAAAGTACACGCCGGAGGCAGTGGAAAAAATCACGGGAATCCCCGCGGAGAAGCTGGTGGCCGCGGCCCGGGCCTTCGGTCAAGCCGAGCGGGCCATGATCTTTTACGCCATGGGCTTAACCCAACACCCCTTCGGCACGGAGAATGTACTGGCTATTGCCAACCTGGCCCTCCTTACGGGAAACGTGGGCCGTCTCTCCACTGGGGTAAACCCCCTCCGCGGCCAAAACAACGTGCAGGGCGCCTGCGACATGGGCGCCCTTCCCGATTTCCTCCCTGGCTATCAGCCGATTTCCAAGCCTGACGTCCGGGAAAAGTTCGGACGGGCATGGGGGGTCCCCATCCCCGCAGAGCCGGGGCTCACGGTGGTGGAGATGTTCCAGGCCGCCCTGGAAGGAAAGATCAGGGCCCTGCTGATCATGGGCGAAAACCCCATGGTTTCGGACCCGGAAATTCCCCACGTAGCCAAAGCTTTGGAGAACCTGGAGCTGCTAGTGGTGATGGACATTTTCCCCACCGAAACCACGCGCTTTGCCCACGCAGTTTTGCCTGCGGCAACCTTCGCTGAAAAAGACGGAACTTTCACGAACACCGAGCGAAGGGTACAACGGGTGCGGAAAGCCTTTCCCCCTCCTGGCGAGGCTAAGCCCGATTGGCAAATCATCTGTGAGCTCTCCACCCGGCTTGGCTACCCCATGCGCTACGAAAGCCCGGCAGAAGTGATGGAGGAAATTGCCCACCTCACCCCCATATACGGCGGGATTTCTTATTCCCGGCTGGAAAGCGGGGGAATCCAGTGGCCTTGCCCTACCCCAGATCATCCGGGAACGCCTTTCCTCCACAAGGATCGGTTTCCAAGGGGACGGGGAAAGTTCCATCCTGTGGAGCACCGGGAGCTTTTGGATCCCCCGGATTCGGAGTTCCCGTTCATTCTCACCACCGGCCGCATCCTTTGGCACTACCACACCCGTACCATGACCAAACGGGTAGAGGGCCTGGAGGAGCTCGCGCCGGAGGCCTACGTGGAGCTGAACCCCCGGGATGCCAAGGCCCTCGGGGTAAAAGAGGGTGGGCGGGTACGGGTTTCTTCCCGACGGGGCTCCATCACGGTGCGGGCCAAGATCACGGAAAGGGTACCCCAGGGCACGGTGTTCATTCCCTTCCATTTCGGCGAGGCTGCGGCCAATATGCTCACCCCTGCTTTTCCCTTGGACCCCTGGGCCAAGATCCCTGGCCTCAAGGCCTGTGCCGTCCGTATCGATCCGGTTGAGGAATGAAAGATGCGGCTTCGCGGCCGTAGCGTCCTTCTGCGGAATGGCCAGACGGCTTTTCTGCGGTCTATCACCCGGTCCGACCTTCCCGCCTGGCGAAGGATGATCCTCGCTTGCAGCCCTGAAACCCTGTGGCGTCGCTTCGAGGTCCGCTCCGTCGAGGCCGTCCTTTCCCGGGCACAGGAGATGTTCGATGCGGAATCCTTGGTGATCGTGGCGGAGATCGAAGGGGTATTAGTGGGGGAGGCCAGGTTGTGCCTTCTTCAGGGAGGAAAAACCGCGGAGTTTTGTGTCCTTGTGGCCGACCCCTGGCAAGGGCTGGGAGTGGGCGCAGCCCTCACGGATTT
>CAZQXP010000034.1:0-8988 GCA_964597525.1 uncultured Thermotogaceae bacterium | reverse complement strand
AGGAGCTCTGGAAAAGGCGCTGGCGCCTTCTCCTCGGCGTCATCGCCCTTTTCATCGTGGATGGGCTCCAACTTCTGGTCCCCCTTATTGTCCGAAATGCGGTGAATGATCTTGTCGCCGGGAAAGGAGCTTCTCTCACCCACTATGCCCTTTACCTTGTAGCCATTGCCATCCTCGTTTTCCTCTTTCGCTTCGGTTGGCGCTATTTTATTTTTGGGACCTCCCGCCTCATCGAGCAGGATTTGCGTAACCGCCTTTATGCCCATCTCCTCCGCCTTCCCCAAAGCTACTATGTAGAGCACCCCACCGGTGAGCTCATGGCCCATGCCACAAACGACCTGGAGGCCATTCGCTTCGCGTGCGGACAGGGTGTGCTCATGGCTTCGGATGCCCTCTTCATCGTGTCCTTTTCCCTCGCGGCCATGGTGGGGATTTCCCCGTGGCTCACCCTTTACGCTTTTATTCCCCTGCCGTTTTTGGCGCTCGTGGTGTTGAAATTCGGCCGGGTGGTGCATCGCCGTTTCCAGCGTGTGCAAGAGGCTTTTTCCCAGCTTACGGAGCGCGTGCGGGAGGGCCTTTCCGGTGTGCGGGTAATCCGCGCCTTCGCCCGGGAAGAGGGGATGGAGCGGGTCTTCCACGAGACAAACTTGAGCAACGTTCAAGCTAACATGGCTCTGGTCCGTATTCAAGGAGTTTTCGAGCCCACGGTGGGATTTTTGGCAGGGTTAGGGACGGGTTTGATCCTCTGGTTTGGCGGGCGGGGGGTTCTTGCTGGAGAGCTGGCCTTGGGCGATCTTGTGGCCTTCACGAGCTACCTGGGAATGATGGTTTGGCCCATGATGGCCTTGGGCCAGGTGGTGAACGTGCTCCAGCGGGGCGCGGCCTCCATGGCCCGCATCCAAAAGATCCTGTCCACCGAGCCCGCGATCCAAAGCCCGCCGAAACCTAAGCCTCTTCCGGCTTCCAAGACCATCGAGTTCCGAAACCTCACGTTTTTCTATCCCGGAGTAGCTAAGCCTGCGCTGCGGGAGATCAACCTGCGGATCGAAGAAGGGATGACGTTGGGCGTGGTAGGACTTACCGGATCAGGAAAATCCACGCTCGTTCGGCTCATTCCGAGGATTTACGATCCGCCGCCGGGAACGCTTTTCCTGGGCGGAACCGATGTGCGGGAGCTTTCCCTTTCGGAGCTTAGGAGTTTGATTGGCATGGTTCCTCAAGACGTCTTCCTCTTCTCCACCACCCTTCGCGAGAACATCGCCTACGGTCGGCCCGAGGCCACAGAGGAGGAGATCTGGCGGGCCGCGGAGCTCGCGGGAATTGCCGAGGAGATCCGAAGCTTTCCCGAAGGTTTGGATACGGTGGTAGGGGAGCGGGGCCTTACCCTTTCTGGAGGCCAGCGGCAAAGAATTGGCATTGCCCGGGCCCTTCTTTTGGATCCGCCCATCCTCATCCTCGATGACGCCCTTTCCTCCGTGGATGCCCAAGTGGAGGAGGAGATTTTGCGTAACCTGCGGGAGGTTTTGCGGCGGAAGACCGCCATCGTCGTGGCCCACCGTATCTCGGCTGTGCGCAATGCGGATTGGATTGTGGTGCTTTCGGAGGGGCGGATCGTGGAAGAAGGGGATCACGAGCGACTTCTCCGCCGGGGCGGGCTTTATGCCCACCTTGCGGAGCTTCAGGCGGCCCTTACCCGATGATCGGTCCTCATTCGCACGCCCATTGGGAAGAGGAGCAGTTGGGGAAGGCCTTTGATCTTCGGCTTCTCCGCCGCCTTCTCCGTTACGCACGACCCTATTGGAAGCTCTTTCTTTTCGCCCTTCTTTTGAGCGGCGGGATCTCCGTGATTGAGCTCGTCCTTCCTTACATCACCAAAATTGCCGTGGACGAGGTGCTCGTTCCTTCGTGGGTGGAAGTGCGGGCTGAACCACCCGCCGAGGTGGCGGCCATCAGCCTTGGGGATGGCCGTTACCTTGTGCGCGATAAGGACCTTCCTTCAGAGCTCCGGGAAGAATGGGAGCGCAGGGGGAAATTGGGGGGCCGTTGGCTCCTCATTCCTCCTCAAGCGCCCGAAGCCGAGGTGGCCCTCCGCCATCCCGAGTTTTTCCTCGTCACGCCCAAGGGCTATGCCATCCCTGAGGAAGACCTCAAAAAGCTCCCGCGGGATGAGGTTTGGCGTTTAAGGACGCCCCAGTATCGGCTTCTTGGCCTCTTGGCTTTGGTCTTCTTGGGCTTTCTCCTTCTGCGTTTCGGGCTCGCTTATGGTCAGGTCTATACCCTGCAGTACGCGGGCCAGCGCATCATGTTCGACATGCGCCGGGAGATCTTTGGCCATCTTTTGCGTCTTCCCATGGGCATTTTGGATCGGGAGCCCGTGGGGAGGCTCGTGACCCGGGCCACAAACGATGTAGCCGCCATCAATGAGATGTACACCCGGGCCCTCGTGAGCCTCATTCAGGACTTCTTCATGATGCTGGGCGTTTTGGCCATCATGTTCCGCTTGAATGCCAAACTCACCCTTTACCTTTTGGCTTTTGCGCCGGTGATCGGAGGGTTGGCGTTCTGGTTCCGGAGCAAAGCGCGGGCCGCTTATCGGGAGGCCCGGAAGGTGTTGGCCCAGCTTAACGCGTACCTTGCGGAAAGCCTCTCGGGAATGGCCGTAATCCAGCTTTTCCGGCAGGAGCTCCGCAGTCTCAAGCGTTTCCAGGAGATCAACCGCCAATTTTTCCGGGCCCAGATGCGCACGATTATGGCCTTTGGGCTCTTCCAGCCCGCAGTGGCGGTGATGCAAAACATCGCCATGGCCTTCCTCATTTGGTACGGTGGCCGCGGGGTTCTTTCCGGGGTGTTCACCCTGGGCGGCCTCATTGCCTTCCTGAGCTATATCCGCATCCTCTTCCAGCCTCTTGTGCGGTTCTCTGAGGAGTACAACGTGCTTCAGGCCGCGATGGCTGCGGCCGAACGGATTTTCCTCTTTCTCGATCTTCCCAAAGAGCCCAGCGGGAAAAAGCCTGTCCCTTCCCTGCGCGGGGAAATCGAATTCCGCGATGTTTGGTTTGCCTATAACGACGAGGAATGGGTTTTGCGGGGCGTTTCCTTCCGGGTACGGCCGGGCGAAAAGATCGCCATCGTGGGCCCCACCGGCGCGGGAAAAACCACGATCATTAATCTCATCCTCGGGTTTTATCGCCCCCAAAAGGGGCAAATTCTCATTGACGGCGTGCCCCTCGAGGAGCTTGATCTTAGGGAGTACCGGCGGCATTTGGCCCTTGTTCCCCAAGACGTTTTCCTCTTTACAGGGAACGTTTGGGACAACATTCGCATGTGGAACGGCGGGTTAAGTCCAGAGGAAGCGGAGCGCGCGGCGGGACTCGTGGGCGTGCACGAGTACATCCTCAGGCTCCCTGAGGGTTATGCCACTGACGTCAAGGAGCGGGGGATGAGGATTTCCGTGGGCGAGCGTCAACTCCTTTCCCTGGCGCGGGCGGTGGCGGCGGATCCGAAACTGGTGATTCTGGACGAAGCTACCGCCAATGTGGACTCCCACACCGAGGCCTTGGTGCAGGAGGCGCTGGAGCGCCTCATGGCCGGCCGCACCACCATCGCCATCGCCCACAGGCTTTCCACGATCCGCAATGCTGACCGCGTCCTTGTTATCCATGACGGGAAGCTCGTGGAAGAGGGAACGGTGGAGGAGCTTTTGGCAAAGAAGGGCCTCTTTTGGGCCCTGTGGCAATTGCAGTTTGCTGGGAATAAAGGTTAACGCGCTTTTCCGGGATTCTTTGGTGCCCCATCCTTTTCGAAAAGTTTCTTCACAAGTAGCCCAGGGAAGCGCCCACAATCATTCCCACACCGAGGAAAACCATGACCAACCCGGTGGTGAAGTGGAGCCAGCCCAGTTTCGCTTGGCGCCAGCGCTCCGCCCGGGCCGTCGTCGTGATCCCCAGGTGGACAAGGAAAGCAATGGCGATCATAGGGAGGATAAAGATGAAGTTGTACAAAAGAAGCCAAAGCGCCCCCTGCACGCGGGTGGTGGTCTGAGAAAGGAGAGTGAGGATTACGAGGTACGGTCCGGAGGTGCAGGGCGCAAGGAAAAGGGCGTCGATCAAACCAACCACAAATGCGCCCGGCACGGAAATTGCTTTGGACGTGAGTTTTTTCACCGAAGGCTTCCAGCTCTCCGGAACTTCAATGGAGAACCATTTACCGTACCAAAGGAGATCCTTCATTTCCCAAAGGCCGACGAGGATGGCCAAAGAGGAGACCGCGTAAATAAAAGGAACGCGGAAGGCCCGGGTCCCTACAGTGATCCCGAGGATGGAGTAAAGGACGAAGCCGGTGAGGTAGTAGGTGACGAACACGCCGGCGGCGAAGGCAAGGCCTGCCCAAATTACCTTCGTCCGCTTCCCCACCACAAGGAGTGTCCCTAAAAGGAGGACCAAAACGGCAAAATCGCAGGGGTTGATGGAATCCAGAGCCGCGCCCGCTACCACCGCTCCCAAGGTGAGCCTTTCCCGCAGGGCCAGCCGATCCAAAGGTGATGTCGCTTTTTCCACAACGGCCTTGCGCGTTTCCTCCCAAATAGTTTTTTCCGCCTCGTCGCTGGGATAAAGAAGAGGCTCCTTGCGAGGGAGGAAGAGTCGGTTGCCCACCAAGGCGAGGTTGCCCACAAAGAGGGCCGGAGGTTCCCCTTTCGCTCCGTACAGGCGGGAGAGTTTTTCGAAGCGATCGCGGCCCTCTGGGGTGGCGGGATTCAAGGTTTGAATCCCAAGGTCAGGGAATGCCAAGCTCAAGCGGGCTACGAGGTCCTGATAAAGAATGGTTGCGGGAGTTTCATCGGGTGGGAGAAAGAGCACCGCGGTGGTGGCGGTTTGGGGAAGACGGGAAAGCGGGGAAGGCGCGTTCTTCTCGATGGCCTGTTGGATCACTTCCTCCAATACCATCTGGTACGCCAGCCCCGAAAAACGCTGGGGGGTTGGGCTAAGGCCGTAGAAGGTCTCGTACACCACAGCCACATCGCCCACAAACAGGATGGGCACAGGCCCCACTTCCGCGCCGTAGACGGAAAGAAGCCGGAAAAGAAGCTGCCAGTTTTCAGGAGCGTGGATCTCGTAGGTTTTAAGCTCAAAAGAAAGCCCTTGGTTTTGCAGATCGGTCAAAAAAATCCACACCTCTTTGCAGTGGGGGCAGCCTTCGTCGTAGAAGAAAAGGACCTCCACGGAGAACGCCGCAAGGCCAACCACCAACACGAGAATTCCCAAAAGCGCTTTACGCATGGGGCTCCCCTTTTATGAAAGTTTGTTCAATCCACGTGCGCAAGGCGTCGCGCACCTTGCGGAAATCCTCAAGCCCACCTTTTGTGGGGTCAGGGAAAGGGACATGCAGGTAGTGTTTGCCGCCCGGAAAAAATGGGCAGGATCCGGGAGCGTCGTCACCGCAAAGGGTGACTACGTAGTCGAAACTCTGGCCAAAGAGTTCGGTCACGTTTTTGGCCCGCTGGTGGGAGATATCGATCCCGATTTCCTTCATAGCAGCGATGGCCAAGGGATGAACTTCAGTGGGCGTATGGCCGGCGCTTGCCACCTCGAATTTTTCCCCTCCCAGGGCTCGAAGGAGAGCCTCGGCCATTTGGGACCGGGCAGAGTTGTGGGCACACAGAAATAGAACCCGCGTCTTTTTCATTTGATCACAAAGAACAACACGAACACAGCGATTCCCAAGAGGAGAGCGATTTCCAGGGGACTTAGGACTCGTGCCTTTTTCTCGGGGAGGCGTTCCATGGGCGAGGGGCAACCCTGGGCTAGACACCGCTCCACCTCCTCGCGGATCTGGAGCTCCACCGCTCGGCCAATCCCGGTGATGGCCAAATTCCCCACGAACACCATGGGCACTTTCTCCTCTTTTAGGCCATAAGCGCGGGCCAAGGTCACCATGAGCCGCCAATTGTCGGGCTCAAAAGTTACCTCGTGCTCGACAATGGTGAGGTCCGGATATTCCTGAGCGAGCTCCTCCAAAAAAGCCTTCATCACGTGGCAATCCGGGCAGGTGGCGGACCAAAAGAGATGGAGCTCCACGGAGGAAGCCCAGGCCCATCCCACCATCCCCAAAAGGGCGAAGCACAAAAGCAAAAACTTCCGCATCCTCAGCCTCCTTGCCTCATTCCTCAGCCCAGATGAGCTCGTTTTGGTACTGGGATCTCCAAGATTTCATCCCGCCAAAGAGGCATTTGGCCTCAGGATACCCGTGGTCCCGGAGGTAGCTAGCAATGGAGCAAGCTCGAGTTCCATCCTCGTCAACGATCCAGAGTTTGAGGGTGTAGCCCGGGCGCTGAGGAGGCAAGGTCTGGGCCCAAGCGACAAGTTCCCCCTGGGTGAAGAGGGGGACGTTTACTGCTCCGGCAAGGTGTCCGGCTTTGAACTCCTCCGGCCGGCGCACGTCCACGATTACTTGATAACCCCGAGCCACCTGGGAAGGGGTGACTGTGAAGCTTCCGGAATAAGGGGAGCCCTGGGGCGCGCTCGGGGTTACTCCTTCCGCCCAAACGAAGAAAAGATCGCCCAGCTCCTGCCACCAACCAATGAGCCCTCCGCGGATGGCCCGAACTAGCATCAAGCCCTTCCGTTGAAGGAGCGTCACGGCCTGGGCGCTTTTCTCCCCTGTTTCATCGTAAACGTAGATCACGCGGTCTTTAGGAAGCTTTTCTGCCCAAGCCTCTAGCGCAGAGAGGGGGATATTCACCGCGCCGAAAAGGTGTCCTTGCTCGTATTTCTCGGGGTCGCGTAGGTCCACGAGGAGGTAGAAAGTGTCGCTGAGCGTTTTGGCGGGTGCCTCGTGGGGCGAAAGGGTTTTCACTGTTCCCCGCACGGTGATCGTTACCTGGGGCCGCGCCGGGTCGTTTGTGTACAGGGTCACCGTTTGCGAAACCGGCTGCACATAGCGGCTATAGCCGGTGGTGTTAAACCGGATCTTCATGATCACAGATTCCCCAGGGTTGAGGTCCCGTTTGGGAAGCTCGTAACTTGTGCAGGAGCAGTTGTAGGAAACTCGGGTTATAGTAAGCCTTTGATCGCCGGCATTGGTGATGGTGACGGTGAACTCCACCACCGTGCCGTCTACCGCAACTCCAAAATCATAAAGTTCAGTGCTCACCTGAATTTTCGGAGCGGAGATCCCCACAAGACCGGTGCCCAAAAGCGCTAAGGCCAAAAGAACCCTCTTCATCTTCTCCTCCTTTTAGAACTCCGCAGGATTTACTCCCCCGCCTTCCTCCTGGTTTCCCCTAGCGGAGGAGGCCGCGGACCACGGTTTCCACGGCCTCTTCTTCGCTGAGACCACGAGCCATGAGGGTTTCCAGTTCTTTTCTGTCAATGCTGCCAATGGCCGCCTCGTGAGTGAGTTTGGCTCGCTCGTCCACCACCACGAGCTTGGGCACAGCCGAGGCTTTAGCCTCCGTTCCCCGAAGGATCTCTGTGCAGTCAATGTGTCCGCGGGAAAACGGGCCGATCCCTACGGCTTCGCCGGTGAATTCCGCTTCGGCCTGGTCCTGAAGGACAATGCGACTTTTCACCAATCCCCGGGCATAGGGGCCTTCCAGGTGCAGGGCTTCTCGGATGCGCACGCGGTCCTTCCCTTTTCCGTAAACTTTGGTGACCAATTCCGCCACAGCTTCCGGGCCGAGATGCACGTCGTAATCCAGGGCCAGAAGTCCCACGCGCCCTTGGACAAGCTTGAATTCGGTGAGGTATTTTCCGCCCTTTTCTACATGGATCTGGGCCGTGGGAAGAACTTCCACTCCCCCGAATGGCCCATGGTAATGAACCTCGTTGTATTCCATGGTGGCCCCTTCCTCCACGCGGATCTTAGCCTCCATGATGTGCTGAACCTTTTCGGCGTTGGGGAAGGAGCAATGGGCAAGAAAGCTCACCCGGGCCCCTGCGCCAATCTCGAAAGTGGAGATGATCCGCTGAACCCCTTCCTTCGGGAGCACCCCAAAGCAAAGATGCACGGGGTTTTCCAAAACGAGGAAGGGTTTAACTCTCAGGTGAACTTTAACTCCATCAGGAAGCGGCTCGATTTCCATCTCGAGCCCAGGGAGGGCATTGAGGCCCAGAACGCGGTTTTCGTGAATCACCAGGCTTGCGATCTTTGGGTTACGCAAGGCCTGGGCGTTTCCTCCCGTCTTCTCCAGGATTTTCGCTAAAGCTGCAAACTCCCGGGCGTAATCGCGCTCAGTTGTTTGGCGCATCGCTTTTCGCCTCCACCCGTTCCAATTCCGGCTCGTTGATGTGGGTGCACTCCTTGCAGAAGTTTTTGTAAAACCGCACTACCTCCTCGCATTCCCCGGTTTTGAGGATCCGGCCGCCGCAGAGGTGGGAAGCACGGTGGGCCGCGCGGGCGAACTCCTCGCGATGGGTGATGAGGAGCACTGTCGTGCCCTCGCGGTTCATGCGCCGAATTACCTCCATGATGTCGTCGAGAGAGAGGACATCGATCCCGGAGTCCGGCTCGTCGAGGATGGCTAGCCTCGGGTTCATGGCTAAAACTGCCGCGAGTTCCACCCGTTTCCTTTCCCCGCCGGAAAGGCGGTCGTTTAGGGTGCGATTGAGGTAGTTCTTTGGGGGAAGGCCTACGAGGGCCAAGCACTCCTCGATGGAGGCACAGCCTCGGCCAGCCCGGCGGGAGATCTCCAGGTACTCGCCCACGGTGAGGCCCTCGAAGCTTGCCGGCTGCTGCCAGGCCAGGGTAATCCCGAGCTTTGCCCGTTCCGTCACAGATTTTTCTGTAATGTCCTCGTTGGCAAAGAGGATGCGTCCCTGCTTGGGCTTATATCCGGAGAGGCCCATGATCGCGTAAGCTAGCGTGGATTTTCCTGTTCCGTTGGCCCCAAGGATGGCGTGGATCTCGCCTTCCTCCACCGCTAGGTCCACGCCCCGCAAAATCGTTTTCCCTTCGCGCTCGACAACGAGGCTTTCGATCACAAGAAGCGGA
>CAZQXP010000033.1:0-9073 GCA_964597525.1 uncultured Thermotogaceae bacterium | reverse complement strand
GTATCGCGAAATTCGCATTTATGGAGCCGGCGGAGTCTCGGTCCAGAACGGTGGAATTAACCAACTCCGGCCGTAGCGAGCCCGCCAATTCTCAAGCCCACCGACGAGGGACACTGCCGGAATCCCTGCTTCCCGAAGGAAATGGGCGGCCTCGCTCGCCTCCCTTCCGTTCTCGTCCACTACCCACACCTGAAGGCCCACACCTTCCGCTAAATCCCCGGCTTTCGGGAGCCATTCCGCCCAATGCGGAAGATCCTTAGGGTCAACCCGGATCGCCCCTGGCAAGGTTCCTTCCCGGAAAATTTCGGCCGGCCGCAGGTCCAGGACCAAAAGATAACGCTTGGCCAAATTTTCCGCGGGAAAGACGGGAATGCCCTCGAGGATCTTGGGGGGAGGAGGGGCCTCTCCCACGCTTAAGGAGCGAAAAAGGGAGGGCCAGCGTTCCGGATCCGCCGCTAAAGCGCGGGCCAAAAATCCCAGGTTGCGCAGAATTTTCGTGGCCGCTTCGGTTTCTTCCCCATAAACGAAGATGGGAAGACCGCGCGGGAGGGATTCCAAGCATTTCAAAAGGTTTGGGTAGGGCAGGTTGACCGCGCCGAGGAGGTGGCCGCGAGCATAAGCTTCGGGATCCCGCACATCCAAAAGAAGGTAGAGCGCGGAAAAGAGCTCCTTGGCCGAAGCCTCGTGGGGCAAAGCCGGCCGCACATAACCGCTAAGACTAAGCCTAAGCCAAGGCCGCTCCGGATCGTTGGTGCGGATGGATACGGACTCGAAAACCCTCTTCCCCCCGTATCCGCTGGAATCAAAACAAACCTTGATCGGCAGGGATTCCGCGGGAGCCAGGCGATCCTTGGGAAGGGGCGCGGAGGTACACGCGCAGCTTGGGGCCACTGCGCCCAAAACCAATTCCTCATCCCCTAGGTTCAGGAGCAAAAACTCCCGGCAAACAAGCGTGCCCTCGGGGATCTCCCCAAAATCGTAGGTTTCTACCGGCACAAACGCCACGGGCGATGCCCATCCTCCAGGGCTTGCAACCGCCAAAATCACCCCAAGATAGACCGCACCAAGACGGTTCATTTCTCCTGCTAAGTATCCGAACTTTTGGGTGCCCATCCAAGCGTTATACTCAGGCGAAATGCGGCTTTGCTTAATCGGTTATGGGAATGTGGGATACGGATTCGTTCGGGTGCTCCTCCGGCATGGTTCCTGGCTTCGGGAGAGATTCGGGTTTTCCCCGAAGATTGTGGCTGTGCATGACCTTCGCCGCGGCACAGTCCTTTCCCCTTTAGGCCTGGATCTTGGGGCCCTGGCCAAGGCCTGGAAGGAAAATCGGGATCTTTCAGAGCTTGGGGAAAGCCCTCCTGGTCTTGATGCTCTCTCCGTGATCAAGGAGTCGAATGCGGAGGTTGTTTTGGAGCTCACCCCCACGGATCTCGCGACCGGTGAACCTGGGGCCTCCCACATCCGCACCGCTCTTTCCCTCGGAAAGCACGTGGTGACCACAAACAAAGGCCCGGTGGCCCTCTTTGGGAAAGAGCTTTTGGCTCTGGCCCGCGAAAAGGGGGTGCAATTCCGTTTCGAGGGTACAGTCATGGCCGGAACTCCTCTTTTCTCCCTGATCGATTTTGGGATCGCCACCCCCATTCGCCGCGTGCGAGGAATCCTCAACGGCACTACGAATTTCATCCTCACCCAAATGGAGGTGGGGAAAACCTATGAGGAAGCTTTGGCCGAAGCCCAGAGACGGGGCTATGCCGAGACGGATCCCACAGCAGATGTCGAGGGCTTCGACGCGCTCGCGAAAATTTTGATCCTTGCGAATTTGGTTTTGGGCGGGGATCTCCGAGCTCAAGAAGTTCCCCGTGAAGGAATTGTCAAGCTCGATCCCAAAGAGGTTCAGAATGCGCCCCGAGAGGGTTTCCGCTGGAAACTGGTGGCGGAAGCCGCGCGGGAGGACGGGAAGGTCTGGGCCAAGGTGGGTCCGGAGCGTTTGCCCCTCTCCGATCCGCTTTCCCAAGTTTCGGGCGTTCTCAATGCCCTCACCTTGGAGTTCGATCCCCTTGGTGCCATCACTGTGATCGGCCCGGGCGCGGGTCCGGAGGTCACCGGCCACGCCGTTCTTTCTGACCTTTTGGCCATCCATAGGGAGCTACGATGAGCTACAAAGGTTATTTCCACCGGATCCTCTTCGTGGATCTTTCCCAAAAGGAGTCGAAGGTTTGGGAGCCGCCGCCTGAGCTTTGGGAAAAATTCTTGGGAGGAAAAGGCGCGGGCCTCAAGATGCTCTACGACCTAGGCCTTGATCCCGATCCCTTTGCTCCGGAAAACCCGCTCATCTTTTTGACCGGCCCGGTTACAGGGAGCCCAATCCCTACCTCAGCACGCTCGTGTGTCGTGTTTTTCTCGCCCCTTACGAATTCCGCGGTGGACTCCCATGCCGGCGGTTTTTTCGGCCCGGCCTTACGGAAGCTCGGTCTCGACGGCCTCCTCATCCTCGGGAAAAGCCCAAAGCCCGTGTATCTTGAGGTTCGGCCGGACACCGTCCTCTTTCACGAGGCGGAAAAGCTTTGGGGAGAAGGGATTTTTGCTACAGAAAAAGCGCTCAAGGAAAGGCATCCGGGCGCAGTGGTGGCGAGCATTGGCCCGGCGGGCGAAAGGGGCGTGCGCTTTGCCTGTATTGGCACAGGTCTTTGGCGCCAATTTGGCCGGGGCGGCGCTGGCGCCGTCATGGGCGCGAAAAACCTCAAGGCCATCGTGATCCCATCTGGGTCGGAAAAGATCCCTATCGCCGATGAGCCCCGCTTTTATGAGCTCAATCGGAAGCTTGTTGAAGACCTTCTTTCCCATCCCATGCGGAAAAAGCGGGAGGAGCTTGGGACCACCATGTGGATTCGCATGGCTCAGGAGGCGGGTTTTCTTCCCACCCGCAATTTCCAGGCCTGCCGCTTTCCCGGATTCGAGGGGATCACCTCCCAGGCGATGAAGCGGGAGCTTTCCTGGGAGCCGCGGGGCTGCTTCAACTGCCCCATCCGCTGTGGGAAACTGGCCCGCTGGGACGGTTTTGAACTCGAGGGGCCGGAGTACGAGACTACCGCATTTCTGGGAGCCAATTTGGAAATCGGGAGCGCTAAAGCCGTGGCTTACGCGAACTTCCTTTGTGACGATTTTGGGCTAGACACAATCTCCACCGGAGTGGTGATCTCCTTTGCCCTGGAGGCCTCCGAGCGAGGCCTTCTCCCTTTGCCCTTCCGTTTCGGAGATGCCGAAGGCGTTTTCACCCTCATCCGCCAAATCGCCTTCCGCGAGGGGGTTGGCGACCTTCTTGCCGAAGGAACGCGCCTTGCTGCGGAAAAACTCGGGGAGGAAGCCCAATATTTTGCTATCCAGGTCGGCGGGATGGAGCTTTCCGGGGTGAATCCCAAAGGCTGCGCCTCCATGGGGTTTTCCTTGGCCACGGCGGATTTCGCTTCCCACACGCGGTTTTGGTCGGCCACCGCAGAGATGCAGGGCCTACTCACCGCGGATTCTGTCCCCAAATTCGTGAAGGAGGGCCAGGACGAGGTGGCGGCGAGAAATTCCCTCATCGTCTGCGACTTTCTTCCCTTCGGTTTTGACCGCCTTGCCCCGCTTTTTTCGGCGCTCACCGGGATGGAGGTTGATCCCGCGGCGCTCATGAAAATAGGCGAGCGCATCGAAAACCTTCACCGGTTGATCAACCTTGCGCGCGGGCGAACTGAGGACAAACTCCCCGCGCGTTTCTTTTCGGAACCCCATTGCGCCGGTCTTTTTGCCGGCCGCAACTTCACGCCCGAGGATTTCGGGCGCTGGCTTTCGGCCTATTACGCGCTTCGCGGCTGGGATGAGGCCGGCCGGCCCAAGCCCGAGACCCTCGCGGCCTTGGGCCTTCCCGGAAGAAACCTCCTTTGCCTTTAGCCATGGAGCCTGGTCAAGGCTTCGGGGTTTTCCACGAGCCGGTTCTCCTACGCGAAGTTCTTCGCTTTTTGGAACCCAGGGAAGGAAAGGTGATCGTGGATGCCACCGTGGGAACGGGCGGCCACGCCGAGGCCCTTCTCTCTTTTGGGGCAAAAGTGATCGGGATCGATCAGGACCCGGAAAGCCTACGGATTGCTACCTCGCGCTTAAGTCCATTTGGAGACCGTTTCTTTCCCGTGCGGGGAAATTTTCGCAAGCTTTCAGAGCTTTTGCGGGGGCTTGGGGTAGAAAAAGTGGACGGCGTCCTTTTCGATCTTGGGCTTTCCTCTTGGCACCTTTCCCAAGCGGAGCGCGGGTTTTCCTTTCAAAAGGAAGGGCCTTTGGATATGCGCATGGACCCAGATAATCCCGTCACTGCCGAAAAATTGGTGAACGAGCTTTCCGCGCGAGAACTTGCCCGGATCCTTTGGGAGTACGGGGAGGAAAGGTACGCGGAAAAAATCGCCAAGGCCATTGTCAAAAATCGGCCCATCAAAACGACCACGGAGCTTGCGAGGATTGTGGCTGCCTGTTACCCGCCTCGGCCGTACCGCATTCACCCGGCGACGCGGACATTTCAGGCCTTGCGGATTGCCGTGAACGACGAGCTTTCCGCCCTTGAGGAAGCTTTGCCCCAGGCTTTGGAGGTTCTCAATCCCGGTGGGGTGATCTGTGTCATCTCCTTTCACTCCTTGGAGGACAGGATCGTGAAGAACTTCTTCCGAAGAGAAGCTCAACTTCGGAAGCTCACCGTGCTCACGAAAAAGCCCGTGCGACCCTCCGAGGAAGAGATCTCCCGAAACCCGCGGGCCCGCTCGGCGCGGCTTCGGGCCGCGGAGGTGCCCGAGGTTTTCTCCTGAGGGGCCTTTTGTCCATGCGAAAGAGGCTCCGCGTCTTAGGCTTAAAAGGGGATGTTCCGGGGCCAATCTAATTCGGCGATTTGGGCATTAATCCTTCTTGGCGTACTCATCGCCGGATTGGCTTTCCTTTACCTTTGGCAAGGGACGCTCCTGGCCAGGCTTCGAGCGGAGCGCGCGGAGCTCACCCTGAGTTTGGAGAAACTCGCGCGGGAAAAGCTTCTTTTGGAGCATCGCCTGCGAGAAGCTTATTCCCCAAGCGTTTTGGCGGAGCGGGCTAAGGCCCTCGGCATGGGGCCAGCGGATCTTTCCCGCATCCACTACCTGGAGATCGAGGGCGAAGATGGAAATTAAACGAGCGCTTTTGGCATTTATCCTTCTCGGAATTGGGGGGCTCGCTGTCCTGGCACGTTTGTTTCAACTGCAAATTCTCGAGCACGAAAAGTGGGAGGTTTTGGCCCAGAGCATCCAGGAGGATGTGGTGGAAGTGCCCTCCCGCCGGGGAACCATTTACGACCGAAACGGCATCCCTCTTGCCTACGATATCCCCGCTTATTCCATTGCCGTGGACAATTTCCGCGTCACGAACCCCGAAATTTTAGTAAGGCTCCTCCAAGAAGAGCTTGGGATGAGCGGGGAGGAGGCCAAAGCCCGGGTCTATCGGCAAAGCTATTTCACATGGCTTGCGCGAAATGTGGACCTGGATAAGGCGGAGCGGTTCCGCGCTCTCGCGCAAGCCCAGAGGATTCGGGGCCTTCTCTTTTTCCCCACATGGAAAAGGGCTTACCCTTATGGATCTTTGGCCATCGAGGTCCTGGGCCTTGTGGGCGTGGATGGAGACGGCCTTTCTGGTTTGGAATTGCAATTCGATTCGATTCTCCGCGGCCGTCCCAAGGTCCTGCGGATCCTCCGCGCCGCCGATGGCACCCCTTACGATCTTTGGGAGGAAAACCCCGGTGAGCCCGGCCGCGATCTCTATCTTACCCTGGACGTTCGTATGCAATGGATTTGCGAGTCCGAGCTTGATGCAACTCTGCGCACCACTCCTGCGGACCGGGGTTGTGCGGTGGTGCTCAATCCCAAAACTGGCGAGGTCTTAGCTTTGGCTCAGTCCCCCCGCTTCGACCCGGAAAATCCGGACATCGCCCTTCTTCGTCCCTGGGCAGTGACGGATGTTTTCGAGCCGGGTTCCACGTTCAAGGGCCTTGTGGCCCTGGCGGCCTGGGATTTGGGGTTGGTTACGGAGACCGAATATTTTGAGGCCTCTTCTCCCAGGATCGTTGCTGGCGTGGCGATCAAAAACGCGAACAACAAGAGCTACCCACCATTGCAGCTTCGCGACGCCTTGGCGCAGTCGGTAAACACCGTGTTGGTGCAGGTCGCCCAGCGGGTAGGCGTAGCCAATCTCTATGCGTATTTCCAACGCATGGGGTTTGGAACCCCAACGGGCATTGAGTTACCTGGCGAAGTAAATGGCCTTTTGCGGCCGCCGGAGAAGTGGACGGAGGTGGATTTGGCGGTGAGTTCCTTTGGGCAAGGGGTAGGGGTTACGGCGATCCAGCTTGCCGCGGCCTACGCAGCCCTCTGCAACGACGGGGTTCTCCTTAGGCCCCATCTTCTGCCGGCCCCCCCTGAAATCCGAGGGACGATCGCAAAGCCTAATTCCTGTCAGAAGATCCGGGAATTCCTGGGGCATGCGGTGAACAGTGGGACCGGAACGCCTGCACATGTTCCGGGCTTCAAGGTGGGGGGAAAATCCGGAACCGCGCAAATCGCTATCCCTGGACGGGGCTATGTGCCCGGCCATGTCACCACCGCCATGGCCGCCTTCTTTCCTTGGGATGCGCCCCAGTACACCATTGTGGTCGTTTACCAGACGAGCAAAACCGACGACTTTTGGAGCGGGACCACGGCGGTGCCCTCGGTGGGGCGCATCGTGCGGGCCATGGCCGCAAGCGGCGTGGTTTATCCTCCGGAAATCACAGCGCTCGGCCGGTCGGGATAGGTCAAAAAGAGGTGGCCCTCCCAACCATTGAGGGCGCGAGCTACTGTCTCCAGCGCAAGCTGGGGTGTGTTGTTCTCTTGGGAAAGATGCGCCAAAAACACCGTCTTTGCCCAATCCCGCAAGTTTTTCAGGGCTTGCGCGGCTTCCTCGTTGGCCAAATGGCCTAAAGGGCCAAGGATGCGGAGTTTCAGGGGCCAAGGATAAGGCCCAGAGAGGAGCATTCCTGTATCGTGGTTGCTTTCCAAAACAAGCGTCTCACATCCGGCAAGCTCGGAAAGGATAGGCGGAGTTACCTTGCCCAAGTCTGTTACAATCCCGACTTTTACGCTGTCCATTTCGATACGGAGGCCCATGGGCTCGCGGGCGTCATGGGGAAGAGGAAAGGGAAAGAGGTTGCATCCAAGAATTTCAAGCCCCTTTTCTGCAGGGATGCCCTTCACCCCCAGAGCTTGCAGAGTTCCAGGGCTGGCCACGACTTTTACACCACGGCGCACAAGGGCATCCAATCCCCGTACGTGGTCGGCATGTTCGTGGGTAATAAAAACGTACTTCAGGCCGCGGAGGGAGAAGCCCGCTCGCTCAGCCCGCGCCTTTAGATCCCGCCAGAGAAGGCCGCAGTCCACAAGGAAAAGTCCACCTTCGACCTCCAAGAGGAGGGCATTCCCCGAGGAGCCGCTTCCCAAAACACAGAGCCTCAACGCTCGTCTTTTCTAGTCAGAGCAGAAAGGAGCTCAAGCGGGATGGGGAAGACGATGGTGTTTGTTTTTTCCGCGGAGATTTCCGTAAGGGTCTGAAGATAGCGGAGCTGCAAAGCACCGGGCGACTGTTGCATGATGGCCGCGGCCTCCCGGAGTTTTTCCGCAGCCTGGAGCTCGCCCTCGGCGTGAATTATTTTGCTTCGGCGCTCCCGCTCGGCTTCGGCCTGTCGGGCAATGGCCCGCTGCATCTCCGCGGGGATCTTCACGTCCTTGATCTCTACGGTGATCACCTTCACGCCCCAAGGATCGGTGTGCTCGTCGATGATTTTTTGGAGCTCGCGGTTCAGACGCTCCCGCTCGGTAAGAAGCTCATCGAGCTCGGATTTTCCGACTACGGAGCGAAGGGTGGTCATGGAGATTTGACGTGTGGCCTCGATGAAGTCCAACACTTCCACCACTGCAGCGGTGGGGTTTACCACCCGAAAATAGACCACGGCATTGACATGGACGGGCACGTTATCTTTTGTGATGACCTCCTGAGGGGGTACATCCAACGTGATCGTGCGGAGATCCACCTTCACCATTTTGTCCACGATGGGGATGATGAAGAAAAGACCCGGGCCTTTGGCGCCGATGAGCCGGCCGAGCCGGAAGATCACCCCCCGTTCGTATTCCCGAACGATCTTGATGGCGCTGGCCAAAAAGATCAGGACCAGACCAACGATGACGATAATCCAAAGCATCTCGCCCTCCTTGTCCTCCCCATGATAGGCGCCTACGATCCCCCCTGTCAAAGGGGGCGAAATGAGAGCGCTTGTGGCAGCGAATTGGAAGATGCACAAAACCTTAAAGGAGGCCGAGGATTATCTGAAGCGGCTTTTGGCATTGGTCCCCCCGGACCCTCCGGTGGAGCTTGCCGTCTTTCCTTCGTTTACGGCCCTTGCGTTAGCTTCGAAAATTCTCTCCGGGTCTCCTGTGGCCCTGGGCGCCCAAAATGGTCATCCCGAGCGGGAAGGAGCTTTTACCGGCGAGGTCTCTATGCATCAGCTCGCGGACTTAGGGGTTCGATACGTGATCTGTGGCCATTCCGAGCGCCGGAAGATTTTTGGGGAAACTGACGAATTTGTGGCCGCGAAAGTTCGCGCTGCCTGGGCTTACGGGATCACCCCTATTCTTTGTGTGGGGGAAACGCTGGAGGAACGGCGGGCGGGAAGGGCTTGGGAAGTGGTGGAGCAGCAACTTTCTAGAGCTTTGGAGAGAGGGCTTTCCGGCCCCCTTGTCATCGCTTATGAGCCGGTTTGGGCTATTGGTACCGGTGTTCCCGCGCATCCCGAGGATGCCCAGGAGATGGCCCGGAGGATCCGCGCTTGGCTTTCCGCGCATTTCGGGGAGAAAGGGGAAGAAGTGCGGATCCAATACGGGGGCTCGGTGAAGCCCGAGAACGCCGGGGATTTTCTCCGGCTTCCGGAGATTCAGGGGGCGCTTGTGGGCGGGGCTTCCCTGGATCCCGAGAGTTTTTGGCGCATCGCCCAATCCGCTAT
>CAZQXP010000032.1:0-9878 GCA_964597525.1 uncultured Thermotogaceae bacterium | reverse complement strand
GGAGTAAACTTTTCCCCATGGCGGAATGGGCGGAACTTCTCGCGCTGGATCAGGGCCGCATGTTCGAAGCCCTACGGGGTTTTCCTGAACAAGCCGAACGTGGGTTGACCCTTGCCTGTCGCATCCCTAACGGACTCCAAGGCTTCAAGTCTGTCGTAGTCCTGGGTATGGGCGGTTCCGCCATCGCCGGGGATCTCCTTGCCCGCTTTTCCACGGTCCCTGTGGTTACCGTGCGCGATTACACCCTTCCTCCTTGGGTCAATTCGGACACGTTGCTTTTGGCGATTTCCTATTCCGGCGAGACGGAGGAAACCCTTGCTGCTTTTCGAGAGGGGCTCAAGCGCACGAAGCGGGCGGTGGCCTTGAGCACGGGCGGCGCATTGGCCGCGATGTGCGAGGAGGAGGGGATCCCTTGGGTTCCTGTGCCTCCGGGCCTTCAGCCCCGCGCGGCTCTGGGCTTTCTCCTTTTTCCGCTTTTAGCTTGTTTTTCCCGTTTTGGCCTGCTCAAGGGCGACCCTAAAGGCGCTCTTCCCGGGCTTCGCGCCCTCCGGGAGATATGCGCTTCCTCTGATGGGGCGAATCCCGCACAGAAATTTGCCCAGGAGCTTTATGGCAAGGTGCCCATCATCTATGGCGCGGGAACTACCGGGCCTGTGGCCTACCGTTGGAAGACGCAAATGAACGAAAACGCAAAGCAACCCGCCTATTGGGCGGAGCTTCCTGAGCTTTGCCACAACGAAATTGTAGGGTACGAGCTTTTTTCCAAGGTTTTGCCGGGAGGAGTTTTTGTTTTCCTCCGCACTCCCTGCGATCATCCGCGGGTAGCGAAGCGCGTGGAGATTTTGAAAGAGGTGCTTTCGCGGCGGGGACTCGCGTTCCATGAGGTTTGGGCGGAGGGCGAGGATCCCCTTTCTCAGGCCCTTTGGCTTTTGTATTTTGGGGATTGGGTCAGCTTTTACCTTGCCCTTCTCAACGGCGTTGACCCCACCCCTGTAGTCCCCATTCAGGAGCTGAAAAAGAAGCTCAAAGAGCCTTAAGCCCAAGAGGCGAGCAGGGCTAAAAGGGAAAAGCATCCGCCCAAGATCCAAAGACTCGTTACGACCTTCGGTTCCGGCCAGTTCGGGCTTCTTAAGCGGTGAGGCCAGCTTACTGAAACGTCTTCCAAATGGTGATGAAGCGGGCTCATTTTAAAAAGGCGGACACCGGTGAGTTTGAAACTGAGGATCTGGAGGATTACGGAAAGGGCCTCCAAAACAAAGACCCCGCCCAGGATGGGGAGGAAAAACGTGGCCTTCGCGCTCCAAGAGAGCCCGAAGATGAAGCCGCCCAAGGCCATGGAGCCCACGTTTCCCAGGAAAACCCGGGCGGGATAAGCGTTCGCCCAAAGAAAGCCCAATCCCGCGCCCATGGCAAGAAAAACGAGCAGGGTAAGCTCGGAGGTGGGGATTATAAAAGGAAAAACCCCTAAAAGCGCAAGAAGAAAAAGACCTGTAGCCAAGCCGTCGAGGCCGTCGGCTAAATTGACGCCATTTACCGTTCCCAAAAACGCGAAAACAAAAAGGGGAATCCATCCCCAAAGGGGCAAGCTCAGGGAAAGGGTGGAAAAAGGCAGGCGAAATTGGGTGGGAAGCCTTGCGGCTAAAGGCAGAAGAAGCGCGGCGGCAGCTATTTGGGCTAAGATCGTTTGGTGCGGAAAAAAGCCCGTGGATTTCCCCTTTCTTTGGGAGCGAAGGTCATCCAAAAGCCCTACCAAGCCGGAAAGTGCGGTTGAGGCTAAGACAAATGCGAGTTTGTCATGGTTTTCGCAAAAGGGTGAAAAAATCGCGCCCCAAAGGATGATCCAAAAAATGGGCACAATCCCGCCCATGGTGGGCGTGCCCTCCTTTTTCCCGTGCGTGGTCGGTCCCTCAGGGCGGATGTGCTGTTTGGCCCGAATGAACTTTGCGAAACGGGGACTTGCCCAAGCGCAAAAGGGAATCCCCAGGATTCCCAGGGCTAAACCCAGCTTCAGAATCGAGGGCTCCATGGTCCTTCCGTTTGGGACAGGCTTTTTCTTAGGGCTTTAGGGTCGGCACCCGAAAGGACTTGAGCTACGGCCTGAAAGAGGGCGAACGAGGAAGCCAAGACAAAATGGTGATCGACGCTCGCTCTTTCCACGGCTTCCTGCCATTGCGGGCCGCGGCGGTGGGGCTCCAGTTCCGGTTGGGAAAGGCAAAGGAGAAATCCCTTCACCTCTTTCCGTTCTTCATTGCGAAGGCGATCCAAGGAAAGCAGCAGAGCGCGATGCTCCTCAGGGCCCACCGGGGAAAACGGGGAGAAGGAAACGCGCACATAAAAATTTTCTTCTGGGCTTTCCGCAAAAAATTCCATCGGTTGGAGCCCCGGCTTTATGGAAAAGCCCAGGCGGGATAGAGCCGCCATAGCGCCGTGGAGGAGGGCCATTCTTCCCCGGGGGAAAAGGAGGGCCTTCAGGATATCCAAATCCTTTCGGGCTTCTTGAAGTTCCTGTTCTTTGCGGCTTAGCCTTTCTTTTTCGCGGGCGAGCTCTTCTGCGAATTTTCTGATCTCCTCCTCGCCGGGAAGGGCGTATTTTTCCAGCCATTCCGGTGCGGCCTCGCCCAAAGGCTGGGAAAGAAGGGCGCTTAATCCGACGCGCAAAAGTTCTCCCGCTTCCTTGGCCTCTTGTCCAACAAAGGAGGGGAGAAAAACGATGCGTCCAAGCCCAACCGGAAGGTCCAAAGCGAGAGGGTCGCCTACTTTATTTTGGGCTAAAACTGTTCCGAACGCAGAAAGGGGCACCCCGAAAAGAGTCGTAAGCACGGCTTCATAGCCGTGGCGGGAGAAACGCTCAAGGTATGGGGCCAAGGGATGGGTTGGTTCGGCGATGAAGAGGTCCTGGCCGCGGCGGGGAAGGAACCGCAATCCCTGGGGAAGACTCAAATGGTGAGGGCCCGAGACGAGGGAGGTTTTGGGGAGAAAGCTGTAGATATCGAGCCTTCTCGGTGGGTTTCCCTCCACGGTCAGCCCTTCCTCCGGCGGCCGGACACGCACGACCAAGACCCCGCCCGCGCGGAAAAGAAGATCTTCTAGCTCTTTTTGCCGCAAATAGAAAAGGTTGAGGAGGGCCCGGGAAAGCCCGAAATCCCGGTTAGGGTAAAGGCGAGAGATCCCATCGGGACCAAGTTCCGCATAAGGCCGCCAAAGTTCCCGAAGGGGACCAGGATCGATGAGGACAACATCGAAACTCGCGAAAGATTCAGAGTTCGGAAAATCGGCCTTCGTGATCCCCGGTCCTTCCAAATCCCAACCGACGCTTAGGAGACGCACAATCGCATTGTAACCAGGGCGGAAGGGAGTTACTCTTCCCTTGTGCCCTGGGGAAAGGTGCCCACTGTCTTCGGCGATTTCTTTGCCGAGTGGGATCGTAATGGCATCCGTCGCCTACTTTTTCCTGAAAATTTTTGCGAAGCGCCCTTGGAAGAGGCACCGATGCTTGAAGTTCTGTGCCGAGAGCTCAACGAGTATTTTCTCGGTCAACGCGTAGACTTCACTGTTCCCCTAAGCCTTTCCGGACCGCCCTTCTTTTTGCGGGTTTGGAAGGAGCTTCTCGAGATTCCTTATGGGGAGCGGGTCACGTATGGGGAGCTTGCCCGGTGGGTGGGGAGGCCGCGGGCGGCCCGGGCGGTGGGGCAAGCTTTGGCGAGAAACCCTTTACCCATCCTTATCCCCTGCCACAGGGTGGTGGGGAAGCGGGGGCTGGGCGGGTTTGGGCCAGGGCTACATTGGAAAAAGCGGCTTTTGGAACTGGAACAAGCTTACAGGGAGAAATTCTCGCCGAGATAAGCGGCCCGGGCCCGGGCGTCGGAAAGGAGCTCCTCCGGCGTCCCCTCCAGGATCACCTTTCCGGCCTGGATCAAATAGGCCCGATGGACAAGCCTCAGGGTATCGCGAACGTTGTGGTCGCATATGGCAATTCCGATGCCGTTTTGGGCGAGTTTCCGTACGAGATCGGATAACTCCGCCACGGTCAGGGGGTCCACCCCCAAAAAGGGTTCATCGAGGAGGAGGAAAGCGGGTTTAGTTACGAGGGCCCGGGCTACCTCCACTTTGCGCCTTTCGCCTGCGGAAAGTTCCGTGGTGCGGCGGCGAAGGAGGCCGGAAAGCCCGAGATCCTCCAAAACCTTTGTCACCTGAGAATTCCAGGGAAGGCCCATCCCGGCCAAGGCTAGGCGGATATTGCCGGCCACGGTAGTGCGCAAGAAAACGGAGGGTTCCTGGGGAAGGTAATGGATTCCCAGCCTTGCTCGCCGATAAAAGGGAAGCTTTGTGATTTTTCGGCCGGAGAGGAGAACCTCGCCGCGGGTGGGGCGCAGGAATCCCGCCAAAAGGTAGAGGGTGGTGGTCTTTCCCGCGCCGTTTGGCCCAAGAAGGCCGGTGATCTCCCCGGATCGGAAAGCTAAAGTGACCCCATCCACCGCGCGGATGTGGCGGAAGCGCTTCACCAGATTCCGGCCCTCAAGAACTGCGGACAAGTTTCACCTTTTGGAATTTAGCCCGACCTTCGTCCGTGTGGAACTCCAAGAAATCCGCGCGCAGGGAAAGCCCATGCCCTAAAGCCTCCACTTCCTGAGCCCAAAGAATTTTGTCCGAATATTTCCCGTACGGAAAAGACAGGGTCCATCCCGATCCCCGGGCTTGGGCCTCGAAAAGCTCCAAGGTTCCGGCGAGTTCCCAGCGCGCTTCCTTCGCTTGCACTTCAAAATCGTTTCCCTCGGCGGAAAGTTCCTCCAGGATGAGGCGATCCCGCCAATACGCCTTTTCCGCGAAGAACTGAAAGCCGTACCCTTCGCCCCGGAGATTTCCCCAAAGGGTCCACTGGCGGCCCAAGGGGTCTGCGGAAAGTTTTTGGGCTTGAACGGAAAAAACCGCGTTTCCCTCAAAAAAGAGGGTCACCGAGACGTTTTCGCCCTCCCAGCCGTCTTTGGTGCGGGAGAGCTTTTCCATGCGGATTTCCCAGCGGGGTCGCCCCTCGGGATCGTAGACCAAAAGCCAAGGTGCGGTGAGGGTCGTGGTTTGTGCCCAAGCGCTTACGGTAAAAAGCACTAAGAGGACAAGCATGCCCGCAAGAATCCCAAAAACAAGGGGTGGGGCCGAAGGGGCCGGGAAAGGAACTCGGGATGGAACTGTACGGCGACGTACCAGGGATGGTCCCTGAGTTCCACGGCTTCCACGAGGCGCCCATCAGGCGAGACCGCTGAAGGAATGAGGCCCGCCCGCTCGAATTTCTCCAAAAAGCGAGGATTGAATTCGTACCGATGTCGGTGCCGCTCGAAAATGCGGGGCTTGCCGTAGGCCTCGTGGATTTTCGTTCCGGGTTGAAGGTCCGCGGGGTACTCGCCCAGCCTCATCGTCCCCCCTTTCTCCTGGATTTGGGCTTGTTCCGGCAAAAGATCGATCACGGGATAAGGGGTGTGGGGATCAAATTCCGTGGAATTGGCTGAGGTCATTCCCAACACATTCCGGGCGAAGGCGATCACCGCCACTTGCATCCCAAGACAGATGCCAAAGTATGGGATTCCCTCGCGGCGAGCGTAATCCGCAGCGATGATTTTTCCTTCGATTCCTCGCTCGCCGAACCCGCCGGGAACGAGGATTCCTTGGACCCCTTTCAAAATATCCTCGCCCTCTTTTTCCACCCTTTCCGCGGGGATCCAGGTGATTTCAACTTTTGCGCCCAAGGCCGCGCCGGCATGGCGCAAAGCCTCCACAATGGAAAGGTAAGCATCGTGCAACTCCACGTATTTTCCTACGATGCCTACCCGCACGAGGTGGTTGGTGTTTGCGTAGAGCTTTTGGACGAACTCTTCCCAGGCGCGGAGATCGCTTTCCCGGGGCGAAAGGCCTAGTCTGCGGAGAAGCTTTTCGTCGAGCCCCTCTTCCGCCAAGCGCAGGGGGACTTCGTAAATGGACGGGAGATCCCGGCCTTCAATGACGTGTTCCAAAGGAACGTCACAGAAAAGCGCGATTTTGCGGCGCAACGGTTCAGGCAACTCCGTAGGGCAGCGGGCCACAACGAAATCCGGCTGTATGCCCACGGCCCGAAGTTCTTTTACGGAGTGTTGGGTGGGTTTCGTCTTGAGTTCCCCTGTGGTGGAGAGGATAGGGACATACGCGAGATGGATCACCGCCACATCCTCTTTGGGAAGCTCGTCGCGCATCTGGCGGATGGCCTCAAGGTAGGGAAGGCCCTCGATGTCCCCGACCGTTCCGCCCACCTCTACCACCACGACCTCGCTTCCTGTAGCGGTCAGGGCTTCGCGAATGCGGGCTTTGATTTCCTCCGTGATGTGGGGGATGACTTGAACAGTACGTCCTAGGTAATCGCCCCGGCGTTCCCGTTGGATCACCGCCCAATAGATTTGGCCAGTGGTGATGTAGTTTGCCCGGCTAAGTTCCTGATCCAAAAAGCGCTCGTAGTGGCCGATATCGAGATCCGTCTCCAGCCCATCTTTGGTGACGAACACTTCCCCATGCTCGTAGGGGTTGATGGTTCCAGCGTCGACGTTGAGGTAAGGGTCGATTTTTTGGAGGGTGACGGCGATGCCCCGGGCCCGCAAGAGCCGGCCCAAGGAGGCCGTCACCACGCCCTTGCCGAGCCCGGAAACCACTCCTCCTGTGACGAATACGTACTTAGCCAACAATGACCATTGTACGAATCCTCCCTTGTTGCACCAAACTCGCCGTAGCGCGTATACTTCTCCAAGAAAAGGAGCAAAAGATGGGAATTGTGCGCAATGTTCTTTTGGCCCTGTTTTTCCTGGACTGTTTCGCCCTTACGGCCCTTGTGCTCATGCACATGTCCGAGCACGCCACCCTGGGCGGGGCGTTCGGCGCGGGCATGTCCGCCACCGTCTTTGGCCGGGATGTGCGAAAAGATCCAAAGAAATTGCTCATCGGTGTGTTGGGTGGCGCTTTCTTCATTTTGGGCCTGCTTTTGGCCGTCCTTTAAGGAGGGGATGTGCCGCTCCTTTCCGTTTTGGACCTGAAGACCTACTTTTACACGGAGGATGGCGTTGTCAAAGCGGTGGATGGGGTGACCTTCAAGATTGAGCCCCAGCAAACGTTGGGGGTGGTGGGCGAATCCGGCTGCGGAAAGTCCGTCACTGCCCTTTCCATCATGGGGCTTGTTCCCATGCCTCCCGGAAGAATCGCGGGAGGGAAAATTATCCTGCACCGCAATGGCCACAATATCGAGCTCACCTCCCTGAATCCCAAAGGGAAGGAATACCGCTCCATCCGGGGAAAGGAGATTGCCATGATCTTCCAAGAGCCCATGACCTCGCTGAACCCTGTATTCACCGTGGGCTATCAGATCATGGAAGCCATCATGCTCCACCAAAAGGTCTCTAAAAAAGAGGCGCGAAAGAAAGCGATTGAGATGCTGCGGCAGGTGGGAATTCCTGAGCCGGAGCAACGCGTAGACGAATACCCCCATCAGCTTTCCGGAGGGATGCGGCAGCGGGCGATGATCGCCATGGCCCTTTCCTGCAATCCTTCCCTCCTTATCGCGGATGAGCCTACCACCGCTTTGGATGTGACTATCCAAGCCCAGGTTTTGGATCTCATGCGCGATCTTCAGCGGCGCTTCAAAATGGCCATCATGTTCATCACCCACAACCTCGGGGTGGTGGCGGAGATGTGCCAAGAAGTAGTGGTGATGTATCTTGGGAAAGTGGTGGAGCACGCCATGGTGCGCCCGCTTTTCCATGAGCCAAAACACCCCTATACCCAGGGGCTTCTCAACTCCATCCCCTCCTTGGCCACGAAGAAAAAGAGGCTCGAGCCCATCAAGGGTGTGGTTCCCGATCCTCTGGATGCGCCGCCGGGCTGCCCCTTCAATCCCCGGTGTCCGCACGTTATGGAGATCTGTGCTCGGGAGATGCCGCCCCTTCGGGAAGTGGCGCCAAACCACGAAGCCGCGTGCTGGCTGTATGCTTAAGGGGTGAGGACATGGCCGTACAAAGCGATGTCGTGCTTCTCCGCGTGAACCGGCTGAAGAAGTACTTCCCCGTGCGCCGCGGAGTTTTCCGCCGCATCGTGGGCTGGGTCAAGGCCGTGGATGAGGTGGATTTTTTCATCCGGATGGGTGAAACCCTGGGGCTTGTGGGGGAATCCGGCTGCGGAAAAACCACGTGTGCGCGCACCATCCTCCGCCTCATTGAACCCACCTCGGGAGAAGTTTGGTTCCGCTCGAAACAACTAGGCAAAGAAGTGAACGTGGTTAAGGCTGACAAGAAGACGATGAAACTTTTGCGGCGAGAGATGCAGATCATCTTCCAGGACCCCTATTCCTCCCTAAACCCCCGGATGACCGTGGGCGACATCATCGGTGAGCCCTTGATTGTGCACGGTCTAGCTAAAGGAAAAGCCCTGCGGGAGCGGGTAGCGGAACTTTTGGAGGCAGTGGGGCTCAAACCCGAGCACATGCGGCGCTATCCTCATGAGTTCTCCGGCGGCCAGCGGCAAAGGATTGGAATTGCCCGAGCCCTCGCCCTCAACCCTCAGCTCATCGTGTGCGACGAGCCTGTATCCGCGTTGGACGTATCCATTCAGGCGCAGATCCTTAACCTCCTGGAGGATCTTCAGGACCAATTCGGCCTCACGTACCTTTTCGTGGCCCACGATCTTTCTGTGGTGAAGCACATTTCCGATCGGGTAGCCGTCATGTACCTTGGGAAAATCGTGGAGCTTGCGGAAACGGAGGAACTCTTCTTGCGGCCGAAACACCCCTATACCGAGGCGCTTCTCTCCGCTGTTCCTGTCCCTGATCCGGATTACCAGGCGGAGCGCATTATCCTTCAGGGCGATGTGCCCAGCCCGGTTAACCCGCCCAAAGGGTGTCGCTTTCATCCCCGCTGCTCTTACGCCAAAGACATCTGCGGGAAGGAAACGCCGGAGCTTGCGGATCTTGGTGGCGAGCACTTTGTGGCTTGCCACTTTGCCCGGGAACTTTCCCTTCGCGGCGTCAAAGTAGCGTGAAGGTCCTTTTGGGCACCCGCAATCCTGCGAAACTGCAGGAGATGCGCGATATTTTGGGGGAGATCCCGGGGATCGAATGGGTTTCCGCTCTGGATTTGAACCTCCCCGAACCTCCGGAGGAGGGAAAAACCATCGAGGAAAATGCCATCATCAAAGCTGTTCTTTACGCAAAGGGCTCGGGGCTTCCTGCTATTTCAGAGGACACGGGCTTGGAGGTGGCCGCGCTTTCCGGAGCGCCTGGGGTCCTCTCTTCCCGATTCGCGGGGAAAGAAAAGGATTACGCGGCGAACAACAAGAAGCTTTTGGAACTCTTGGCCGGGGCAACGGACCGAAAGGCCCGCTTTCGCACCGTTGCCGTTTTGGCCCTCCCCGACGGCCGGTTTTGGACCTCGGAAGGGGTGCTCGAAGGAACGATTACCGAGGAACCCCGAGGAAGCGGCGGGTTTGGCTATGACCCTCTTTTCGTCCCCGTAGGGGAAACGCGCACTTTGGCGGAGATGAGCCCTTCCGAGAAAAACGCGATCTCCCACCGCCGCAAGGCTTTGGAAGGATTGCGTCCGCTTCTTCGGGTTTTGGCGGAGAACCCTGACCTTCTTTAGGAACATGTGGGAAGCGGAAAAAGCCAAAGAGGAGTTTAACGCTTGGCATGCGCCGGAGGCCGTAGTAGAGATTCTCACAGCGGAAGGGGATCGCTTGGTGATCAAAGTCACGGGTACGGCATGCAAGGCCTGCGGTTTTGACGAGTACGTTTTCGATTACGCTTATCTTCTAGCGGATCTTGTGGGCGAAGTTAACGTAGAATCCATCGTGGATGAGCGGGATGGCTTGCGCGCTGAGCT
>CAZQXP010000031.1:0-10693 GCA_964597525.1 uncultured Thermotogaceae bacterium | reverse complement strand
GCATTCCCGAAAGGCCAAGGCCAGGAGGCGTGCGCTCCGGATCAAATCCCTTTCCATCATCTCGCACCTCGCCCAAAAGCCAGCCCTCTTCCTCCTCCACCCGCACGAAAACCCGCCGAGCCTGGGCATGCCGCCGCACGTTCTCCAAGGCCTCCTGGATCACCCGAAAGGCCACGGTCTCCACGAGCTCGGGATAGCGGACTTCCTCGATTTCTGCCTCCACCCCGACCCCTGTAGCGGAGAAATTGGCCAAAAGTTTCCGCAGGGCTGGAGCCAAGCCGGCTTCGTCCAAAAGGGGCGGCCGAAGCTCCCGCGCCAAATCCCGTAGGGCCTCGATCCCCTGGGCGAGGAGTTTCTCCGCCTCCTCTTTTTCGCCGGCGGCGAGGGCCCAGCGGGCCGCGGCCAAAATTTGACCTACCTCATCGTGGATCCTGCGGGCAATCCTCCGCCGCTCCTCCTCTTGAGCTGTGAGGAGTTTTGCCGAAAGCTTGGCCAAAGCCCGCTCCCTTCGCAAAATCTCTAAATTCTTCCGCTCGTAAAGCGCGGCGAACGCCCGCACGGTGAAGGCTAAAACGCTATAGAAGCCCACCCCGCCCACGAGGATCGTGGCCAAAACATAGGCGATGTCCCGATAGGGAGGCTCTTCGCCCGCAAAGGGAAAAATGTGGGGAATGATCCCGAAATACTCGAGGAGGCCCACTAGGGCGTAGCCACCCACGGCGATGGCGGTGACCACGTAGCCTGCATATTTAGGCAAAAAGAAATTGGCGTACATCACGGTGAAAAGGTAGAAGAGCACCCCCACCCAAGCCACGCCGCCGAGCCGATGCACAAGGTAGGTGACAAGCACAGCTTCCGCGGAAAGAAAGGCGGCATGTACATTGTGTAAGGCTCGCACGCTCCGCTGCCTCCGAATAAACCAGCCAAAGGGAAAAGTAAGGAGGAACCAGGCGAACGGCACGGTGAAAAGGGGGTTGAAGGGGAAACGCGGAAAACCCGTGACAGCCAAGGCCAAAATTGAAAAAACGCCCAACGTCACGCGGCGCACAAGGATCGTGCGCTCGATGATGGCCCGCGTTTCTAAGAATCTTTCCTCGCGCACGGAAGGAGAATAGCTTCAGCGCCCGCTCCTTGTCCACTTTTGGATAAACGCGTACCCTTCTTTGCCATGCTTCCCGAGCTTTTCTGCGGGAGGGGCGCGCGCACCGCGGCGAGGATCCGGGCGAGGGAGCTCCTTTCCGGGAATCTTTCAGCCCATCCGGATTTTTTAGCCGTAGAATCCACGGGCAAGTGGCTTGGCATCGACGAGATCCGGAATCTCTCCCTTTGGGCCCGCTACGCCCCGGTGGGCGGGAAGTGCCGGGTGGCCCTCCTTGGTCCGGCGGAACGGCTCACCCCCGAGGCCGCCAACGCCCTCCTCAAGCTCCTTGAAGAGGTGCCCTCTTATTTGGCCGTGGTCCTCTACGCGGAGGCCCCGGATCGGGTGATCCCTACCGTTCGCTCTCGCTGTGCCCTGCGTTTTGCTCCCTCGGGTGAGGAAAGCTGGCGGGTGGCTCTCGCCAAAGCTGGCTACGATGCGGAGGAAATCTCTTTCCTCCTTTCCCTTTGCGGGGAGCGAGAGGAGGAGCTCGAGGCCTTCCTCAACGTGCGGCGCGAGGTTTTTTCCGAGCTTTTCCAGGCGGAAAAGGAGGCGCGGGAGCTTTCCCTTGCGGAACTTGCTCTCCGGTTCCCCGGTGAGGCCCTGGATCCCTTGAGGCGTGCCGCTTTCGCCCAAGTCTTCTTCGAAAAGGTTCAGAAAGCCCCTGCTTTTTCGGTTTTGGCGGTAGCGGAGATCCTTTCCCGGGGAGGAGCGTTGATGCCCCTTCTCTTTGAGCTGCTTCGGCTTTTGCGCGCGGAAATGGCGAAAGAAAAGCCGTTTTTGCCCCGGGAGAAGCTGGGGGCGTGGGCACGCAAAGTCTCCTTAGCTCGGGGAGAATTGGAAGCGAACGCCAATCCCAGGCTTCTTTTGGAGGTGGTGCTCCTTTGGCCGAGGAGAGGGTGAAGGCCCTGGTGCGGAGGCTGAGCCCCTGGCCCGAGGTGCATGTGGCCGCGTGGGGACCGGCCGTAGGTCTTCCCAACGAGATCTGGGTGGAAGAGGACAAAAACGGCCTTTGGCTTGTGCGCATCCTCCGCTCACCCCTCACGGAAAAAATCGAGACGAGCAGCCGGCTTTTGCGGAAAGCGACGCAAGAGGAGCAAAGCGCTTACTTTCGCGCGAGGGAAAAAGCTGAAGAAATGCGGAAAAGTGCGCAAGAGCGGGCCAAATCCCTGGGCTTTCCCCTGAAATTCCAGGCCGCGGAGATGGATCTCACGCTCTCCTTTCTGCGCCTCTTTTTCTCCTCTTTGGGGCGGGTGGACTTCCGCGAGTTTGCCCGAAAATTCTCCGCCGAAGTTGGCTTGAAAGTGGAGCTTCGGCAACTTGGGCCCAGGGACGAGGCGCGAATTCTTGGGCTTTTGGGGCCCTGCGGCCGCCCCCTCTGCTGCCGCACCTTCCTCACGAAATTGCAGCCCATCCCCTTGGAGTTTGCTTTCGAGCAGCAGCTTTTTCTCAACCCCGAGAGGCTTACGGGCGCTTGTGGCCGGCTCAAATGTTGCTTAGCGTACGAACGCGACCTCTATTTGGAAAAACTCCAGGGCCTTCCGGAACCTGGGGACAGGATCGAAATCGGCGGCCGCACGGGAAAAATCTTGGCCCACAACATCTTCTCCCGCACGGCTCAGGTGGAGTGGTCCGATGGGACCCGCTCCGACGTCTCCTGGGACGAGCTCCGCTTTTAGAGCTCCTTAATTCCCTCGGGAAGGATCTCCAAAAGATACGCCTGAGATTCCGGGGTTTTCAGGGCCAAGAGGAGGTCGCCCTGCCGGAAGGCCGCGACTTCTTTCCCATCGAAGAGAAGCGTGAGGCGCTCCGCGGGAAGAAGCCGGCCCAGGGCGGAGAGAAAGGTCTCCTGAATTTTTTCCACTTTCACTTCTGCTTTCCTCCCGGTCCGCACCTCCACCGCCCAAAATTCCTCTCCTTCCCGAGCCAGCCGTATGGGGGCATACCAAGAGGAAACGATTTCCCCATCCCAAGGGAAGGATGAAGCCTCGATGGCCAGGGTGGAGAGGGTTTCCCTAGCTTCCACCTGCTTCCTCACCATTATTTCCCCTTCAGAGACGGCAAAAATCCAGCGCATTTCCACGGGCTTTCGTTGCGTAAGGGTTCCCCCAAGGGGAGTCCAATCCGGAGCGTAGAGGAAATCGGCCTCAAGAAGGATTTTTCCGCCCTCGTGGACGATGCTCACCAGCCTGAATCCGGCGTCCACGGGGTAGATCCCGAAGATCTCCTCTTTCGTTCCGGTGGGGGTGAGGATTTTGAAGGTCCCCTCTTCGATGCGAATTCCTGGAGGAAGCTTGGGAGTTTCTGGTGGCGACCAGAAGATCAACACAAGGCCCACCAAAACCACTCCCAGGATGAGAAGCTTCCAGAGATCCATGGCCTATTTCTCCACGTCCACGGGGACGATACACAAAAACTCCAAGGGCTCGGAGCCGGTATTGCGGAATCCGTGGAATTCCCCGGGCTTAACGAACACCACGGACCCTGCCTCGATGGGCTTGGTCCCTTCCTTTTCCAAAACCACCCCTTTTCCTTTGAGGACAACGACCCCGTGTTCGTAGGGGTGGGTATGGGCGGGCGTATGTCCGCCGGGAGCCACGGTGAAAAGCCGCACGGCAAACGTGGGCGCCCCCTCTTTAGGGCCGATGAGGACCCGCTTTTTTACGCCCACAATCTCTTTTCCATCGGAGACGTCCCGGACCTCGACTTCCTCTATCCTTTTAACCTGCGCCATTTTTCCTCCCTTTTACCGGTCGGGCGATGAGGGGGACGAAAAGCTCGTCGGCGGTGAGGCCGCCGTGGAGGCCGCGGAGCTTGAATTCCTCGGTGGGCCAAAGCACGAATTTTCGGCGCCGGGAAATCACCACGAGGTCCCCAAGAAGCGCCCGCACCCCGGGCTTGGGGTCCTCCAAGCCCCAGAGTTTACGGCGCAGCCCCTCTTCCACCGGCAGAACCAGAAAATCCTCGGGGAAGAATTCGGAAAAGAAGCGCTCCACGAGGCCCTCTTTCCCGTGCTTGCAGAAGAAGTAAGCGGCGCGGGGGTCGCCCACCGGCGGAAGGAGAAGGGCTTCGCGCAGGGCCCCTTGGGCCGCGCAGTTCACCATGTCCCGCTCGGGATCGGCCTCATAAAAGCCGTGATCCGCAGTAATGAGGAGCACGAAGTCCCGCGGCGCATCCTGGGTAAGTCTCGCCAACACGGAAAGGATATGGGAAAGCTCCAAGGAGAAGGCCTCCGCCCGGGGACCATAGGTGTGGGCCAAGGAATCCGTGCTCGGCCAGTACACGCAGAAGAGGGCCCGCCCCGCCTCCGCCAGGGCTTCCCGCAAGAGCATGAAAAGATCGGCCGCCGTGAGAAACGGAACGATCCGGGAAATCCCCTGGTACAGAACCTTGGAGAGGCCGGAGTCCGCAATGTATTTGGGGAGGAAAAGAACGGTGGGAATAGCATAGGCAGAAAGCCGCTGGTAAAGAGTGGGAACGGTCAAGATCTTCTCCGGGCTAAGCCCGAGCTTCTCCAACGAATCCTCCCTCCCCGCGGGCGGGGAGAGCTTGATCATGTCCACTACCGTCCCCAATTCTGGCCGGAAAAGCTTGTATCCCAGGACTCCGTGGACGATGGGGCTTTCCCCCGTGGAGAGGGTGCTTAGGGCCGCGGTGGTCGTGGTGGGAAAAACGGAGGTAAGAGGGACATAAACCCCGCCATCCAAAAAAGGCCCGAGATCCACGGCTCCTTCGGCCCGCAGGATCTCCAGCTTTTTATAGCCTACCCCATCGAGGATCACGCTCACCACCGTCTGGGTTTGCGGGAGTCCGAGTTCCTCCCGCAGGCCTGGCCGCGGCGGCCGAAGCCCAAACAGCTCCTCGATGGTGTGGGGAACAGAAACGATGCTGTAGCGTTCGTAATGCGGCCTTTCTCCCTTGGTATCACCGTGTATCTTCTCCCAAAATGCTTGCCCAAGATCCATGGTGCCGGCATTATAGCCGTGGTGGGGAAGTTCCCCGAGAAAGGGGGTGTGGGAATGGCGAGCTGTCCGAACCTCAAGGAGAACCTGGCGCGGTGCCCCTGCACCTGGCCCGAGTGCTCCCGCAAGGGCCGCTGCTGTGAGTGCCTCCAGTACCATCTTTCCCACCGCGAGCTTCCCGCGTGCTTCTTCCCTCCGGAGGTGGAACGCACCTACGACCGCTCCTTCGCGCGGTTCGCCAGCCTCCATAAATGAAGAATCGGCTGGTGGCCAAAATCCTTTACGAGGTCGCGGATCTTTTGGAGCTCGAAGGTGTGGAGTTCAAGCCCCGGGCGTACCGCCGCGCCGCCCAAGCTGTGGAATCCTGTCCCATTCCCATTGAGGACCTCGTGGCTCAGGGTCGGCTCCACGAGCTTCCCGGCGTAGGGGAATCCATCGCCCAAAAGATCGAGGAAATCGTGCGCACGGGGAAACTCACCCTCCACGAGGAGCTCAAGGCCAAGCTTCCCGTGGACCTCTACGCCCTCACCCAGGTGGAGGGCGTGGGCCCAAAGACGGCAAAACTTCTCTATGAAACGTTGGGCGTGCGTACCCTGGAGGATCTCGAGCGGGTGGCAAAGGAGGGGAGGATCAAGGAGGTCAAGGGCCTGGGCCCGAAGATCGAGGAGAAGATCCTCCGGGGGCTTCAGGAGGCGCGGGGCGCGGAGAAGCGGGAGCTTTTGGGCTATGCCCTTCCTTTGGCCCGCCACATCTGCAAAAAGCTTTTGGAGACCGGGCTTTTCCAGCGTGTGGAGCCCGCAGGTTCCCTCCGTCGGGGAAAGGAAACTGTAGGCGACCTCGATCTTTTGGCCATCTCCCACCGGCCGGAGGAGGCAGCCCAGGCCTTCGCCCGCCTTCCCGAGGTGGAGGAGATCCTCGCCCAAGGACCAAAGAAGGTCTCTGTACGGCTTTCCGGAGGGCTTCAGGCGGATTTGCGCATCGTTCCCGAGGAATCCTTCGGTGCTGCCCTGCAATACTTCACGGGGTCCAAGGCCCACAACATTCGCCTAAGAGAGCGGGCCGCGGCCCGGGGCTGGAAGCTCAACGAATACGGGCTTTTTGCGGAAGACGGCACCGTGATCGCCGGCAAAACGGAAGAGGAAATCTACCGCGCCCTGGGCCTTTCCTTTATTCCTCCGGAACTCCGCGAGGACCAGGGCGAAATCCAGGCCGCGGAAGCCGGCGCCCTCCCCAAACTCGTGGAATTCCAGGAAATCCTCGCGGATCTCCACGTCCACACGGATTGGTCGGACGGGAAAATGACCCTTCTCGAGGTGGTGGAAGAGGCCCAGGCCCGCGGCCTTCGCTACGTGGCCATCACCGATCACCTCCGCTTTGCCCAAGCTATCCCTGGACTTTCTCCCGACGACCTCCGCCGCCAAATCGCGGAGATTCACCGGATCAATGAGTCCCTCCGGGATTTCCGCCTTCTTTGCGGAGTGGAGGCGAATATCGGCAAGGATGGCTCCGTGGATGTGCCCCGGGATCTCCTTCCGGAGCTTGATCTTGTGATCGCCTCCGTCCACACCCATTTCCGCCTCTCTAAAAAGGAAATGACGGAAAGGCTTGTGCGGGCGGTGGAGGACGAAGCAGTGGATGTGCTCGGGCATCCCACGGGAAGGCTCATCGGCGAGCGGCCGGCCTATGAGGCGGATTGGGACGAGGTTTTCCGCCGGGCGGCTAAAGCCGGAACCCTCCTTGAGGTGAACGCCAACCCCCAGCGTCTGGATCTTCCCAGCGATCTCATCCGCCGAGCCTTGGATTTCGGGGTGCGGTTCATCCTGGGTACGGATGCCCATGCTCCCGATCACTTGGACTTTTTGGAGTACGGCGTTCTTACCCTTCGGCGGGGCTGGGCCCAAACCAAGGATGTGCTCAACACCCTTCCGGTGGAGGCTTTCCTTTCCGCGCGGAAACGGGGGCGCTGAATGTGCCGAATGCTTGCGGTCTTAAGCGCGAAACCCTTCCCCATCCGAAAGTGGCTTTTGGACGCAAACCCCGGCCTTTTGGGATTGAGCCTGCGGGGAAAGAACGCGCCCCACCGTGATGGCTTGGGCTATGCCTTTCGCGATCCGGAAGGAAGATGGCACCTTTTCCGGTTCGGCCCCAAAGCCCTGGCCGAAGCGGATATCCCCGGCCCCCTGGACCGCGAGGCGACGGTGCTTTTGGCCCATGCCCGGAAATCCTCGCCCGAATACGCGAAATTTCGGGGCGGACTTTACGCTCACCCTTTCTTTTACGACGGTGTTTTCCTTTGCCACAACGGAACTGTGCGGGATATTGAGCACTTGGGACTTGGCCATGGAACGGATTCCCAACGCCTCCTCTTTTGGCTTTGCCGAGAGTGGAAGCCGCGGACGCCCGAGCGCTTAGAGGATTGCCTCCGGAAGCTTCTCCAAAGCATTTCAGATTTTTCCGCCCTGAACCTCCTTCTTTCCGATGGCGAAAATCTTTATGCTCTTTGTGCCTTCCGGACGAATCCTGAGTACTTCACCCTCTGGTTTCGAAAAGGAGAGGATTTGGTTGCCGTGGCCTCCGAGCCCGCCGATGCCGAAGGCGGCTGGAGTCCCATGGAAAACGGTGAGCTTCTCGCGATCCGCCCCGATCTCTCCCTAAGCCGTCTCCACCTTTTCCATCCCCAAAAAGTTTGACCGGGAAAGGGGCCTAAGGTATAAATCGGTCCTGGCGTGGGCCCATGGCTGTATTTTCGTTTCTGCTGAAGCTGCTTGAGCGCCCCAAAGTTCCACCGGGCAGGGCCTAGGTTTGCCCTTCCTGTATGCTTTCCGTAAGCCTCATTTTCCTCGCTTCCTGTTTGGCTACGATTGGGCTCACGCTCACCCGGCCCTATCTTTATATCCGCACCCGAAAGCGCGAGCTTCGTCTCGATACGTACTTCCTGGGTGCCCTTTTGGGGCCCCTCCTCATCCTTGCCGGCGGGCTCCTCACTGGTCCGGAGATCGTCCAGGGCCTCAATGGAACGGAAAACCTTCAGCCCCTGGGGATCCTTGCCCTCTTCATCTCCATGGTCTTCATGAGTATCTTCTTGGACATCACCGGGTTCTTTGAAGCCTGCGCCCGCTATGCCCTATCCAAAGCAAAAACCAATGGGGTGAAGCTCTTTTTTGCCGTGTACATCGCCGTCTCGGTCCTCACGATTTTCACCTCCAACGACATCGTGATCCTCACCTTTACGCCTTTCGTGTACTACTTCGCCAAGCACGCGGGTATCAACCCCAAGCCCTACTTGGTGGCAGAATTCTTTGCCGCCAACACCTGGTCCATGGTCCTCTACATCGGAAATCCCACGAACATCCTTGTGGCCTCGGCTTTCCGCTTCACCTTTGTGGGCTATTCGAAGTGGATGATCCTTCCCACTCTGGCCGCGGGGCTAGCCAATGCCCTCCTCCTCTACCTCGTCTTCCGCAAGGAGATTCGGAAGCCCATTCAGCCCGTGGCTTTGAATCCGTGGGAGGCGATCACGGACAAACCGGGGGCCATTTTGGGCCTCCTCCTTATGGCGGGATGCATTGCGGCTTTGGCCGTCGCCCCTTATTTGGGCATCCCTATGTGGAAGATCTCCGTGGCTTTTGCCCTGGCCCTTTTGGCCCTGCTCGCCCTCAGGGAATCCTACGCCCTGGCCCTACGAAGGAAGCTTCGGAATGGGTCCAGCGTGGCCGAAACCCTCAAGCGCCTTCCCTGGCCCATTGTGCCCTTCGTTCTCTCCCTTTTCGTTACCGTGTACGCCCTCGATCGCTACGGCGTCACCGCCCTTTTTGGGAAAAAACTCTTCGCCCTGAGCTTTGGGTCGCCCGCTCTCCTCGTGTTTCTTTTTGGGATAACTTCCGCGCTCTCCGCAAACCTCCTCAACAACATCCCCATGACGTTAGCCTTTGCCACGGCGCTCCGATCGGCACCCTTAGAAGGGGTTTTGCCCGCAGCTTTGGCCACCGCCGTGGGCTCCAACTTGGGAGCAAACCTCACCCCCATTGGTGCCCTGGCTGGCATCATGTGGATGACCATCCTCACGGAAAAGGATTTCCGCATCTCTTTCCTGGAGTTCATGAAATACGGGTTCCTCGTGACGCCCGTAAGCCTTCTTGCTTGCCTTTCCGCTTTGGCCCTGGAGTTCCTGATCTTCTAGGGCGAGCGCACCTCCCCCTCCTTCCTCTAGGGCGAAGGAGATTTCGGTTCTTTGGTCAACCCCCGCGGTTGGCAAAGAGGCAAGAAAAAGGCACAATGGCCCTTTGGAAATGGATACGTGGGTTCTTGCAGAGGTGGGCCTTGCGCTTTGCGCGCTTTTACTATTGCTCCTTTGGCGCACAACGCAAACGAAAGCCTTAGAAAAGACCATAAAAGAGCTTCAGCAGCGCCTTGATGAGTGGCAAAGGGTTTTTGCGACCCACGAGCAAGTGGAGTCGCTGCGGCAGGACATATCCACCGCGCAGAACGCCTTGGTTCGCCTAGAGAGCGATCTTCGCAACCTGGCGCAATTCACCCAAGTGACTTTTCAACCCGAGCTCAACCGCCAAATTCAAGAGGCCCTCCAGCGCCTTGAGGGCGTGAGGGAAGCCGTTTCCAGCGCCCAGGCGAGCATCGCAAGCCAAGATCAAACGTTGGAGCATCGGCACAACCAGCTTTTGGGCCAGCTCAAGGATGCCGGAGAAAAGATAACCGGGGTGGTGACCCTCCTCAGCGAGGTCAATTCTTCCTTCAGGGAGCGGCAGAGCGCGGTGGCCAAGAGCTTGGAGGAGATCGGAAAGGACTTAGGTCTCGCCCGTCAGACCTTGGAAGCTGTCTCCACCCAAGTCCAGGTCCTTGCCACTTTAAGCGAAACGGTAAAGCGCATGGAGACCGAAGTGGACAGGCTCACCTCCGTCCTTCTGCGGCGGGGCGGACGGGTGGGAGAGCATCTTGTGGCCGAAATCTTGAGCGTCTTCCCCGCGGATTGGGTGGAGCGAAACGTGAAACTCGGCGGCGGCGAGGTGGAATTCGCCCTGCGCATGCCCGGGAACCGTTTTGTCCCCATCGATAGCAAATTCGTGGCCCAGGAACTCCTCCAGGAGCTCGACAAAAATTCCGAAAGCGAGGAAAAGCGCAGGCAAATCGCAAAACAGATCGAGCAACAGGTGCAGATCCGCGCCAAGGAAATCGCCAAATACCTCACCGACGAAAGAACCCTAGGCTTTGGGGTCATGGCCGTTCCCGATCCGGTTTATTCCGAATGTCGGGATGCTGTGCGGGCGGTTTCCGAAAACCACCGCATCGTGGTGGTCTCCTACTCGCTCCTTGTGCCCTTCACCTTGAGCCTTTACCTCATGGCCCAAAGGCTCGGGCTTCCCGTGCGCCTAGGCGAGGTACAGCAGCTTGTGGGAACTGCTCAGCACGCTATGGAAAATGCGCTGAGATCGCTAGAGAACATGGAAAGGGAGCTCAAGGCCGCCGACAATCAGCGGCGTTATGCCATTGACCAATTGGATAGGGCCCTCCGGGCCATCCGCCAGGTAAGCCAAGGCGAAATCGGCCTTCCTCCGGAGTTTCCTCCCGAAAAGCAGAA
>CAZQXP010000030.1:0-10797 GCA_964597525.1 uncultured Thermotogaceae bacterium | reverse complement strand
GTTGCCTTACCTCTTCGTGGAGGTCTCCGGGCACAGTGAAACAGAGCTCTCCGTTGGCCCTCAAATTTGCCTGTGCTGTCGCTCCTTCACTATCATCCTTTTGTGGTAGGCAAAGCGGCCCTGATTGCCACACTTGGCACAGAGCCCCAAGTGATCTTTCTTGCGTACCAGCTCCTCCTCCAAAGGGAAAAGGCCATTCCCCGGGTTCTCGTGTTCCACACGCGCTCCCCGCAGCCGGAGATCCGGAGCGCCGTGCGCGCGGTACGGGAAGTATGGGAAGCCTTTGCCCCGGGCTCTACATTGGAACTTATTGCCCTTCCCCTGGACGATCTGGACTCGGAAGACGCCCTGCGGCGCGCTTACAGAGCCCTGCGGGAAGGGATTTTCCGGCTCAAGGCGGACGGCTTCGTTTTGCACCTCTGCGTGTCCGGGGGAAGAAAGCCCCTTGCTCTAGCTGCCTTCCTCACCGCCCAGTTCCTCTTCGGACCGGAGGACAAACTCTGGTACCTCTACTCCCCTCCGGATGTGGAGGCCTTGGGCATGGCGTTTTCCACCCCTGACCCGCGGGTCAAGCTCATCGAGCTTCCTGTTCCCGTATGGACCGAGCTCCCGCTTTTCCTCACTGCAATTGGCCAATACCGGGACCCCTGGACAGCAGCGGAAGTGCAGCGCGCCCTGATCCGGAGAGCGGAGCGTCGTCGCTGGGAAGAATTCTTTCATCAAAGGCTTACGCCCGCCGAGCGCAGCGTGGTTCAGGCCCTGGTTTTACACGGTGGCTCCAACGTTGAGCTCGCCCAAAAGCTGGGCAAGAGCCCCCGCACCGTGGGGCACCAGCTAGCCTCCATCTATCGCAAATTGCGTTCTGAATTAGGCGAAAAGGTGCCGATCGACCGCACCACCGTGGCCAGCCTTTTCGCCCCCATTCTCCGCGCATAGGTCATTTGACCGATGTGGAGCTCGGGGCGAAAAGGGAGGCTTGGAAAAAGGAGGAGGTGAAATGAACGAGGAGCTTGGAAGGACCGCATTAGCGGGACTTTTACACGACATCGGCAAGTTTGGCCAGCGGGCCGGGGAAATGGCCATGGGAAAAAAAGACCACGCCTCGATTGGGGAAAAATTCGTCAACACCTTCGTTCCCAAGGCCTGGCAGGCGGTTTCCGCGCTGGTCGCCTGGCACCATGGTGACCCCGAGGGCCGTGGTCATGAGGTTTTTCCCGCGCTCGTGCTACGGGTCGCAGACCGGCTCTCCGCGGGCGAACGGGAGCAAACCGAGGAGGAGCGTGGCCGCTTTCCCCCTCAAATGGTCTCCCCTTTCGCTTCTTTGGTTCGGCCGCAAGGCGAGCCCCGTAAGCCGTGGTTGCCCCTGGAACCCTTGACCTTGGAAGAGGCCAACCTGTTCCCCATCGAAAGCCCATATGCCGAACGCGAGTGGCAAGCGAAGTACACCCAGCTTTGGCAGGCGTTCTGCGGCCAAGCGGAAAAGCTCAAGGGCCTCCACGAGGAACACCCAAACCTGGAGGCGTACCTTTTGTGCCTTTTGGATCTGCTTTTGCGCTATGGCTGGTGCATCCCTTCCGCGTTCTATTACGACGTTCCTGACGTTTCCCTCTATGACCATCTTCGCACCACCGCCGCCATCGCCGTTTGTGTTCACGAAGCGTATTCGGGAAGGGAAGGGGAACTTCGCGACCTCCTCGAGGCCCTGAGGGACCTCCCGTCGGAAAAATGGCCAGCAAGCCCGGAGATCGCGGTGCTTGTGGAGGGCGACATCTCGGGGATTCAGAACTTTATATACACTCTGAAATCCCCGGAGCGCTACCGCCGTCCTGCGGGCGCGCAGTTTCTACGTGCAGGTGCTCACCGAGGTCCTGGCCCGGTGGATCCTCCGCACGCTTGAGCTTCCGCCCACAAACCTTCTCTACTGTGGGGGTGGACGGTTTCGCCTTCTTGTGCCCCCCGCTTTTTTCTCCCAGCTCGGGAAACTTCGCCGGGAGATCAACGAGGTCCTTCTCCGGGCCCATGGCGGTGCCCTTTACCTGGCCCTCGATGGGGTTCCTCTTGTCCCTGCCCATTTTGGGAAGGCCTTGGTGCGTAAAGCAGACGGTCAATACGTGGCCGAGCGTGGTCTGCGCGCTGCCGAAGATGAACTTGAACGCTGCGTTTCCTCCCAGAAAAACCGGAGATTTTTGGAGCTTCCTCAGGAGACCCTCGCCGAATTCTTCCAGCCGTTTGGAGAAGGCACCGAGACCTGCCAAATCTGCGGGCATGTAGGCCCAACGGAGGAGGATGAAGAGGAAGTCCGCTGGTGTCCAAGCTGTCAAAGCTTCCGCACCCTCGGAAGGGACTTGCGTCGTGCGAAATTTTTGCGGCTCTCCTGGTCCGAGCCCAGGCCGCTTCCTCTTTACCCTTCCTGGAAAGACGTCTGTCTCCGCTTTGGTTTTGACGTTGAGGTTAGCGAAGACCTCTGGCCTCCGAATAAGGGGCTTTCCCTGGTTTACTGGCTTGACGAAAGCGCTGCCCTTTCGCCCCGCGCTTCCCAGGAGGCGGTGGCACGGAAATTCCTGGTGAACGTTGTGGCCACATGGCGCCAGGGAGAGACCCCGCCTCGCGGCTACGAAAGAGAGCGCGTTGTCGAGGGCGAAATCAAACATTTCGGAATCCTCGCCGCTCAATCACGAGGTGCACCCTACTTAGGGATTCTCCGCATGGACATGGATAACTTGGGCCGCATCTTTCGCGAGGGCTTTGTGCGAAAAGCCGAGAACGGACTTCTGGACTACGGCACTTTCTCCCGCAAACACAGCCTAAGCACCCTCCTTTCCGTGTTCTTCGAGGGCTGGGTGGGAGAACGGGCGCGAAGGCTTTCGGAAAACCAGGAGCGGGTCTATGCCGTCTACTCCGGAGGTGACGACCTTTTCTTTGTCGGCTCCTGGGACGCAGTCCTCGGCCTTGCGAGCGATGTTCGCGATGATTTCCGAAAATTCAGTGGCCGCGAGGATCTGGGCATCTCCGCGGGGTTTCTCCTGGTCCATGAGAAATACCCTCTGTATTTGGCAGCGACAGAGACCGGTGATCTCTTGGAGCTCGCCAAAAAGGGGCGCGAAAAACTGGCGGAAGCTTCGCCGCAGGCCCCTTGGGTTTTTCCCCGTAAGGACGCCATCTGCCTCCTGGGGCGCGTGGTCCCCTGGGAGGAGTTTCCCGAGGTCAAGAGGTGGAAGGAGCGGCTTGTTCGCGCCGTTGAGGAGGCGGCTTCCCGGAGGGTTCTGTTTGTCCTACAGGAGGTGTGGGAGGAGTACCAAAGGGAGCGGGAGCAACGCGGCGAATGGGGTCCTTGGCTTTGGCGCCTTACCTACTGGCTTTCCCGGCAGAGGGAAGCGGCCAAAAAAGCTGGCCAGGATGAAAGCCTCTACCAGGAACTTTTGGAAAGGCTTTCCGGGAAAAATTTCGCCCAAAACGTGGGCGTCCTCAGCTTGGCCGCCCGCTGGGCGGAATTGGAAACCCGAGAGGTTCAAGGAGGTGAACGATGATGCGAGGAGGGCCGAACACTTCGGACGCCCAGCTCCAACAGATTCTGTCCGACGTTCCCAAGATCATCAATGACCCAAAAACCGCGGACGTGTTGGTTAAACGCGCAGAAGAGCTGGGCCAAAAACTCGCTACCGAAAAGCTACGCATGGCGCAGGCGCGGGACATTTTCGATGAACTCCGCCAAATCGAGAGCATTTGGCTCAGGGAGCCGGAGAGAGCTTTGCGCCGGCTGCATCTTCTGCGCCCCAAGCTTGCCTACCGCAGGGCGCGCGCGAGAGAGTTGGGACCACTGGCCGAGGTGTTGGACCGGGCGGTGGTAGAGGTGGTGAGCGCCGGGGACGCTGCCCAAAGGCACGACCGGTTCCGCCGCCTCATGGAGTTCATGGAGGCCATTGTGGCCTACCACAAGTTTCACGGAGGAGGTGACTGATGGCCCAAAAGCTCCGGGTGAGAGGAAGGGTTTTTCTTTCGTACGACCTCCGCGCCCTCACTGGGCTCCACATCGGTGGGAGCGCCGGCGGCATCGCCATCGGTGGGCTCGATAACCCCGTGATCCGCGATCCCCTCACGAACCGGCCTTATGTTCCCGGCTCCTCCCTCAAGGGCAAAATGCGCTCCCTTTTGGAAAAGCACTACGGAAAGGAGCCCAACTGGCGCATTGCCCGCACCTATATCCACGTGTGCGAAAAAGGCGAGGAATATAGAACGTGCGAGGTCTGTCAAGTTTTTGGGGTGCCGGCAGAGCTCGATTACGGGAACACCCCCACCCGGTTGCTCGTCCGCGATCTTTTCCTCAGCAAGGAGTCCGCAACGCAACTGGAGGGTCTTTCCCTGGACCGGCCGTACACGGAGGTCAAATACGAGGTCTCCATCGATCGTATCACCGCCCAGGCCAATCCTCGGCCTGTGGAGCGCGTTCCCGCGGGCGCAGTTTTCGGTCCTGGTGAGCTCGTCTACACCGTCTACGAGGGCGATGGCCTTGCCGACCCCAGGGCGGATGTGGAGAGGCTTGCCGTGGTCTTCGAGGCCATGAACCTTCTGGAGCACGACTACCTGGGCGGCATGGGCTCCCGCGGCTCGGGCAAAGTCAAATTCGAAAATATCCGGATCAACCTCCGCGCCGCCCCCGACTACTTCAAGAATGGAACCTTCATCGCCGAGGCGAAAGACGTCCCTGAACTTATGGCTAAAAAAGAGGAGATCCTCGCCAAAATTCGCGCGGCCCTGGGCCTTTAAGGGGGTCCCCGTGCGGGTTACCTTGTACCAGCTGGAATTCCCCGCGGGATTCCACGTGGCGCCTCACGAGCTTTCGCTGGATGAAACTCTGCCCACCATCCCCGCCGACACCCTTTTTTCCGCCCTCGTCTCGGCCTGGGAGCGCCGCGGAGGGGATCCCTCCCTCTGGCTCTCCCCCTTCCTTGAGGGAAACCCGCCCTTCCTCCTCTCCTCCGCCTTCCCGCGGACCCAAAGCCACCTCCTCTTTCCCAAGCCCCTATCCTTCCAGCCCTCGGTGGAGTGGAAGGAGGTGGATTTCCTCCCCAAGGACGACTTCTTCCTCGCCGCCCAAGGGAGGATTCCCCGGGAGGTGCCCGCGCTAAAGGCGACGTGGGATGTGGAGCAGATCCCACGGGTCACCTTGGATCGGGTCACCCACCGGAGCAACCTCTTTTACCTTGCCCGCGTGCGCTTTCAGCCCGGCTCCGGCCTCTGGTTTGCCGTGGTCTGGCGCAACCCAAGCCATCCTTGCGGTTCGTTCACCTTCAAGCAGGCCCTGGATGTTGCCCTGGAAGAGCTCTCCACGACGGGGATTGGCGGGGATCGCACCGTCGGTTATGGACGCTTCACCTTCCGAGAAAAAGAAGACGATTGGCCGGAACCTAGGCCTCAAGGCTTCGGTGTTCTCCTTTCACGGCTTTGGCCCACGGCCCACGATTGGGAGCGTTTGCCCCAAAGCTTGGCTTGGCGCTTTGTGGAGGTCGGCGGCTTCTCCTACACCGCCGGCCAGCATGTGCGCCGCAAGCGCGTCCGCCTCGTGGTGGAGGGCTCCGTGGTTCCCGCGGAAGTGCGGGGTGGCCTCGCTGACCTCACGCCCGCGCATTTCCACCTCCACCGCATCTGGCGCTACGGCCTCGCCCTCCTTTTCCCCTGGGAGGTGGACCATGGCGACTAAGCTTCCCTTCGTTCTGGAGGTGCGCGTCCTCACGCTCCTGCACATCGGGACGGGCAAGGTGCTCCAGGAGGACTTCGACTACGTGGTGAAGGGAGGCCAGACCCTGCGCATCCACGAGGGCCAATTTGTGGAGTGGATTTCCTCCCAAGGGGAGGCGTTTGCCCGCCTTACCCAAGGCACCCCGCCCGGCGAGCTCCTGCGCGCGCACCTTCGACCCGGATCGCCGTTGGTGCGCTACAGCCTTCCCGGTGCCCCCGAGAACACCCGCGAAATCCGGGAATGTCGAAAGGATCCGCTTGATCAGCCCTACATCCCCGGTTCCTCCCTGAAGGGCGCCCTGCGCACCGTTCTTCTTTGGCAGCGCTGGCGGGAAGAGCGGCGCTCCCTTGCGCGGGCACGCCTCCGCGATAACCCTCGCTTTGCCGCGAAGGATTTGGAGGGGGAGGTGTTCGGAAAAACGCCGCATCAAGACGTGTTCCGGGCCCTTTGTCTTCGCGACTCCTCCCCGGCCCCCAAAGAGAGGCTCGTTTTGGCCAACGTGCGGTGCCGCGCGCCCGGCGCGCGGGCAGGCATCCCCCTTGCCCTGGAGGCCGTCCAGCGGGACACGACCTTCGTGGTGGAGGGCTACCTGGACACCACCGCTTTCGGGCCCTGGGGGGCGTGGAGGCGACCGGGTTTCCTCCCGTCGGAGAAGCTCGGGTGGCTCGCCTGGGAGTATTTGGCCAAGGCCGCAAGGGAAAAGGCGTTGGCGCGTCTCGAGCGGGACCTCCGCTGGGCCGGATCCATGGGCGTGGAAGTAGCCTTCTGGAACGATCTCCGGGAGAGGATTCGCCGGGCAGAAGTGGAGAAGCCCTTGGGGTTCCCCTTACAGATCGGGTTCGGCACAGGGTGGCTTGGCGTTACCTTGGGGCCAGCGCTCCTGGAGGACCCCGCTTTTTCCGAAGTCCATCGACGCTTCCGGCTTGGGCAGCGTCCCCGCGGCGGCGGACAGACCCCGCCGGAGCGCTTCCCCGCCTCCCGCCGCCTTGCCCGCGCGGACGGCGCCGAGCTCCCCTTGGGTTGGGTTTGGGTGACCCTCAAGGAGGCCCCATGAGGAACCTGGGGAAGGTTTTGGCCGTAACCGTGGGCGGAGAGCCCGAGCCCATCGTGTACACCTGCAAGCGCCACAGGCCCGACTTCGTGCTTTTCTTTGTTACCACCGAGCCTGCAGGCGGTTCCCGTCGCCTTCTTGTGGAGGCCACGGAAAAAGGACCTTCCATTCTCGAGCGCCTCGAACTGGATCCCGATTCCTACAAGATCATTACCCTGCCCTCGCCCGACGATTTTATGGACTGTTTCCTCCGCATCGATGAGGCCCTTCGGGAATACGACGGCGTTCTCCAGCGGGTCGCCGATTACACCGGCGGCACCAAGACCATGTCCGCAAGCCTCGCGCTGGCCGGAGTCCTGCGCGGTTGGGATCTGAGCGTGGTGGGAGGGAAGCGCCGGGATACCGTGAAAGTTTTGAAGGGGATGGAGATGACGCGCCTTACGCGCAACTCTTCCTTACGGCTGGCGCTTTCCCTGGAACTCGCCCGCGCCCTCTACGCGCGGGGGGATTTCCCCGGTGCGGTCCAGGTTCTGGAGGATCTCACCGCTGAGGCCCAGCTTGAAAGCGCGGAGGCAAGCAGGCTCAGCGAGCTCCTCACCCTTCTCCGCGCCCTCTCCGCCTGGGATCGCCTCAACTACGAAGAAGCTCTTCCCATCATGCGGGCTGTGGCCAGCTGTTGGGAAGACGGGTGCAAGAAGCTCGTGGAGATCTGGGGGAGGGCGAGCTGGGCTACGCTGCGGTGGAGGACCTCGTGGGCAATGCCCTCCGCCTGGCCAGGCAAAAACGCTTCGAGGACGCCGTCCTCCGCCTCTACCGGGCCTGCGAGCTCCTCTCCCAGCTCCGGCTGCGCCGCGAGTACGGCCTGGACACGGAAAATCTGGATCTCCAAAGCCCCAAGCTCGCGAAGCTTCCCGAGGATCTGGTTCAGGAGCTCCAAAAACGCAAGGAAGGAGAGGGCCGCGCCTGGGCCGGACTCCGCGATTCCTACCGCATCCTGGCCGCCCTCGGCGATCCCGTGGGCAAGGTGTTCGCCCAGGACTGGGAGCAGCGCCTCCAGGATCTCTTCAGGACGCGCAACCGCCTCTTCTTGACCCACGGCTGGAGCCCCGTGGCCGAGGAGGACTGGGAGAGGGCCAGGGACCTTGCGGAGAAGTTCCTGACCGAAGCCTTTGCCGCCATGGGGCGCAAGTTCTCTCCCGTGGAGTTTCCGGAGGCCGACGCCCTCTTCTCCCGATGAACGGGCCGTACGCTGTGGTCCTGCGCTACCGGGCCCGGGAGCCCCTCTCCGCTCCGGCGCCGGAGGCGGTGCACGGCGCGTTTCTCGCCATGGTCCGCCGTGCGGACCCCGCGCTCGCGGCCACCCTCCATTCTCCCCACCACCGCTTTCGCCCCTACACCTTGGCCCTTCTTGGCCCCCGGGAGGGCTTGGAACTGCGCCTTCGCCTAGGTGTTTTGGCGCCCGCGCTTTTCCAGGAGTTTTGGAAGCGATGGGAACGCCGAGGGGGTTTCCCCCTGCGCCTGGGAAGAACTTGGCTTTCGCCCGTGGCCGTGCAGACAAGCGGCCCCTGGTGCGGCGAAATCCCTTGGCCTTGGTTTTGGGAGCTGGCGCCGGTGCGCCGGGTGGTCCTCACCTTTGCCACGCCCACCACTTTTCGCCAGGGCGATGTGGATCTTCCCTTGCCCCTCCCCAGGCTCCTCTTCGCCGGGCTTTTGGCCAAGTGGAACGCGGCTTCCCCTAAACCCCTGCATGTAGATCCCGAAATGTTTGCGCGTTTCTTGGCCTTAACGGATGGTCGCGTGCGCATATGCTCCGTTTGGGACGGGCGCGCCACGATCCGCGGCTTCGTGGGCGCCGTGGAGTTCCGCCTCAAGCGGGAGGCCCCGGCCGAGCTGCGCCAGGCCTTCGCCATGCTCAGCGCCTTCGCCCCCTACGCGGGAGCAGGGCGCCACACCACCCACGGCTTTGGCCTGGTTCGCCTCCTCCATGCGTCCTGATCTCCCCTTGAGCCTGGTGGCGGAATACGCCTTCTGCGCCCGGGCCGCCTGGCTTTCCTACGTGGCTGGCCAGTTCCAGCCCAATGAGTTCACCGTGGAGGGTTCCCTCCTCCACCGCCGCGTGCACCGCGCTGCAGGCCCCGAGGGCAAACCCCGCCGCTGGCGCAAGGTGGCCGTTTGGTCCGAACGCTACGGCCTCTATGGCTACGCCGACCTCGTGGAGGAAAGGCCGGAGGGCGTGGTCCCCGTGGAGTACAAGCGGGGCAAAGCCGTGCCCTCTTGGAGCGATCGCATTCACCTTGTCCTCATCGGCCTCTGCCTTGAGGAAATGCTCCGCGCCCCGGTGCCGCGCGGCTACCTCTACTATTTCGGCTCCCGTCGAAGGGTGGAAATACCGCTTTCTCCCCATTTGAAACGGGCTGCCATAAGCGCAATCCACGAGACCAGGGCCCTCCTCGCCCAAGCCCAGCCGCCGCCCGCCCAGCTTGCGCCCAAGTGCCGCGGCTGCGCCCTTTTCCCCGCCTGCCTGCCCTCCCTGCCCCAGACGTTCTCCTGGGAGGAGTGGACGGCATGAGCACCGTCTATGTCCTGGAGGACGGTGCCGTAGTCCGCAAGGACGGCGACCAGGTGGTCGTGGTGGGCGCAAAGTCCGGCCCCATCCTCTCCATGCCCCTGGAACAGGTGGAGGAGCTGGTGATTCTAGGGAACGCCACCCTCACCGCGCCCCTGGTCCAGGAGCTTCTGGCCCGGGGGATCGGCGTGGCCTACTTTTCCCGCACAGGCAAGTTCCTGGGCCGGCTCGTCCCGGAGACGAGCAAAAACGTGCCCCTGCGCTGGGCCCAGTTCACCGCCGCCTCCGACGAGGGAAAAACCTTGGCCATCGCCAAGGCCATCGTGAAGGGAAAGCTCCTCAACCAGCGGGCCATTCTCCAGCGGGAGGCCAGGGAGGGGGTTTCTGGCCTCGCCTCCGCCATCGAGGACCTGAAGGCCCTGGTTCACCGGGTGGACCGGGCGCAAAGCCTCGCCGAGCTGCGGGGCGTGGAGGGAGCCGGTTCCGCGCTGTATTTTCGGGAGTGGCCCAAGCTTATCCGCACAGTGGGATTCCGCTTTCCCGGTCGGGTGAAGCGGCCGCCCACCGACCCCGTGAACGCCATGCTTTCCTTCGGCTACACCCTTCTTACCAACGTCGTCTTTGCCGCCTGCCACGTGGTGGGGTTCGATCCCTATGTGGGTTTCCTCCACATGGACCGCTACGGGCGCCCCGCCCTCGTTTTGGACCTCATGGAGGAGCTGCGGCCGGTGCTTGTGGACTCCCTCGTTCTCGCCCTGATCAACCGAAATAGGGTGGACCCGGAGGGCTTTGAGGAGGGCCTGGGCGGCGGCTGCCGCATGAGCCAGCCCACGCTGCGGAAGTTCCTCCAGGCCTGGGAGGAGAAGCGCCGCACCTTCGTGCGTCATCCGGTTTTCCAGCAGGAGGTCCCTTATTGGCGGGTGCCCGAGCTCCAGGCCAGGCTCCTCGCCCGAGTGCTTTTGGGCGAGGCGGAAGAATACATTCCGTTCCTCATCCGATGAAAGCGTACGTGGTGGTGGCCTACGATATCCGCGATGACCGCCGTCGGGACCGGGTGGCCAAAATCCTGGAGGGCTTTGGCGAACGCGTGCAATATTCCGTGTTCGAATGCCGTTTGGACCGCGCCCAGTACCTGCGCTTGCGGCACAGGCTGGAGGAAGTTATCGATCGCGACGCGGATTTGGTTTCGTTTTACTTTCTGTGCGAGGCGGACGTGCGCAGGATCGAGCGCATAGGCGGCGGGCCGCCCCGCTTTGAGGAGGGTGCGGTTTTCGCGGGCTGAGGGGTCTTGGAAAAGTGAAGAGCGCGTACCTTCTGGGATGGGCCCACCCATGGGGGATTGGCGGAGCTCTTTTCCGATGGGGATTTTATGGCACTTCTTTCGCGCCAGAGTTTAAAATATTTGGAAGCGTGGGGGCCGCAAGGAGGGGGTTCGCGGGGTTT
>CAZQXP010000029.1:2519-11026 GCA_964597525.1 uncultured Thermotogaceae bacterium | reverse complement strand
TCCCCCAGGGGGTTACGGCTCCGGGATTGGCCGGAATCGTAATCATAAAACTCCTGAGCCGGCTTAGTCCCGGCGAAGGGGGTTACCGCTACCTTGGTGGCTCCCTGGACGACCTCAAAGTACCCCTGCTGTGCGAACAGGGGAACGGTGAGCCCCAGGGCCACCGCCGCAATGAGGCTGATCTTCCTCATCATCCCTCCCTCCTTAATGCCCAGTGTAACTCCTTGGGCAAACGCGGTGGTGTAACCTCGCACACCTTCAAGCACATGGCGAAGGGTAAGGGCGAGAGCAGGCCGGGACGAAGACCGCGGAGGCCACCCCAAGCTACTTTTTGTCCGGCCTTGAGGTGACCTCCGTCCCTTTTCAGAGGGTGAGGGGAATGGGGTTTTGGGCCTGATGGGGGTGGTCCGGCCCTGGATAGACCTTGAGCTTGCGCAGCATCCGCCGGCCAAGCTCGTTTTTGGGAAGCATTCTCTTCACCGCGAGCTTAATGGGAAGATCCGGATGCTTGGCGGCAAGGTCCTTGTACGGGATTTCCTTGAGGTTGCCAATGTAGCCGGAATGCCGGTAGTAGATTTTCTCCTCCCATTTGTTTCCGGTAAGCTTCACCTTCGCGGCGTTCACCACGATCACGTAGTCACCCACATCAAAGTGCGGGGTATAGGTGGGCTTGTGCTTCCCCTGGAGAATTTTGGCAATTTTCGAGGCCAACCTTCCCAGAGGCTGGTCTGTCGCATCCACCACATACCAGCGGCGCTCGAAGGTGATCCCCGCGTCTTCCTTTTTGGCCATGTAGGTCTTTTGCTTTTGGAGCATGGGCCTGGGTAGAGGAACTTTGGGCATCTTCTCCTCCTTTTCCCGCAAGTATAGGCCGGATTTTTCTTTCCTCAACCAGGAAAGATATCCTCGCGCACGATCAGAGCCTCGGCCTCGGGTCCAGTGCCGATAAGGGCCACCGGTATTCCCAACGCCTCCTCCAAAAAACGCACATAGGCCTTGGCCTCTTTGGGCAATTTTTCAAAGTCGCGCACGCCGCAAATATCCTCCTGCCAGCCGGGCAAAGTCTCATAGATCGGCTGAACCCTCTCAAGCTGGGAAACAGTTGCGGGAAAAGTTTCGATTCGTTTTCCGTCCAAAAGATAAGCCACAGCCACACGAATTTCCTTAAGGCCCGAAAGGACATCGAGCTTGGTCAAGGCAAGACAGGTGAAGTTGTTGATGGCGTGAGCGTAGCGCAGGGCCACGAGGTCCAGCCAGCCGCACCGGCGGGGCCGGCCGGTGGTTGCCCCGTACTCCCTTCCCGCCTCCCGCAGCTTCTCGCCCAATGGGCCTTTTTCCTCGGTGGGAAAAGGCCCACCACCCACGCGGGTGGTGTAGGCCTTCGTCACCCCCACCACTGCGGAAAGTTCCGGCCAAACCCCGGTTCCCCAGGGAATCCCGTGCACCGTGGTGCAGGAAGAGGTCACAAAGGGATAGGTCCCAAAATCCACATCCAAAAGGGTCCCTTGGGCTCCCTCAAACACCACCCTCTTCCCCTTTTGCAGGGCTCGGGAAAGCTTGGCTTGGGTATCGCCGATCTGCGCAGCGAATTTCTCTCGGAATTCCCGGAGGTCCTGGAACACCTGATCCGGATCAAAGCCACCCAAGTTTTTCGCTTCTGCGACCAATCTTTCCCGCACGTACGCCTCGTCGGAGAGATCGGCCAAACGCAGCCCCTTTCGGGCCACCCGATCCGCATACGCTGGCCCGATTCCCTTTCGGGTCGTCCCGATTTTCTCGGCCAGCCCTTCCTTTTCTTCCCGGAGGCGATGGTGGGGAAGGAGGAGGTGCAGGCGCTCGGAAAGAAAAAGGGAGGGCCTAGGTCGGCCCTGCGCGCAAAGCGCAGCGAGTTCTTCCTCCAAGGCCCAGGGGTCCAGGACCATGCCATGGGCGAGAACCCCAATGCAACTTGGATGCAAAGAGCCCGCGGGAACCTGGTGCAGCCGGGCCTCGCCATACTCATCCACTACCGTATGGCCAGCGTTGGGACCGCCGTTGAAACGCACGCAAAAGTCAGCGGCGCGGGAAAGAAAATGCACGATTTTCCCCTTGGCCTCATCTCCCCACTGGGCACCGATGACTGCAATCGCCGGCATTACCGCTCCTTCAGGCGCTTAAGCCAAACCCTTCCCTTCTTTCCGTGAACCTCTAATTCTGCGCTGTGGTCGGCCTCCGGAAGCTCGCCCTCCCGGAGTTCCCGGGCCAAAACCTCCTCCTTCACGCGTTCGGGAAAGCGAGCGAAGATCGCGCCGATTTCCCCAGTGTAACCGATGGCGATCCGATCCGTGACCTCAAAACCTGCTTCTTTGCGCAGAAGCTGGAGGCGATGCACAAGCTCCCGGAGATCCCCGAGCGCGCGAAGTTCTTCATCCAGCCGGATATCCAGGGCCACCGCGCCGCCGGGTTCCTCCTCCACCACAAATCCCGGAGCAGGCTCCCAAGAAACCTGTACTTCCTCCGCTCCTATGAGAACCGTTTCTTCGCCCAAATCCAAGGAGGCAGAGCCGCAGGAAAGGAGTTCCCGCACCCAATCCGGCGAAGCTTCGCGGATCTTTGAAGCTGCAAGCTGCGCTTTTGGGCCAAGCCGCGGTCCCAAGCGCCGGAAATCCGGGGAAGCCTTGGGCACCCGGACAAACGAGAGGTCGCTTACAACCTTAAGCTCAAGCACATTAAGCTCCTCTTTCGCTAGCCGCCAAAGCTCTTCGGGAATCTCCCGATCGCCCAGTTTTTCCAAAACAAACAGGGCGCGGAGGGGCTGCCGCACCTTGATCTTGGCCCGGTTTCGCGCAGCCAGGGCCAGTTCCACCACTTCCCGCACGCGCCGCATCTGCTCCTCAAGAGCAGGGTCGCGGAAAAGGGGACTGGGCCAATCCGCAAGGTGAACGGAGACGGGATCCCCTTCCGTGCGGAGGTTTTGCCACATAGCCTCGGCTAAAAACGGGGTAAACGGCGCCAAAAGGAGGCTCAGGTTTTTGAGGACAAAGTAAAGGGTGTGGTAAGCGGAAAGTTTGTCCTCGCTCAGGCCCGATCTCCAAAACCTCGGCCGGGAGGCCCGGATGTACCAGTTGGAAAGGTCGTCCACGAAGTCCTCAAGCGCGCGGGTCGCCCGCACCACATCGTAGGCATCGAGCGCCGAGGTGACCTCCTCCACCGCCTGGGAAAGCCGGGATCCGAGCCAGCGATCCAAAGCTGGCCGTTTCTCCCAGGGGATGAAGCTTTCTTTGGGATCAAAGCCATCGATCGCGGCATAGAGGGCGAAGAAGTCGTGGCAGTTCCGTACGGTCTCCAAGAAACCAAACCGCGCGGCCTTCACCCCCTCCACGGAAAGCCTCCGCTCCGTCCAGGGTGCGGATTCTGAAAGGAGATACCAACGGATGGCATCGGCGCCGTATTGATCCGCCAAAGGAAGGGGATCGATCACGTTTCCCCGGGATTTACTCATCTTTTGCCCTTCAGCGTCGAGGCCAAGCCCCGTGACCAAAACCCGCCGGTAAGGAGTTGCGCCGTGGACAAGGACCCCGGTGACCAAAAGGGTGTAGAACCATCCCCGGGTTTGATCGAGCCCCTCGCAGATGAAATCCGCAGGATAGGAGGCGCGAAATTCCTCCGCGTTTTCGAAGGGGAAATGCCACTGCGCAGTGTGCATGGAGCCGGAATCAAACCAGGTGTCGAGGACGTACGGCTCCCGTCGCATTCTTCCCCCACAAGGGCAGCGCAGCTCCACCCGGTCCACATAGGGGCGGTGAAGCTCCACGGTGCTTGCTAATTCCGGATCAAGGGCTTTTTCTACAAGCTCTTTCCGCGAACCCACGACCTCCATGTGGCCGCAAGAAGGGCAGGTCCAAACGGGAAGGGGCGTCCCCCAGTACCGCTCGCGGGAAAGGGCCCAGTCGCGCATGGAATCAAGAAAATCCGCGAATCTCCCGCTTCCCACATGCCCAGGATGCCAAACGATCCGCTCGTTCTCCTCGATGATCCGCTCCTTCTCCTTGGTGGTGGCGATGAACCAGGAGTCCATGGCGTAATAAAGGAGCGGGGTATCGCAGCGCCAGCAGAAGGGATATTCGTGTTCGTAGGTTTCCGCGCGGAAAAGGCGCCCTTTGGCCCTCAAATCCTCGATGATTTTGGGATCCGCTTCCTTTACAAAAAGGCCCGCGCAGAGGGGGAAATCCTGGGTAAAGCGGCCGGTTCGGTCCACGGGCTGAAGGAATGGAAGGCCCTCCCGCTTCCCGAGTTCATAGTCCTCCTCACCAAAGGCGGGAGCGATGTGGACGATACCTGTCCCTTCTTCCATGGAGACGAACTCCGCCCCCACCACGCGGTACGCGCCGTCTCCGGCCAAGGGATAAAGGGGAAGATACTTTCGGCCCAAAAGCTCGCGGCCCGGAAATTCCCGAAGGACTTGAGCTTCCCCAAGCACCGCTTCGAGCCTGGGTTTAGCCAAAATGAACCTTTCACCCCCAAAGAGGACCTCCACGTAGGGCGCATCCTCCGCTACGGCCAGAGCCACATTGGCAGGAAGGGTCCAGGGAGTGGTCGTCCAAACGAGGAGGGAAACCGCGGGGTCATCCGCGAGGGGCATGCGCACAAAAACAGAAGGATCGGAAACCCGGCGGTACCCTTGGGCCACCTCATGGGAGGAAAGGGAGGTCCCGCAGCGGGGACAATAGGGAAGAATCTTGTGGCCCTTGTAAAGGAGCCCCTTTTTGTGGATCTCCTTGAGCATCCACCAGAGGGTTTCGATGTAGTCGTCGGTGTAGGTGATGTAGGGGTGCGCAAGATCGATCCAAAAGCCCAGCCGGACCATCATCTTTTCCCATTCGCGGATGTAGCGGTCCACGGAAGCCCGGCAGGCCCTCACGAATTTCTCTACCCCGAGATTCTCGATCTCCGCTTTGGTGGAAAGTCCAAGCTCCTTTTCCACTTCGAGTTCCACCGGCAAACCATGGCAATCCCATCCGGCCTTGCGGGGCACATAAAACCCGCGCATGGTTTTGTAGCGCGGGAAAAGGTCCTTGTAGACGCGGGCGAGAAGATGGGCGAAATGGGGACGGCCGTTGGCGGTGGGAGGTCCCTCGTAGAAAACGAACCGCGGACGTCCCTGCCGTTCCTCCACGGAGCGCTCAAAAATCCTTTCTCTTTCCCAAAAATCCAGGACTCTTTCCTCCCGGAGACGCGGCTCCGCCTCAAGTTTCCGAAACGCCACATTTTCCTCCTTCAAAAAACGAGCCACAGCTTTCCTCAGCCCAAAGGACAATGCCGGTGGAAGGGAAAGGTTAGCCCTGCCCCAGCCGGGGCAGGATAATGAAGAAAACCCACTTAACGCTAGTCATCGCCTCCATTATAGCCCTGGGAAAATACCCGGTCGAACACCTCATCCACGTGCCGGAGAACATTTTTAAGGTCGAAGATACTCCCAAGCTCCGCAGGGGAGAGCCTGGCCCGCACCTCGGGCTCCTCCTCCGCCACCTCGCGCAGATGCCTGCGCGTCCGCAGCGCTTCGGAGCTCAGCTGGGCCACAAGGAGATGGGCCTCCTTACGGCTCATCCCCGCCCGAACCAGGGCCAGAAGAAGCCCTTCGGAAAAGGGAAGACCCAACGCCTCGTCTAGCCTTTTTGCCATGCGCTCTGGATAGATCACGAGCTCGCGCAGAAGTTTTTCCGCGCGATCCAGCATGTAATCCACGAGGAGGAAACACTGGGGGAGAACGAGGCGCTCCACGGAGGAATGGGACATATCCCGCTCATGCCAAAGGGCCTCGCTCTCCAGAACCGGCGCGAGGGAAGCGCGCACGACCCGAGCGAGGCCACATAACCGCTCGGAAAGAATAGGATTGCGCTTGTGGGGCATGGCCGAGGAACCCTCCGGCCTTCCTTCCTCCACCTCGGCCACCTCCGAGCGGGAAAGGCCCCGCACCTCTAGGGCGATTTTCTCCACAAGGGAAGCAGCAGAGGCCAAAGCGAAGACCACCTCAGCGTAGCGGTCGCGGGGAACGATCTGGCTGGCTATAGGACAAGGGCGAAGGCCGAGCTTTTCCAAGGCCCGCTTCTCTGCCTCCGGCGGAAAATACGCGAAGGTTCCCACCGCGCCGGAGAGCTTTCCCACGCTTACCGTCTCCTTGGCCTTCCGCAGCCTCTTTTCCACCCGCAAAAGCTCGTCGTACCAAAGAAGAACTTTGAGACCGAACGTGGTGGGCTCCGCCCATTGGCCATGGGTTCTTCCCAAAATGGCCGTATTTTTGTGGGCCAATGCCAGCTCCCTAAGCCGGCCTTTGAGCTTTTCCGCCTTGTCGAGAACGATCTCCAAAGCCTCACGGAGAAGGAGGGCCAAAGCGGTGTCCTTCACATCCGAAGAGGTGAGGCCAAAATGGAGCCACCTTCCCTCTTCGCCCACTTTCTCCTCGAGAGCCCAAAGGAAAGCGATGAGGTCATGGCCGATTTCCCGCTCTAACTCTTGGATCCGCTTCGGGTCTATCCTGGCCTTCTCGGAAACGGCCTTGCTCACACCGGAAGGGACAAGGCCGAGTTCCTCCAAAGCGGAAAGGGCGGCGATTTCCACGGAAAGCCAGCGGGCGTATTGAGTTTCCAGGGTCCAGAGATCCTTCATGGGCGAGAGGGCGTAGCGCTCGAGCATCGCTCCACCTCACACGATGTGGAGGGGCCGGCCCAAAGCGGAAAGGGCCGCCTCCCAGATCGCCTCAGGGAAAGTGGGATGGGCATGAATGGTTTGGGCCACCTCCTCCAAAGAAAGGCCGAGCTCCACGGCAAGAGCGGCTTCGGCGATGAGCTCAGAGGCATGCGGACCCACGATCTCCGCTCCCACGATTTTCCCGGAATCGTCGGCGGCAAGGCTCACAAACCCTTCGGGTTCCCCTTCCGCCCACGCCCGGCCCAGGGCGCCAAAGGGGAAACGCCCCACCCGTAGCCCCGGCGAATCCACGGGTAAACCCACCATCGCCACCTCGGGCTGGGTAAAAACCGTCCACGGAATAGCCTTCGGGGCGGAATTTTTCGGAAAATCCGCGCCACGAATTTGCGCGGCAAGGTACTCCGCAAGGAAAAGGCCCTCGTGGCTGGCCTTATGGGCGAGCATAGCCCCGCCGCGCACATCCCCAATGGCAAAAACACCTTTTTCTGCTTGAAAGTTTTCGTCGGTGGAAACGAAGCCTTTTTCCAACCGCAAGCCCAGTTTTTCCACCCCGAGCCCTTGGGTATTGGGCCGGCGTCCTACCGCCACCAGGATCGTCTCCGCCGGGATCTCCTCTTCCTTTGAACTTTGGCGCACAAGAAGACCGGCTGGGGTAAGCCCGGCGGCCGCGGTTTTGAGGCGGACCTCAATTCCCTGTTTGGCTAAGGCCTGGCGCAAGAAGGCCTCCGCCCGCCGGGAAAGGGGAAGGCCAGGAAGAAGGCCCTCCATCATCTCCACCACGGTCACCTGGGAGCCAAGGCGGCGAAAAACCGTGGCCAATTCCAACCCCACCACCCCGCCGCCCACCACCACGAGCTTCTCCGGAATCCGGGGAAGCCAAAGGGCATGATCCGAGGACCAAACCCGATCCCCATCAAAGGGAAGAAAGGGAAGCTCTAGCGGAGCGGAACCCGTGGCCAAAACGATGTTTTTGGCCCGAAATCTTTCGGAATGACCATTGCGTTCCACCTCCACTTCTCCGGGTCCCAGAACCCTCGCTTGGCCGAAGAGGACCTCCACGTGGGAGGCGGAAAGAATCCGGGCAACCCCTTCCCGAAGTTTTCCCACCACCTCGGAAAGAAAACCGCGGAGCTTCTGAAGATCGAGGCGTACCGCAAGCTCGATCCCCATTTTCGCGTAGGTGTCCTTTTTCCCAAGAGGAAGGGTCGCGGCATACAGGGCTTTGGTGGGGATGCACCCGCGATTGAGACAAGTTCCGCCGAGGAACTCTTTTTCCACGAGGACCGTTTCGATCCCAAGTTGCCCCAGCCGGCGCGCGGCCACATATCCCGCTGGACCTCCACCGATCACCAAAACGTCCGTTTCCGCCATGGCGCCAAAGTGTACCTAGTCCTCGGCCACTTTGGCCGGTATGCTTTCTAGTGACCATGAAAACCTGGCAAAGGGTTTTCGGAGTCCTCCTTTTAGGCCTCATTTTGGGCGGGTGCACGAGCCCGACCGGGCTTCGCGCGGTGATCAAAACCGATCCCCACCCTCCCCGCGGCCCTTACCCCCTTCTTGTGACCTTCGATGGCAGCGATTCCCAGGGAGAAATTGAGGAGTGGAATTGGGTGATTTTCCAAGAAGGCAAAGAGGAAGCGCTGGCCACCCTAAGCGGGCCTTTGGTGCAATACGAATTTCGGGAGCGGGGAAAATACCGGGTGTATCTAGAGGTCCGCTCCGGAGTGCACTTCCACCAGACCTTCGTGGATGTGGACGTGCGGAGCAAACCCCCCGTGGCCCGGTTCACCGCGGATCCTTTTCCCGAGGTTCAAGAGGGC
>CAZQXP010000029.1:0-2419 GCA_964597525.1 uncultured Thermotogaceae bacterium | reverse complement strand
CAAACCCCCCGTGGCCCGGTTCACCGCGGATCCTTTTCCCGAGGTTCAAGAGGGCCATACCGTAATCTTCGATGCCTCTTCCTCCTTTGATCCCGACGGCGCCATCATCCGATACGTTTGGAACTTCGGCGACGGGTCTTGGGTTGACACCGATTCGCCCACAGTTTCCCACAAATACCCGGTGGTGGGGGAATACCGAGAATACTGGGTGCGGCTTGTGGTGGAGGACGACTACGGGGATCGTTCTCCTCCGGCCGAGCTTCGGATAAGGGTTGTACCCAAGGGCTGCGGAAGCTGTGGTTGAAATCCAGGTTCCCGACATCATCGGGATCCTCCGGGATCTCGTGTACCAGATCCCGCCGGGGCGGGTTACCACCTACCGGGCGTTGGCCGAAGCCTTGGGTGACCCAGATTCCGTGAGGTTCGTCGCCGCGTTCCTCGCTTCTGAAGAGGCCAAAGATTGGCCCGTCCACCGGGTGGTGCACAGCTCAGGAGCGGTGGGCCGAAGCTTTGGGGAAGAGGTAAAGCATACCGCGGAGAAATTGGCAGCCGAAGGGGTGAGGATCGTGGGCGATAGGGTGGAACCCCTCATGCGCTACTTCTTCCAGGATTTCCGCACCGAACGGCCCCTTTTGCGTCTTCAAGAAGAGCAACGGGAAATCGGGAAAAAAGCAGTTCTTACACCTCTTTCGAATCCTCAGACGATCGGTGCTCTCGATGTGGCTTATCGTGGCGAGGAGGCCGTGGCCGCTTTGGTTTTGGCCGACAAAAGGGGGGAGCCCCTGGATTACTTCACCGCTTGGGCTCCCGCGAAATTTCCGTACATCCGCACCTACCTTTCCTATCGCGAGCTTCCCGCTTATCTTGCCGTTTTGAAAAAGGCCAAGGAAGAGGGGCTTTGGCCCGATGTGGTTTTGGTTGATGGAAACGGGATTCTCCATCCAAGGCGTGCGGGAATTGCCACCCATTTGGGGGTCCTTTGGGACCTTCCCACGGTGGGCGTGGCCAAGGGCCATCTTTGCGGCGATGTAAATACCGAAGGAATGGTGATGGGCGAGTGGCGGCCGGTTCTTTTGGATGGTGAAATGGTGGCCGCCGCTTTACGTACGGGCCGGAACCGCACCCTTTTCATTTCCCCCGGCCACCGCGCAGATTTGGAAAGTTCCCTGGCGCTTGTGCAGGACCTCTTAAGGCAAGAAGAGCTTCCCCTGCCCCTGCGCTTTGCCCACGAGATCGCCACGGAAGCCGCGCGGGCATGAGGGCCCTCTGTCCTGTGTGCCACAAAAAGCGCCTTCTTTCCCGGGCGGTGGGCGTATGTGGAGATTGCCTTCGGGAAAGACCGGAAGAAGCGAAGCCCTACGTGGAAGAGGCGCGACGCCGTTCCCGCCGCATCTTCCGCTTTCCAGAAAAGCCTCCTAGCGATCCAAAAGGAATTCCCTGCGGCCTATGTGTCCAAAATTGCCGAATCCCGGAAAACGGCCAAGGCTTTTGCGGGCTTCCCCCAGGCCCCCGGGAAAAGGCCAAGGTTAGTTGGTACTACGATGGCCTCCCCACAAATTGTGTGGCGGATTTTGTCTGTCCTGGGGGGACGGGCGCAGGTTTTCCCCGCTACGCTCATAAACCCGGCCCGGAATACGGGTACAAAAACCTCGCCGTCTTCTACGAGGCCTGCAGTTTCGACTGCCTTTTTTGCCAAAACTGGCATTACCGGGTGGATGGGCCAAGGAGGGAGCCGGTGGGGCCGGAGGCCCTGGCCGAGGCCGTGGACAGCCGTACTTCCTGCATCTGCTTTTTCGGTGGCGACCCTACGCCTCAACTTCCCCATGCCCTTTTGGCCGCGGAAGAGGCGCTGCGGCGGAATCCCGGAAGGATCCTGCGGATCTGCTTTGAGACCAACGGGAGCATGAACCCAAGCCTTCTCATGCGGGCGGTGGATTTCGCCCTGGAAACAGGTGGAGTGATAAAATTCGACCTCAAGGCCTGGAGTCCTTTTTTGCACTATGCCCTCACCGGCGCCCCCAATTCCCAGACCCTCGAGAACTTCGCCCGCGTTGCCGAAAAGTTCGAAAAAAGGCCGGAAGTTCCCCTCCTCGTGGCGAGCACCCTCCTTGTTCCCGGCTACGTGGACGAGGAGGAAGTCGGACGAATCGCGGAGTTCATCGCCAGCCTAAACCCCGCCATCCCCTATAGCCTCCTCGCCTTCTATCCCAATTGCCTCATGGACGATCTTCCCTGCACGTCTTCCGCGCACATGGAGCGCTGTGTGGAAGCGGCAAAAAGGGCGGGCTTAAAAACCGTACATGTGGGTAACCGTCACCTCCTTTGGCCAGGGGACTACGGGGAAGAGGGATGAGGGTCGTAGGGGTAGCGGGGCCGGCGGGAGCGGGAAAATCCACGGTATGTCGATTTTTGGCGCGCC
>CAZQXP010000028.1:0-11099 GCA_964597525.1 uncultured Thermotogaceae bacterium | reverse complement strand
AGGGTCTTCTTCCAGGCCTCCTTCTCTCGCCACCGCCGAATCCGTTCATGGTCGCCGGAAAGGAGGATCTCCGGAACAGACATTCCTCGAAAAACCCGGGGCCGGGTGTACTGAGGAAAGCCCAACCGCGGGCCGGAATAAAAGGAATCCGTGGCTACGGAGTCGTAGCGGCCCACCACCCCGGGAACCATGCGGGCTGTGGTCTCCACCACAATCGCCGCGGCCAATTCCCCACCGGCAAGGACAAAATCGCCGATGGAAAGCTCCAGATCGCAGAAAGAAAGGACACGCTCGTCCACCCCTTCATAGCGGCCGCAAAGAAGTACAAGGCACCTCTTTTGCGCGAATTTCTTCGCCCAGTCTTGGTTGAAAAGAACACCCTGAGCGGAAAGGAGGACCACGAAGGGTTTAGCCCGGATTTCCTGGGTGATCGCCTCCACGGCCCGGAAAAAGGGCTCCGGCCGCATGACCATCCCCGCTCCGCCACCGAAAGGCCGGTCGTCCACAATTCCCCGCGGATCCGGGGAAAAGACGCGGAGGTCATGAAGATGGATCTCAATAAGGCCTTTTTCCTGGGCGCCAAGGAGGATCCCCTGGGAGAAGAAGGGGCGGAGCATCTCGGGAAAAAGAGTGACGATATCGAACCTCATTTCCAGTCCACGATCACTTCGCGGCCGAGCTTTTTGCCCACCCGTTCCACCACAAGGTTCAGCGCCTCTCTATCTCGCTCGGAAAGGGTTTTCTTGTCGGCCTCGGACACGGAGAGGAAGAGGAGATCCAAATCACCCACGCGGATGTGCTCCACCCGGGCTTCGCCGGGCCGACTGACGATGGCCCTAAGAAGGAAGCGGGTCAGTTCCAGAAGCAGGTTTACCAAACCTCCGCTCGTGCCAAAGCTTCATGACCCCGGCTCGAGAGAGGAGCCGACGGGCCGCCTCGGTGGGCTGCGCGCCCTTCTCCAGCCAGCCCAAAGCCTTCTCCACGTCCACCGTGAGCTCGTCGGTCTTGCTTAAGGGGTTATAGTGACCGATCACCTGAATTACGGCGCCGTCGCGCTTGGTAGCCTCCTCCACCACCACGATGCGGTAGCTCGGCTGCTTCTTTTTTCCTACCCGCATGAGACGGATTTTTACCATACCATCACCTCGGAAACGGGAATTTTCCTCCCGGAATTTTTCCGCGTTTCAGCCCCTTAAGGAGCTTTTTGGCCTGCTCATATTCGGCCAAAAGGCGGTTCACATCTTGAACCGTTGTTCCGGAGCCGCGGGCAATTCTCCGCTTGCGGCTTGCTCCGATTATATGGGGATTGCGCCGCTCCTCAACCGTCATGGACTGGATAATGGCCTTCATTTTCTTGAACTCCCGCTCCACCTCGTCTTCCTCCGGCCGGCCAAAGCCGGGAATGCGGGAAAGGAGCTGCCCAATAGGGCCAGCTTGCCGCACGGCCTCCAATTGGGCCAAGAAATCCTCGAGGGTGAATTCGCCTTCCTTTAGGACCTTTTCTGCAGTGGCCGCCGCCCCAGCTTCCTTGAGTTTTTCCACGAGGCCGGAAAGGTCGCCCATCCCGAGGATGCGGTCAGCCATGCGGCCCGGATCGAAGGGCTCCAAATCCTCTGGCCTTTCCCCAACGCCCACAAAGAGGATGGGGAGGCGAAGCCGAGAGGGGAGGGACAAAGCCGCGCCGCCGCGGGCATCGCCATCGAGCTTGGTGAGGACCATGCCGGTGAGACCAAGCCCCAAAAAGGCCTCACCCATGTGGATCGCCTCCTGGCCCACGAGGGCATCCAACACCAAAAGAACATCGCTGGGTTTAACTTCCGCAAAGAGAGCGGAGAGGAACGCGGGGGGAGGCGTCCCCGGCGGCGTTCCCGGCGTGTCAAGGATCACCACATCCACGAGCTCCCGTTTGGCTCGGCTTAGGATCTGGGGCACTTGGGAAAGAGGATTTTCGTCCGCGGAGGCAAAAGGAACGGAGATTTTGTGGGCCAATGTAGCCAGTTGTTCTGCGGCGGCAGGCCTCTCCGGGTCCGCAGAGAGAAGAAGCGGTTTTCTTCCCCGCTTTTGCAGGTAGCGCGCGAGTTTTCCTGCTGTGGTGGTCTTACCCCCGCCTGCGGGGCCGACCAGGGCCACCACCGCCGGTCTTCCGGAAAGCCTCAACTTTTGGGCCTCTCCGCCCATGATCTTGGCCATCTCCTCCCGCACGATGGCCAAAAGCTGCTGGGCGGGGGAGAGGGACTCCACAAGCCGCGCGCCGGAAGCCCTTTGCCGCACACGACCCAGAAGTTCTGTTACCACCGCGTGGTGCACATCCGCAGCAAGGAGGACATCCCGCAGCTCCCGCAGGCCCTGCTCCACGTCAGCCTCGGTGAGGAGGCCTTTGCCGCGCAGGCGCTGAAAGAGCTTTCCTAGTCGCTCGCTTATGGACTCGAACACATCGAAAGCTTACGGGCTTGGTCGGATGCGCTCAAGGAAATCTGTAGCCAAAAAAGCCCGGCCAAATTGGGGGTGGCTGATGACGGAAAGGAGGAAGTCCCGGTTGGTTTTGACTCCGCTTATGCGGAAACGCCGCAGGGCCGAATAAAGGCGGGTGCGGGCCTCTTCCCGATCCTCTCCGTGGGCAATCACTTTGGCCAAGAGAGGATCGTAGTAGGGCAAAACGGGCATCCCCTGGTAGATATGGGTATCCACGCGTACCCCTATTCCGCCGGGTAGAGAATGGATGCTTACACGGCCGGTACAGGGGAGGAAATCGCGGTCCGGATCCTCCGCATTGATGCGACACTCGATGGCATGGCCATAAAGCTCGATCTGCTCTTGACGGTAACCGAGGGGCTTCCCCTGGGCCACCCGGAGCTGCTCCCGAACGAGGTTCCTTCCCACAAGCATTTCGGAGACCGGGTGCTCCACCTGAATGCGGGCGTTGATCTCGATGAAGTAAAAATCCTCGCCGTCCACGAGGAATTCCACGGTGCCTGCGCCCACGTAGCCGATGGCCTCGGCCAGCCTCACCGCAGCCTGGGCGATCCTTTCCCGCATTCTTGGGGAAAGGCCTGGGGCAGGCGCCTCCTCCACGAGCTTTTGGTGCCGCCTCTGCACCGTGCAATCCCGGGTTCCCCAATGCACCACGTTCCCGAATTTGTCAGCCAGGATCTGGACTTCCACATGCCGGGGCGAGGGGACATAGCGCTCCAAGTACACGCGGCCATCGGAAAAGGCGAGCTCCGCTTCCTTTTTGGCCTGAGGAAAGAGGGTTTTGAGCTCCTCGGGAGAGCGGGCGAGGCGAATGCCCCTTCCGCCTCCGCCGGCAGCGGCCTTGAGGAGGACGGGATATCCCAACTCTTCCGCCCACGCGAGGGCTTCGCCCTCGTCCTTAAGGGGCGGGCTTCCGGGAAGGACGGGAAGGCCTGCGGATTTGGCCGCTTCCTTTGCCGCCACTTTATCGCCGCAGAGCCGTAGCACCTCCGCGGAAGGCCCGATGAACGTGATCCCGTGGGCCTCGCAGATTTCCGCCAAATCCGGGTTTTCCGAGAGGAACCCGTAGCCGGGGTGGAGGGCATCGGCGCCGGTGATCTCGCAGGCCGCGATAAGGGCGGGAATGGAAAGATAAGAACGGCGTGGATCCGCCGGGCCAATGCACACGGCCTCCGGCGCCTCCCGCACATGGAGGGCCTCCCGCTCCACTTCGGAATACACGGCTACCGCGAAAAGGCCCTCCTCCCGGCAGGCCTCCAAAATCCGGAGGGCGATTTCTCCACGGTTCGCGATGAGGACCTTTTCCATCCCTCAGGCGGGCCGCAGACGAAAGAGGGGCTGCCCGTATTCCACAGGATCGCCCTCCTCGGCGAGGATTTCCTCCACTACGCCTGCCACTTCTGCCCGCACCTCATTCATCACTTTCATCGCCTCCACGATGCAAAGGATCTGCCCTGGCTGCACGAAGTCGCCTACCTTAACAAAGGGCGGTTCTCCGGGTGCGGGCCGGATCCAAAAGGTCCCCACCACCGGCGAACGCACAAGGATCCCCTCTTCCTTTTTCGGCGGGGCTTCGGGAGGAAGGAGCCTTGGACCCACGGCCCGCCGCAGGGTAATCCGCCGCCCACCCTCCTCTACTGTGAGCTCGAAGAGGTCCTCCTCGCGCATGAGGGCGCAGAGCTTCCTGATCTCCTCTAGATCCATGCCTTATCCTCCTTGCGCATGCCGTAAGCTCTCCGTCTATAATAACCCAGCGAGGTGATGTAGAGGGTGAGCATAGAATCGCAGGTATTCCTGCTTTTGGTCCTCCTCTTTTTCTCCGCTTTCTTTTCGGCCTCGGAGACCGCGCTGAGCTCCCTTTTTGAGTTGCGCATTCGCCACCTCCTTAAGACCAGCAAAGGCAAAAAGGCCAAGGCCCTAGAGCATCTCCTGCGGGAACCCAACGATTTCATCACCGCTTTGGTTCTTTTCAACAACCTCGTGAACGTAGGCGCCTCCGCCCTGGCCACGCTCCTCTTTTTGCGGATTCTTCCCGAGGAAACCCCGGCTTATCTTACGGGAATCGTCACCACGGCGGTGATGACTACCGCCCTTCTCCTCATCGGTGAAGTGACCCCGAAGAACCTGGCGAAGAACCGGCCGGAGGCGATTGGGCTCAAGGTGGTGGTCCCCGTTTGGTACTTGACGCGGATTTCTTTGCCCCTCGTGCGGGCCCTCCGGGCCACTTCCACCGGCCTTGTGCGGCCCTTCGGCGTGGACCTCCTTGTGCGCGAGGGTCCTCCCATCACCCGCGATCAATTCCTTTCCCTCATCGAGGTTGCGGAAGAGCGCGGCGCCATCACCACCCAGTTCGCGGAGATGATGCGCCGCATCCTCGCCTTGGACCAAACCACCGCCGACGAAGTCATGGTTCCCCGCACGGACATCAAAGCCATCGAGGTTAACACCCCTATCCCTGAAGTGATCGATTTTGTCGTGCGGGATGGTCATTCCCGCTATCCTGTATACCGGGAGCGGCTGGACCAGGTGATTGGCATCCTCCACGCCAAGGACCTTTTGGCCTATGCGCGCGCGGGAAACGCTCCTTCCTCTTTGGCTTCCCTTCTTCGGCCGGTGATCTTCGTTCCCACCACGAAACCCGTGAGCGCCCTCCTGCGGGAGTTCCAACAAGAGAGAGCGCATATGGCGGTGGTGGTGGATGAATACGGCGGGGTGGCCGGGCTTGTGACCCTGGAGGACGTGCTGGAAGAAATCGTGGGCGAGATCGAGGACGAATATGACCGCCGCCGGCAGCGCACCCTCATCCGCCGGCTTTCCCAAACCGAGGCGTTGGTGGACGGCGACACGGAAATCCGCCGGCTTAACCGCACCCTGGGCCTTTCCCTCCCCGAGGAAGAGGCGGTAACTGTAGCTGGCCTCATCCTGGAAACTTTGGGCGATATTCCCGAGCCCGGGACAAAACTGCGTTTTGGATCCGTGGAGATCACCGTGGAGGAAGCCACCGAGCGGGAAATCCAAACCGTTCGGGTTACCATTTTCCCTGAGGAAAAGGGTACGCCATAAGGAGGCCTTGTGCGCAAGCTTTTGATTTTGGCGGCAAGCTTTTCCCTTTTGGCTTGGGGAGCGGAAGTAAAGATCTCCGTGCGCTTCGATCCGGAGAGACACGAGATCTTTGGCTCCCAATGGATTACGTTTTCCGAGCCCCAAGAGGAAGCGTGGTTTGTGCTTCTTGCGAACCTCGGCCGGGAGCCCAACCCCTATGTCTCCCCTCTTGTCCAGGACTCCATTTACGTCTCCGGTTTCGATCCGGCCTGGACGAAGATCGAGAGAGCCGTTTGGGAAAAAACAGGCGAAGATCTTCTTTTCGAGCTTCTTCCCGCTCCAGCTACGTACCAAACCTACTCCCTTTCTGAGGTGCTTTTACGCGTTGCGCTTCTCGGTGAGGCAGGAAAGCTGCGGCTGGATTTCCGGACCCGCTTTCCCCATGTGTGGGTGGAGCCAGGAAGGCTAGGGGATATCTACACCTGGCGGTTCGGTTGGCATCCCATCCTTCTTCCGGAGAAACCCGGCGAGGCCTTCCCCCTCGTTCTTCCTTTTCATGCGTACACGGTGGAGCTTGAGCTTCCCGAGGGCTGGCAGGCGTTTTTGCCCGGCGAGCAGGAAAGCGAAGGGAACAGGTTCAAAACGAGCTTCGCTAGCCCAGTAAATTCCGTGGCCCTTTTCTTTGGCCCCAAGGAGCGTTTTCGGGCGTTCCAATTGGAAAGCAGAGGAAGGCTCTTGGAGGGGGTGGCGCTTCCTGGCGATGAGGTGGCCCTCCGCGCCCTCCTCACCTGGATCCCCGAGATCCTCTCCTGGTATGAGGAGCGCTTTGGGCCTTATCCCCACAAGCGCATTCTCCTTGTGGAGCACCCCACGAACGTGGGAGTAGCGATGACCGCTGAAGGAATCGTTTTCCTTCCCCGCTGGTTTTTTAGCCGGGAAAACCTCACCGCCGCCGGAACGCTTACCCGTCTGGGAATCTACATTCTTGCCCATGAGCTTGCGCACTTTTGGTGGGGTATCGGCGCCGGTGTGGATTTCGATGCGGAGAACTGGCTCTCGGAAGGCCTCACCCAGTACCTCTCCATCACCTGGTACGAGGAGCGCTTTGGCGCCAAGGGCGGGAATCTCTTCGTTTTCGAGAAAAAAGGCCTCGGCGAGGAGCTTGTGGACTACGCTCTAGGTTTTTTGAACCTGCGGGAGCACCTCACGGAGCTTCCTTACCTTCAAACCTTCTTTTACGGGTTTGATGAAGCTCTCGTCAAACCCACGCGGGAGGTGAAGTACGACCAGGCCACCGCGGATCGTCTGTACAACAAGGGGTATCTCGTCCTTCGGGCTTTGGCCCACGTTTTGGGCGAGGAAAACTTCCACCGGGGTCTGCGGGCAGTCATGGAAAAGTACCGCGGGAAGACCCTTTCCGCTTCGGAGTTCCGCCAGACTTTGGAGGAGGAAACCGGCCAAGGCCTTTCCGAATTTTTTGCGGACTGGGTTTTCGGCGAGGCCTGGGCCGACTACGGCATCCGCGGCTTTTCCCAGCGCCGCACGGAAACCGGGTATCGGGTGGAGCTCAGCCTCGCGTACCGGGGCACGGGAATCCTTCCTGTTCCGGTCCTTCTCTTGGGCTCGGAAGGGAAAGAGGAAACCATCACTTGGAAGCCCTCAGGCGCTCCTGACGAAACGCTTGAGGTCATCCTTTCTTTTCCCGTGCAAGAAGTGATTCTCGATCCCGAGCATCGCGTTCCCGATGTGGACCGTCTCAACAACCGCTGGCCGCGACGGTATGTGCTCGCCCTCAAGAACGATCTCCCCTTGGATGGCTACCTCGTCACCATGGGATCGGCGGGCGCTTTTACCCTCACCTACCTCGATCGCTTCGGGTTTGCCGTCTATCCCCAGGAGCTTTCTGCCGAAGCCTTTGTGAATTTCGGCCGAAGGGGAAGCCTTTCCGGCTGGGTCCAAATCCAAGAAACATTGGTAGGCGCCCTCACTTTCACTCAAAACCTTTGGGGCACCCCCAAGACGGGCTCCACCGCTACCTATTGGGAAAAAGTCGGGGAGGTTTCCTTGACTCTTGCGCGGATTCCTGAGTGGGCGTTGGCATTAGGGGTGTCCTGGAGCGAAAGCATCGCGCGGGCAAGGGCTGGCGGGGCCTCTTTCCTTTTAATGCCTGAAATTGGCTATGGAATCAAGCTAAGCCATACCGAACTCTTTGGTCTGGGTCCGAACTTTTATCTTACGCCCACCCTTTCCCTGGGCTATGCCAGCCCTGGCCTTCCCCAGCGGTTTTGGCCCAGCCTCTCGGAGCTGCGAACGCAAGCCCTAAGCCTTTTGGGAGCACCTGTGGGGCGGTACAAAGCCGCGGGAGTCCTGGGAGTTTGGCTTCCGCCTTACTATCCCGACTATTCCCTCGGCAATGCGGCCCTGGTCTCGGAGGTCCGGCCGCGCCTCTTCCTTTCCGGCGGGCAAATTTGGGATAACCCGAACGAGCGGAAAACGTACGTGGAAGTGGGTGGGGAGCTCTGGATCACCGTGGAGGCCTTAGGGGGTCTTTGGTCCGCAAATTTCGTGGTGGGCCTGGCTTACCCCCTTCTTCCCGAAGGCCCCACCCTCTTATACTTCGGCCTCGGACGGTGAACGATGCGCGTTTCCTTAAGGTGGCTTGCGGAGTACACGGAGCTTCCGGAATTACCTTTGGAAGAGCTCTGTGAGCGACTGACTCTGGCTGGGCTGGAGGTGGAGGAATACCGCGAGATCCGGGCTGAAGGGATCTTTGTGGGAAAAATCCTCTCCGTAGAAGATCACCCTCACGCCCAAAACCTCAAGGTCTGCGAGGTTCAGGTCCAAAACGAAATCTATACCACGGTTTGCGGCGCTCCCAATGTGGCGGTTGGGCTCCTCGTGCCCTTTGCCCTCCCCGGCGCCCTTCTTCCCCATGGCCGGGTGGAAAAAACCCAGATCCGCGGCGTCCTCTCAAGCGGCATGATCCTTTCCCGCGAGGAGTTGGGCCTAGAGGAAAAATCCTCAGGAATTTGGGAGCTCCCTTCGGACACCAAGCCGGGTGAGGATCTGGTCAGATTGTTGGAACTTCCCGACACGCTTCTCAACCTGAAAATCACCTCCAACCGACCGGATCTCCTTGGGATTTATGGTTTAGCTCGTGAATTCTCCGCCCTTTTTGATACGGATCTTCGCGAAATCAACCTCGCTTTTCCTGAGGGGGAAATGCCGGCGGAGGCCCTCGCCTCGGTGGAGGTGGAATCCGGTGAGGATTGTGCCCGCTATGTGGCCCGCGTCATCCAAAGTGTCTTGTGGAGGCCCTCCCCCCTTTCCGTGGAAGCCCGCCTTCTCAAGTGCGGCATGCGGCCCATTTCCCTCATCGTGGACCTCACGAACTATGTCATGCTTGAACTTGGCCATCCCCTCCATGCTTTCGATTATGAAAAGCTTTGGGAGCGAAAAATTATCGTGCGCCGGGCAAGGGAAGGCGAGGGGATCCGCACCCTAGACGGCCTGGAACGCCTCCTTTCCCCGGAAATCCTGGTTATTGCCGACGGGAAAAGGCCGGTGGCGGTGGCAGGCGTCATGGGCGGCGAGGAAACGGAGGTGAGCCCGGGAACGCGCACGGTGCTTTTGGAGGCGGCGAGCTTCTCGCCGGCCCGGGTGCGCCGGGGCTCCCGCATTTTGGGCCTGCGCACCGAGGCCTCTCTGCGTTTTGAGCGGGGCCTTTCCCCGGAAGGCGTGGATTTCGCCTCCCGCCGCTTCTGCTCCCTTTTGGCGAGCTTCTCCGGCGGGAGGATCGCCAGGGGCGCGGTGGACGTTTACCTCAAAAAGCCGGCCCGCCGCACCCTCGTCCTCCGGAAAGCCCGCATCCCCGGTTTCCTGGGCGTGGACGTCCCGGAAAACGAGGTGGTGAGGAAGCTCTCTCGACAAGGGCTCCGCCTTTCCGATCACGGCTCCTCTTGGGACGTGGAGATCCCGCCCTTCCGCCTCGATCTCCAGCGAGAAGAGGACCTTTTGGAGGAAGTGGCAAGACTCCACGGCTATGACCGCATTCCCGAGCGTGCGCCCTGCGTCTTTCCCCGGGTGGGGAAAAAGGATCCCGAGGAGGAATTCGCCGACCGCGTGCGGGAGATCCTCGCGGGACTTGGCCTTTATGAGGCCTACACGTTCCCCTTGGTTTCCAAAGACGAGGCCGAGGTGCTTTTGCGCAACCCCATGGCCCAAGGCCAGGAGGGCCTGCGGAAAAGCCTTCTTTCGGGGCTTCTTTCCGCGGTGGAGACGAATCTAAGCGCCCAGGTGCCCGGCGGCGCCCTGTTTGAGGTGGGGAAAGTGTTTTTCCTTGAGAACGGAGAACCTCGGGAGGAATACCACTTGGGCATCGTCCTCTTCGGCCGGCCTCCCATCCCCCTTTCCGGAAAAGGTTTTTACGGGCCCGCGGAGCTCAAAGGCGTAATTGAGGCCCTCCTTTCCGCCCTGCGCATCGAAGAGTTCCGCCTTGGGCCCTCGGAGGATTCGCGTTTCCATCCGTTCCGCCGGGCGAATCTCTATGTGGCCGGAAAATTCGCGGGCGTTTTGGGGGAGGTGAACCCTGAGCGCCTGGATTTGCCGGGCGAACGCCGTGTCTTTTTTGCGGAGCTTAAGCTCTCAGTGCTGAGGGAGGCGGCCAAAGCTGCCGTCTATAAGCCTCTTCCGCGCTTCCCTGCTTCCAAACGCGATCTTTCTCTCCTCGTTCCCTTGGATCTTCCCGAGGCCGAGGTGCGGGAGAAGATCCTCGCCGAGCCCTTGGTGGAAAGCGCGTTCCTCTACGACCGCTATAGCGGCCCCGGGATCCCCCCAAATCAGATCAGCCTCACCTACGAGCTCACCTTCCGCCATCCTGAGCGCACCCTTTCCGCAGAAGAGGTGGAGGAGGCAGTACAGCGGATCCTCAAAGCCCTTGGGAAACTCGGGGTGCGCCTGCGCCTTTAGAAGATGGAACGCATCGTCATCACCGAAAGCCCTGAGGAGACGATGGAGCTCGCTATGGATTTGGCCCACCGGCTCCGCGATGGAGACGTGGTGGCCCTCGTGGGGGAACTCGGCACAGGAAAAACCGTGTTCGTGAAGGGTCTGGCCCGCGGATTCTTTATCCCCGAGGAGGTCCTCTCCCCAAGCTTCCTTTTGGCCAAAAGCTACCGGGGAGAAAAAGTCCTCCATCATCTCGATCTCTACCGCGTTCGAAAGGAAGAGGAACTCCAGGAAGTAGGGCTTTTGGCCCTTCTCCCTCCGGAAGAAGGGGTGACAGCGGTGGAGTGGGCGGATCGCTTTCCGCACATCATTCCCAAAGAGGCTTTTTGGGTGCGCATCGAGCACGTATCCGAAACACGGCGAAAGATCACCATCCGGCGTTAAGGTTTGGCCCACTCCGCCGTATAGGCTAAGGTTTCAGGGGAAGGAGGAAAAGGATGGCCAAACTCTCAGCACAGGCGAAAGTTTTGGATGGGTTCAAGGTGGAAGTGGCGATTCGCAACCACAGAATGGTGGCAGACCTTACGCCCGACAAGGGCGGAAGCGATGCTGGACCAACTCCACCGGAGATCCTTGTA
>CAZQXP010000027.1:0-11110 GCA_964597525.1 uncultured Thermotogaceae bacterium | reverse complement strand
TGGTGGAGGATGTCGCGCGCTGGCTTATACGGTCTACCGCTCGCTCACCATGCCCATTCCCGAGGAGTATTGTGCGTTTAACCGTATCCTTGCGGAACAGAGACTTTGGGCTGAAGCCCTATATTCCTTGGCCTCTCCGGAAACACAAGCGAGCTCCTCGAGTTAGGAGTTAGGAGTCGATGATGCGGGCGCCGCGCAGGAGGCGCTCCAGCTCGGCAATGCGGCCTTCCACCAGGGCCTGCTCCTCCTTCGCCGCGTGGTACTCGGCGTTCTCCGAGAGATCGCCGTACTCCCGGGCCCGCCGGATCTTCTCGGCGATCTCCGGCCGCTTCACGCGAATGAGATAATCCAGCTCTTTTTTGAGCCGCTCGTAACCTTCCCGAGTGAGAACCTTGTCCCAGTTTTGGATCTCAGCCATATCCCGTCACCTCCTACGCGGGGCTTTGAGTTTAGCGGGAAAAGAGCTAGCCGCAACGGATCGGATACCATTGAGAAAAGGAGGACGGATGGAGGAGCGAAAGAAGCTAACCATTCCCGATCTTTTGGATATGGTGGCCCGCGGGGAGAAAATCACGTTCCTTACGGCCTACGATTACCCCACCGCCCTTTTGGAGGATCGGGCGGGGGTGGACATGATCCTCGTCGGCGACTCCGCGGCGATGTGCATGCTCGGCCACCGCACCACCCTTCCCGCAAAGATGGATTTCATGATAGAGATCACCGCGGCGGTTTCCCGGGCGGCCACCCGGGCGTTCGTGGTGGGCGATATGCCCTACATGTCCTACCAGCCCTCCAACGAAATCGCCATCAAAAACGCAGGAAGGTTCATCGCCGAGGGAGGAGCGGATGCGGTGAAGCTCGAGGGCGGGGCGCGCATGGCCGAGCGGGTGGAAGCCATCGTGAAAGCGGGAATCCCTGTAATGGGGCACATCGGCCTCACCCCGCAGGCGGCAAGCCTCATCGGCGGCCTCAAAGCCCAAGGAAGAAGCGCCCAGACCGCAAAACAGCTTATTGAGGACGCTAAAATCCTCGAAGAAGCCGGAGCTTTTGCCATTCTCCTTGAGGCCATTCCCGCGCGGGTGGCGGAGATCATCGTGAAGCGCGCAAAAATCCCCATCCTCGGCATTGGTTCTGGGCCCGCTTGCCACGGGCAGCTCCTTATCGTCCACGATATCCTCGGCCTCTTTGAGGCCTTCACCCCGAAATTCGTGAAACGCTATGCGGATGTAGCGAGCGTCATGCAAAAGGCCTTTTCCGACTACGTGCGCGAGGTGAAGGAGGGGAAATTCCCGGGCCCCGAGCACACCTACAAGATCCCCCAGGAGGAGTGGGAGCTCCTTCAGAAGCTCCTCGGCGAAGGCTAGCGCCGGCGCTCCTCCCGCCAGGGGTCGCCCACATCGTGATAGCCCCGCTCCTCCCAATACCCGCGCCGAAGCTCCGTCAAAAACTCCAGGGCCACCAGGTATTTGGCGCTCTTCCAGGCGTAGAGGGATGGGACCACCAAGCGCAGGGGCCAGCCGTGCTCTGGAGGAAGGGGCTTCCCGTTCAGGGAAAAAGCGAGGATTGTGTCGGGGCGAGCGAAGTAGGAAAAGGGGATGTTCGTGGTGTAGCCCTCGTGGCTGTGGGCTAAGACCCAGGCTACTTCGGGTTTGGGCTGGGCAAGGTAGAGAATGGCGCTTGCGGGCACCCCTTCCCAAACGAGGTCGGGAACGCTCCAGCCCTCCACACAGTGGAAGTCCGCGCGGATCCTCTGCCGAGGAAGCCTAAGGAGCTCCTCCCAAGAAAGTTCGCAAGGGTTTCGCACCGCGCCGAAGATCCGCAGGCGAAAATTTTGGAGGTCCAAAGGAGGCAGAGGGGCGATGTCGTAAACGATTAGTTCCTCAACCCACTTTTGTCCAGGCGGAAGCTTTTTCTCTTCCACGAGGCCTCCTTTAGGGAAGATGGGGTTTAGGGGCGAGGGCTTCCTCGGGCTGGCTGGCGAGCCAGCGGCAGAAGGCATCCAGCTTCTCCGCCGCCGCTTGCAAAATTTTCTCGCCCTTTTCCACCGTGGCCCGGGAGGGGTCGCCAGTGGCGCCACTTTCGGTGAAATCCACGGTATCGAAACCCACGTCAATCCCCTCGATCTTCTTTCCCCACTCCGGAGCACCTTTCGCCACGGCCTCGCCGTAGTTTTCCGGCCGCACCAGTTCCGGCGCGATGGCCAGAACCACCGCCGTCTCCATCTCCGCGGCGTGGGACCCGCCGGTTTCCACGATTTGGGCGATCGTCTCCGCAATTGCCCGCCACCAAACGTAGACGTAGGCGTAAATTCCTTCCTCGCGGAGGCGGCGGGCGGCTTCCTCAAGGGCCGCGGTATTCCCACCATGCCCGTTCACAAAAACCATCTTCCGCAGGCCATGGAAAGCAAGGGAACGGGCCACGCCCATTACGTAATGGCGAAGGACCTCAGGCGGAACCCAAAGAGTCCCCCAGAAGTGGCGGTGATGTTCGGAGACCCCCACGGGAATCGTGGGAAGAACGAGCCACCCGCCTTTCTTTCCCGCGCGGCGCGCGATTTCCTGGGCCGTCATCCAGTCTGTGCCCAGGGGAAGATGAGGACCGTGTTGTTCCGTGGAACCTACGGGAAGGAGGGCCACTTTTGCCTGCCGCAAAACATCCCTTGCCTCTTTCCAGCTCATCCGCGAAAGTTCCATCGCTTCTCCTCCTTTTCTCCAAAAGCGTTGCCGAAAATCGGGCTTAACGCTATCCTCAAAGGCCCAAGTCTAAGGAGGGAAAATGCGCAAAGCAATCGGCTTAGTCGCTGTGCTTTTTCTTGTGACCTTCGGTTGGGCCCAGGAACGCGGGCCCATTATGATCCGCGGAGATGCGGACTTTACCTCGGAGAACGGAGTGATTGGTGGGACGGGCACTCCCGAGGATCCATACCTCATCGCCGGCTGGACCATCCGTGTTCCCAGGGGATCACCCTTCGGCATTTATCTCGCGAACACCACCAAAGCCTTCATCCTAAGAGGATGCGTGGTGGTGGGCGCCCAGGATCCCAATGGCGCCGCCATCGTCCTCGAAAACGTACAAAACGGCGTAATCGAGGATTGTTTAGTGCGGGAAAGCATCAACGGCATCGTAATCCAAGCCTCCCGCAACCTCACTTTGCGCGACAATTTCCTGGGCGTTTACGGACTCGGCTTGCAAGTTCTGGGGACCACACTTGAGCACTACCAACATGTCATCGAGCCCACCACCACGGTGAATGGGAAGCCCGTCTATTACTTCTTCGGGATCGAGGACACGGTTTTGACGGATTTAGACGCGGGAAACATCGTGATTGCGGGAGGGCGAAACGTGGTCCTCCGGGGAGCCAAAATTGACCAAACGGACGGAATCACCGTAGCTTTTTCGCAAAATGTGCGCATTGAGGCCGCGGACATCTCCCGGCCCCGCGGAAACGGGATCACCATCCTCTCCTCGCCTGGAACCTCGGTGCGGGACTCCCCGCGGATTGCCAACTCCAAAAACGCAGGAATCGCCGTGATCCTCTCCGACAATGTCGTGGTGGAAAACTGCGGTATCTACGCGAATCTTGTGGGAATCTACGTGAACGCCTCCGACAATTTCCTGGCCCAAAACAACGCGTTTGCCGCCGGACCCGTGGGCGTGCATATCACCGGAGCCTCCCGGGAACCCGTCGTGCGGAAAAGCCTTTTCTACCAGAACTCCTACGGAGTAAAGCTGGAGTCCACCCTGGGCCCTACGGTGGCGGCTTGCTCGTTCTGGCAGGGCGATATCGCGATCTTCTTGGACAAAAACGTGCGCTACGCCCGGGTCGTCCAAAACTCCATCGTCGCCTATGGGTATGGTGTTTCCAACTTCGGCTCCGAGGGCCTGATCGAGCTGAACCACATCACGCGGGCGAATATCGGGATCATCTTTGAGGAGGCCTACCAAGAAGCTTTCCCCACGGGGAACATCGTGCGCCAAAATGTGATCTACCGTTCCTACGACGGCTTTTACTTCGGCCGGGAAAGCCGGGATACCCAGATTTACGAAAACCTCGTGTGGCAATGTCAGCGCTGGGCCCGGGATTTCGGTCAGAACGTATGGGCGCCCTACGGTCGCGGGAACTGGTACTCCAACTACACCGGACCTGATGCAAACGGGGATGGAGTAGGCGATACCCCCATTGATTTCACGGGCGGAGGCCGCGATCCTGCTCCCCTCCTTTCGCGGGACTTTTTCACCGAGCTCCCCGGAGTCCTGGGGACGATGGAAACCCGTATTGCTGTTTTAGCCGACGAAGCGGGGAACATTTTGCGTCTTCCCGTGCTCATTGCTGACGAACCTCACGAGCGCTTCATCGGCTTTATGGGCGTTCCCCCGGAACTTGGGAAAGACTTGGCCATCCTCTTTGTCTTCGATAGCCCCACTGTGAGCCAATTCCACATGCAAAACGTGTTTTTGCCGCTAGAGATCGTGTTCTTTGGGGCGGACGGATCCTTCCTCGGCCGAAACCTCATGAAGCCGGATACCCAGGACCGCTATGGTGCGGCCAGCCCTTTTCTCACCGCTTTGGAGGTTCCCGAGGGAAAGCTTTCTCCCTTGGGCCGTGCGATCAGGCTTGTGGGGTTGGAGTAGGTGATCCGCGCAGTTTTCTTTGATCTTGATGGAACGCTCGTCCGCTATGCGGGCGTGGCGTACGAATCCAGTTGGGGAGCGATCGGGCTTGCCGCAGGGGTCGGAAAGGAATGGGACGAGCTCCTTCAGCGCTACCGCGGCCAGCCCGATCGCTATCCCGAGTGGGTGCGGGAAAACGCGGTCCTCCTGCGGGGCATCCCCGTTGCCAAAGTGACCGCCCAAATTTTCCCGCCTCCTTACGCACCCGGTGTTCGGGAAGCGGTGGGAGAAATGCGAAAAATGGGACTTATTTTGGGAATCGTCTCCTCCGGGGTTTCCCTTGTGGCCCAAAGGGTGAAAGAGGATCTGGGGATGGACTTCTTCGTGGCGAATGAGCTCGTGGTAGCGGATGGGGTCTTCACGGGAGAGGCGGTCGTTCGTGTGGGGTTGGGGGACAAGCTCCAAGTGGTGGAAAAGGAGGCCGAGCGCCTGGGCTTGGAGCTTAGGGAAATCGCTTTTGTGGGCGATCACACGAATGATATCCCCGTTTTGCGCGCCGTGGGCCTGGGCATCGCCTATTGCCCAAAAGACCCAGCGGTGGCGAAGGCCGCGCGCTTCGTTACCGAGGATTTTCGGGAAATTCCGGCTTTTTTGCGCCGAAACCTAGGGGACACAAGGAAGAAGAAGGCGGAGGGAAAAAGTTGACGCGGAAGGCAAAGAGGACCAAAATGCTTTTTGTGGATGGACCGGGAAAAGGAGCTCGCTCAAAAGTGGCGTGAGTTTTTGAGCCTGGTTTCCGATAGGATCCTTCGTTCTTGTTTGCCCTCTTCTCCGGAAAAAGTGCGCTATGATCCGGAACACCGCATCCTCTACCTCGAGCTCGACTCCCCGTTTAAGCGGGACTATGTGCTGCGGAAGCTTCCCAAGGTTCGAGACGCTTTGGAAAAAGTTTTCGGCCCCCTGGAGGTAAGGGTGGGGGAGCTTCCCCTTTTGGCGGAGTTGCGCAAACCCGAGCCGCGTCCGGAGGCGGCCGCTGACATTTTGGTCATCGGGCTTGGAAGCGGCGGGTTGAACGCAGTGGAGCGCATGCGGGGGGCAGGGATGGGCGGTGTCCGCCTTGTGGCCATGGATACCGACGCTCAGGCCTTGGCCAGCGCGAAGATCCCGGAAAAAGTGCTCCTAGGAAGCCAAACCACCGGCGGCCGCAGCGCCGGCGGGGACCCGGAGCGCGGGAAAAAAGCCGCCGAAGAGTCCCTCTTCGAGATCGAACAGGTCATTGACCAGGCCCACCTTGTTTTCCTCACCTGCGGATTAGGGGGCGGAACAGGGACAGGTGCCGCGCCGGTGGTGGCCAAACTCGCGCGCACCAAGGGCGCTCTTACCGTGGCCGTCGTAACCCTTCCCTTTTCCTTCGAGGGACCGGTGAGGGCGCAGCGGGCCCAGGCAGGCTTAGAGCGCCTGAAAACTGAAGCCGATGTGCTCATCGTCATCCGCAATGACCGGCTTTTGGAGCTTTCCCCGGGAGTGCCCATCACCCGGGCATTTGAGCTTGTGGACGAAGTCCTCGTGAGGGGCGTCCGCGGAATTTCCGACCTCATTACCATTCCGGGCCTGGTGAACCTCGATTTTGCCGATGTGGCTGCGGTCCTGCGCGGCGCGGGCAGGGCGGTGATGGGCATGGGCGAAGCCCAGGGCGACGGCCGCGCCATCAAAGCGGCTAAAGCAGCGGCCACCAATCCCCTTTTGGAAACGGGGAGCATCCAGGGTGCCCGCCGCATCCTCCTCAACGTTTCCGGCGGAGAAGACCTCACCCTTTCCGAGGTAACTCAGGTGGCGGAGTTCATCCGAAAGAGCGCGAGCCCCGAGGCCGATTTGGTCTTCGGCACAGCCATCCGGCCGGAATTGACAGGGAAAGTGGCGGTAACCGTGATCGCCACAGATTTCCTCGAGCCCAGTACCGAGGAGACGGAAACCCCAAAACCGCCGCGGCCGGTGATCCCCAGGCGCTCCCCCGACGAGGACTACGACCTCCCCGCATTTTTGCGCCGTCCCAAAGAGGAACGATGAGGGTCTTCCTCACCCTCATTCTTTTATGGCCTGCTTTCCTTGGCTTTGCCACGACGTATTTCATCGAGCTTGAGGTGGAAAAGGAGGGAACTTTTGTGGGCAAGGCCCTTGTGTGCACTTCAGTGGAACCCGGGCAAAAGGAGCTCCTTTTCCGCCTTTACCCCAATGCCTTCGGGCCTTTTGTGGAGTTAATCGAAGCCTGGGCCGGTGAAGCCCTGCTCCACATGGATTCTGTAGAGCCTACGGTTTGGAGCATCTACCTTCCCGAGGAAAGCACACCCACAGCGACGATCCAGCTTCGCTTCCAGGGAAGGCTTCCCAGAGAACTTTTGGGCTACGGGATTTTCGCCCAGACCTCTTCCACAATGACGTTGAGCCAGTTCTATCCCATTCTTTCCCCATGGGACGGGGAGTGGCGGGTTTATCCCACCTTTTCGTTCGGTGATAACGTGGTGGCGGAGGTTGCGGATTACACGGTAGAGGTTCGTTTGCCCGCGGGTTTCCTCCCCCTGGGAAGCGGCGAGGAGAATTTTGTAAACGGGAAATGGCGAATAAGTGGGGAAAACTTGCGGGAATTCGGGCTTGTTTTGGTGCGCGGCTATGAAAGCCTCAGTTCCGTTTGGCAAGGGATTCCGTTACGCGTCTTTTTCCCTCCCGCATTGCGGCGAGCTGGTGAAAAAGCCCTAAGCATCGCTGAAGAAGCGCTGGAAATTTACACGGAAAAGCTCGGCGATTTTCCTTACCCGGATTTGGACATGGTGATTGTGCCTTTGGCGAGCGCGGGAGGCGTGGAATACCCAAGGCTGATCCTTATTGCCGAAAAATACGCCCTTGATGCGGAAAGCGAGATTTTTGCGGAAATTGTGGCCCACGAGCTTGCCCACCAATGGTGGTACGGCGAAGTGGGTGCGGATCAGGTGCGCGAACCGTGGCTCGACGAGGCCTTGGCCACTTACACTTCTGGCCTTTACTTCGAGGCAAAGGGAAAACTTCCGGAAAAGGTCGCGGAATGGCGTTATCGGTATGAGCGCGCCAAACGCTTAAATCCTGCAGCATCGGTGGGAAGTGCCCTTTGGGAATTCCCCTCCGGCCAAGGATATTCCGGCTATGTTTACGCCGGAGGCGCCCTTTTCCTCCACGAGGTGCGGAACCTTTTGGGCGATGCCCTCTTTTTCTCGGCCCTCCGGAGCTTCCGGGAAAAATATCGATGGCGCTTGGCTCAAGGCACAGAGCTTTTAGGGCTCTTCTTCGAGATTAACCCAGAAGTCTCGTCCTTGGTGCGCAAATATTTCGGGAAAGATTAAGCGCGGCCGGGAACGCCTAAGCCGGGAATACGCGCACGCCTTTCAGCCCAGCGAAGGATCATGGTAAGAAGGAGGATCAGCGCAAGATAAAACATGGCTACCACAAGATAGACCTCAAAATTGCGGAAGGTTCTGGCAGCGATATTTTTCGCCTGCCCCATGAGCTCCAAAACCCCGATCAAATAAACCACCGCGGAACCCTTGACCATGTAGATGAGCTCATTGGACCAAGGCGGGATCACCAAGCGCAGGGCCTGGGGAAGGATGACGTAACGGATGGCCTGAAGGCGGGTAAGGCCCAAAGCCAAGGCTGCCTGCATTTGACCAGCGCGCACGGACTGAATCGCTCCCCGAAAATATTCGGCTTGGTACGCGGAGGTGTTGAGGGTCAGCGCCAAAAGGCCGGAAATAAAAGGGGTAAAGCGAACCCCAAGGGTGGGAAGGCCGTAGTAAATGGCCATAACTTGGACCAAAAGGGGAGTGCCGCGGAAAAAGTGAACGTACGCGGAGGCCAAAAGATACAGAGGATAGAGGAGGGGACCGCGGCCATAAACCCTGAGGATGGCCAAAACCACGCCGAAGACGGCGCCCAACGCCATGGAAATCGCGGTAAGTTCCAAGGTGAGAAGAAGGCCTTGGGATAACCGGGGAAGCCAATCCCAGGAAAAAACGAGGTTCACCTTTCCCCTCCGTAGAGATCGGTGATGCGGCGGAGGAACTCCGCGGTGCGCGGGTGCTTGGGATTCCGGAAAAGCTGCTCCGGCGGCCCTTGCTCCACGATCACGCCCTTTTCCATGAAGATGATCTCGTCCGCTACCGTTCGGGCAAAACCCATCTCGTGGGTTACCACCAGCATGGTCATCCCGCTTTTCGCCAAATCCTCCATGACCGCGAGCACCTCACCGATGAGCTCAGGGTCCAGGGCGCTCGTGGGCTCATCGAAAAGGATGAGCTTGGGATCCATGGCCAGGGCGCGGGCGATGGACACGCGCTGCTGCTGGCCTCCGGAAAGCTCCGCAGGATAGGCCTTAGCTTTGTCGGCAAGCCCAACGCGGGCGAGTTCTTGCATGGCCCGTGCTGTCGCTTCCTGTTTGGAGAGGCCCTTCACGCGCATAAGGCCAAGCCGCACGTTGTCCAGGGCCGTGAGATGGGTAAAGAGGTTAAAGTCCTGAAAAACAAAGCCAATTTGGGCGCGAATGCGGTGGATGTTCACCTTGGGGGAGGTGATCTCCACGTCCTCGAGCCAAATTCTTCCCCGGTCCGGCTCGGTGAGGCGGTTGATGCATCGAAGAAGGGTGGATTTCCCTGTGCCCGAAGGGCCGATGATGACCTTCGTTTCCCCTTTCTCTAAGGAGAAGGAAACACCTTTTAGGACTTCCTCCTTGCCGTAGCGCTTGTGAAGGTCCTCCACACGCAGAAGCATCGTCACCTCCGAGCCTCAAGGCCTGGGATACGCAGCCTTTTTTCTAGCTTCCCCAAAAGGAATAGCCCTGCATAGGTAAGGAAAAGGAAAAGGAGGGCCACGGTAACATAGGCGGGGAAAGTGAGGGGGAACTCGCGGCTACTAATAAAGCGGGCTTTCTGCATCACCTCTACCACCCCGATGGCGTAAGCCAAAGTGGTGTCTTTGAGGACCACGGCGAACTCATTCCCCCAGCCGGCCAAGGAAAGGCGCAAGGCCTGAGGAAGAAGGATATAGCGGATGGTGCCTAGAGAAGAAAGGCCCAAAGCCCGCGCGGCCAGGGTTTGTCCCGAAGGAATAGCTTGAAGGGCCCCACGGAAAATTTCCGCCTGGTACGCGGAAGAGCGCAGTCCTAAGGCGATAACGGCTGCCCAGAATGGAGAAATAGGGAGGCCAAAGCGGGCTGGCCCAAGCCAAACCAAAAGGAGGAGGAGAATTTCCGGGATGCTTCGAAAAATCCAGGAATAGGCGATGCCCAAAAGGCGCAGGGGCAAGGGCGCATAGAGTTCCAAAAGGGCGACCAAAATGCCCACAAAAAACCCGAGCGAAAGAAGGGCTCCCAAAATCGCGAGGTTGGCCGAAAGACCCTGGAGAAAGGTAGGAAGATAGGACCAGGTCCGTAGCCAGTGCTCGAACGTCAAGGGAAGAAAGGGGGAGGCTCTTCGGCCTCCCCCGACCTCCTCACTTGCTGCTCAATTCCTGAACCTTCTGGGCCAAACAGGCCGCGTAAGCTACCGGGTCCTTCTGCCCAAGAAGGATGTCGATGCACGCCTCCCAGGCGGCCTCGATGACCTCCAGTGGGTTCCCGAAATACGCGGCCACGAGGTTATCCCAGGCCCCAGTCTCCTTTAGCTTCTTCATCCCCCGCTCGATACGGGGGAGAATGCCCTTGGGATCGCCTTTGGCCACAAGGAAGCCAAACTCCTCATAGGTCTTGATGATGCCGGCGATGACGAGCTTTCCGGCATACTGCCGCACGGCTTGCTCGGAGGGCGCCTGATCCTGAATGACCGCATCCAGACGGCCGGCTAGGAGGTCCATGATCGCCTCAGGATACGTCTCGTAAAGAACGAGCTCTACAGCCACGCCCTTTGCGATGAGGTTGTCCTCCACCCAGAATGCGCCGGTAGTGCCCCGCTGGGCCCCTAGCTTCCGGCCCGGCGCAAGCGCGGCTTCCAGAGTCAGACCGGAATCAGCCCTCACCAACACCGTTTGATCTGAAGTCCAATAGGGAGAGGAAAAATCCACGACCTGCGCGCGCTCCTCGGTGATGGTGAAGCCGGAAGCGCCAATATCCACTTTCCCCAGGACCACAGCGGGGATGATGGCGTCGAATGCAAGGTTTTGGATCTCAATCTCATACCCTTCGAGGATAGCGATCATCCTCATCACATCGAGATCGAAACCCAGCATATGACCTTTGGCGGAAACCCATTCGAAGGGAGGCCAAGTGGCGTCGGTGCCGACGATGAACTTCTCCGCGCCGATCCCGAGGACCCCGAGGGCCAAAGCCGCAAGGACAAGACAAACTAGCTTACTTCGCATCCCAAACCACCCCCTCAAAACAAAGTCCCTTTACTTTACTCAAACGAGGAAGACGCGTCAATCAAGGCCGGGAAGATGGCGACGCAAAAGGGCTTCTTCCTCCCCAGGAAGGGCGAAGGGC
>CAZQXP010000026.1:0-11280 GCA_964597525.1 uncultured Thermotogaceae bacterium | reverse complement strand
TGAAGGGTGAATTCCTCGATGGTGAAGCCCTGAAGGAGGCCGCAGATCTCTTCATCCGTCCAAAAGCGCCAGAGCATGCGGTCCCTTCTTCCTCCGAGAAATTGCCAAGTTCCGTCGGGAAAAACGAGATGCGGATACCTTTCGTCCTCCTCATCGGGCGCCCCATCCATCCCCAAAAGGAGAAGGCCGCCGGGGCGAAGAACGGCATAAATTCGGCGCATGGCCTCCTCAGCTTCCTCCTTAAACATGTGGTCCAAAACGGAATTGGCAATCACCGCATCGAAAACCCAATCGGTGGGCAGCTCTTGGGCCGGGCACACGAAAGCCTCGATACGGAGCTCCTCTTCTTTCGCCCAGGCGCGGAGATGTTCCACGGCTAAGGCGGAGATCTCCACCGCGGTGACTTGGAATCCAGCTCTGGCCAGGGCTATGCTCCAATGGCCCCTTCCGAAGCCCACGTCGAGGACGGTTTTTGCCCCGGCTTCACGCAGGCGGTCCAAAAGCCAAGACCAATCGCGGTCCGCCAGTGAACGATCAGGCAGGGTCTCGAAGAATCGGCGCTCCCAAAACCTTGCCTGCTCTACAAGATCACTTTTCATCCAGGGACAACAAAGGGGGACAGGGCTCTACACATCCCCAAACGACATCCGAAAGCTCGCTACATCCCCAGTTGTTGCAAGCGCGGATCGCATAGCGATAACGCATGCCCACCCGAACCTGGTTGTCCTCGTAGAGGGTCTCCCTCACGTCGGTTGCAAGAACGCAAAGCCCTTGGCATCCAGGTTGCGGGCTTGGGTCACGGAAAATCTGATAAGAAATGGCACCGGGCATCTCGTTCCAGGAAAGCACAATCTTGTCGGCGTATGTGCCCTGACTCGCCTGCAGCCCTTCGGGTTTAGGTGGCCGGCCAGCGTAGCCCCGAACGGGCGCGGATTCTGGACCGCATCCCGCGGCATTGCAGGCCCGAACCTTGTACCAGTACCACTTCCCTTGGTTTTCCGTCCCTACCCTGTCCACAAAGCTTGTGTTTCCTGTGGAATCCAACCGCGTGTAGGGCCCTTGGGCCGCGGGGGCCCGGAGAATTTCGTAGTACGTGGCTCGCTCCACCGGATCCCAGCGGAGGACAATGGCTTCCCGGTCCTCTCCCGCGCTTGCGCGGGCTTCAGGCGGGCGATCCGGCGGAAGAACGGGCACCTCCTCCAAAAGACCGCACCCCGCAAGGAGAACACCTCCCAACGCTAGAAGCGCTATAGCCCATGGCCTTTTCATTTTCGCCCTCCTTCCCCCAAAATTTCGAGGAAGCCTTTCTCGCACATTTTAAGCTCCGCCAAAAGCTCGGCCTCGCTCATCCCCAAGAGGGAAAGGACCTCGTTTTGCAGGGAGGAAATGAAGGAAGCTCCGGCTTGGATTTCCTTGCGAAAGCCTGGGTAGCGGCGCAAAAGGGCGGAAAGGCGGCGCCGGAGCCCCACCACTTCTTTCCCTTCCACGAGCTTGTCCGCCAAAAACACGAGCTTTTCCTCCCAGGTTCTGGGGAAGCGTTCGGGACGAAGGACATGGCGTTTGGCGATTTCTCCAAGTTCTGGGTAGCCAAGTTTTTCCAGGATCTCTGCGGCCCGCTCGCCGTGATCGTTTCCTTCTTTTAGGGACCAAATCTTGTCGAGATCGTGTAAAAGCCCGCCCCGGTGAACGAGGAGAGGATCAAGAGGAACGCCTTTCTCCCGCAACCTTTCCGCAAGAAAAAAACCTACTGCCGCCACTACTGCGGAATGTTCCACCACGTTTTGGGGCACCCCGTGATCTCGGAGAATCCCGAGGCTTTCCTCAAGGTCAGGAAGCTCGAATTTCCAGGGCTTTTTCAAATCCTCGGGCTGGCGAATCTCCAGATCATGGAGGGGATGGATTTCCGAGCACCTTTCCCCCTCGAAATTCGCCCAAACCGCCCGGAACCCTCTCTCTTTAGCCCACCGAATCCACCCGTAATCGGTGGAAACCAAGACCACATCGTCCTTTTTCTCGGGCCGAGGAACCTCTTCGGGGTCTAAAATCAGGGGAAAGCACAGAAGAAAAGAGGGTTCCGGCCTCCCGGCGCGAAGAAGGGCCTTGGGCTGAGCTGTGCGGGCGACCATCTCAAGGAGGGAAGCGGGAGAGGTGGAAGGGGCAAGAAGCACTAAGGCTCCCTTCTGCAAGGCCGTTCTTCGGGCCTGCGCAATAACCTCAGCTCCCAGGGATTTGCCGGTTTTGGCCGGCCTACCTTCCCGGCCGTCCTCCCCTGGAGGATGGGCTTTTCGGTCCACACGTCTGGATCCATGGCTGTGTTAACGAAAGGATACCCCGGGTTTTGCCCACCGATCCCGGGGCCGTCGATGAGACCGATCCCTTTGGGCATGGGCCAAGTGTAACCCAGGGGCGGCGGTCAGGATGTTTGACAGCCTCTTGGGCTCCGGTAAAGTTCAGCGATGGCCGTTCTTCCCTCCCTGCGGGTGGAAGTAGGGGCAATCCCCCAGGGCGTCCTTCTTCCTGGGGATCCCGGCCGGGCCGCCCGCATCGCCGAGCGCCTCGAGAAACCCGAAGAGATCGCGAAAAACCGGGAATTCCACTCGTACCGAGGGCTTTGGAAAGGCGTTCCGGTGGGCGTGATTTCCACAGGGGTGGGCGCGCCGGGAGCGGCCATCTGCGCGGAGGAGGCCATCCGCGCCGGCGCGAAAATCCTCATCCGCGTGGGAACAGCGGGTTCGCTCCAAGACCATGTCCAGGATGGGCATCTTGTGGTGGCCCTCGGCGCCGTCCGTGCCGAGGGAACTACTCCTCGGCTTCTTCCCCTGGAATTTCCGGCTCTGAGCGATCCGGAAGTTGCTTCCGCCCTTTGGGAGGAGGCAAGGAAAGTGATGCCGGCTGTGCACCGCGGGGTGGTGGTCACTTTGGATGCCTTTTACCGCGGAGTTTTAGATTTGGGGCTTGACGCGTACGCCCAAAGCGGGGCCTTGGCCGTGGAAATGGAATGTGCGGCCATTTTCTGCGTGGCCCAACTTCGTGGAGCCAAAGCTGGGGCGATCCTCGCCATCGATGGCGATGCCCGCCGCGCGGCCCTGGGCGACTATAATCCTCATCGAGAGGTGGTGCATAGGGCTGTCGACCTCGAGATTGAAGCAGCTTTAAATGCCCTGGCCCGCCTCTTGAGAAATTTGGGGTAAAAGGAGGTGTGTATGCGGCGAGTTCTTTTGGCCTTAGGTCTTTTGGCTTTGGGGATTCTCGCCCACGCGGATTGGACCCTTCTCATTCTCCACACCAACGATGTTCACTCCCAGCTCGATAACTTGGCCAAGATGGCCACTTTAGTGGAGGAAATTCGCGCGCAAGTTCCGGATCTCGTTTTCCTTCATGCGGGTGATCAATTCCTCGGAACCCTCTATTTCACCGTGCACAAGGGACTGGCTGACGCCGAGGTTTTGAATTTGCTTTCGGTTTCTGCCATGGCCCTAGGGAACCACGAGTTCGACGAGGGCCCAGTTGGGCTGAGCCGATTTGCTGACATCGTGCGTTTTCCTCTCCTCTGCGCGAACTGCGATGTCACCAAAGAACCTCTCCTTTCCGGGAAAATCAAGCCCTACGTGGTTTTGGAGGTGGCCGGGGAGAAGGTGGGGGTCATCGGGGTCATCACCCCTGACACCGCCTGGTCTTCGAATCCCGGCCCGAACGTGACCTTTACGGATCCCGTTCTTGCTGTGCAGCAGAGCATTTCCGATCTTTCCGCGCGAGGAATCGATAAAATTGTGGTCCTGAGCCACCTCGGTTGGGACAAAGATTTGGCTTTGGCCCAGAGTGTGGCTGGGATCGACGTCATCGTGGGCGGCCACTCCCACACCTTGCCCGCCGTCTACCCCACGGTGGTGGAGAGGAAACTCCTCAACGTGAACAAGGCTACGCAAGAGGAGCTTGAGGCCCTCCCCGGAATCGGCCCCACCATCGCCAAGAGGATCATCGAGTGGCGCGAGACCAAAGGGCCTTTCCAGAAGGTGGAAGATCTCCTTCAAGTGGCTGGCATTGGGCCCGCGCGGCTTGCAGCCATCCGGAACCTCGTGACGGTGAGCGATGAGCCTGTGCGGACTTTGGTAGTGCAGGCTGGAGAATATGCCCAGTACTTGGGCCGGCTCTCCGTGACCTTCGATGAGGCGGGCAACGTTATTTCTTGGGAAGGCGAGCTCATCCCCACGAAGGATTTTGCTCCCCATCCCAAGGTGGAGGAAAAACTCGCGGCGTTCCGCGAGCCCATCGAGGCCCTGAAGAAGAAGGTGATCGGCGAGACCAAGGTGGAGCTGGTGGGCGAGCGGGCCTTGGTGCGCACCCAGGAGACGAACCTCGGGAACCTCGTCGCGGACGCGATCCTTTGGAAAGCCCAAGTTGCGGGCGCCCAGATCGCCCTTTGGAATGGTGGGGGGATCCGCGCTTCCTTGCCCGCCGGCCCCATCACTTTTGGCGACTGCATGGCCATTTTGCCTTTTGGAAACTACCTCGTGGTTTTGGAGCTCACCGGCGAACAAATCTGGCAAGCGCTGGAGAACGGTGTTTCCATGGTGGAGAGGACGGCCGGCCGCTTCCCTCAGGTGGCGGGTTTGCGCTTCGTTTGGGATCTTGCTCAGCCGCCGGGCTCGCGGATCGTCTCCGTGGAGGTCTTTCTTGAGGGTGCTTGGCGGCCCCTGGATCGTGCGGCCACCTATCGGCTGGCCACGAGCAACTTCCTCGCCGCGGGCGGCGACGGCTACACCATGTTCCAGGAGGCCAAGAACGCGTGGAACCTAGGCTTTGTGGACTATGAAGTGCTTGCCGAATACATTCAGGCCCATTCTCCGGTGGCTCCGCAAGTGGAGGGCCGGATCATTCGGAAATGAAAGGAGGTGAGAGCGGCAGAAAGGAGCTCACCTGGCTTTTAAGAAAACTCACCAAGGAGGTGCAGTATGAAACGGATTTTCCTTGTGATTCTAGCGGTGTTGAGCTTGGCTTTGGGGGCCCTCGCTCAGAAGAAAATCTGCCTATATTTCGACCAAACGGGGCCTGGTGACCTGAGCTTCAACGATATGGCCCTGCTCGGCGCGCAGCGGGCAGCTGAAGAGCTCGGGCTGGAGCTCGTCTACACCACGGCCTCTAGCCCCATGGAGTTCCTCTCCGATCTTTCGATGCTTGCGGAAAGCGGAGAATATCTGATCATCATTGGGGTTGGCTTCCTTCTCTTCGATGCCCTTCCGGAAGCGGCGCGCTTGCACCCTGAACAGAAGTTTGGGTTTGTGGATGGGCCGAACTTCGGCCTTCCCAATATGATCGGGCTCCTCTTCCGCGAGCAGGAGGGCGGCGCTCTGGCGGGAGTGGTGGCGGCGCTCACCGCTATCGCCTACGGTGACCCTGCCGTGGGCGCCGTGGCGGGGATGGAGATCCCGCCCGTTTGGCGCTACGAGGCCGGATACCGCTTCGGTGCCCACTGGGCTGTGGACTGGTACAAGAAGACCACCGGGAAGGACGCGAGCATTCGGGTCCTTGTGACCTATGTGGGCCGGTTTGACGATCCCGCGGGCGGAAAAGTCGCCGCGGAAGCCCTCCTCCGTGCCGGCGCCCGCAACATCCTCGGCATTGCTGGGGCCACCCACCTTGGGGTGTTCGACGCGGTGGAGGAGGCCGGCCGGGCTGCCGGGCTCAGGTATGGCCCGCCCTTCGGCTACGGCGCGGATGCCGCCCAGGAATACATCAAACCTGGCTTCATCCTTGGCTCCGCCCGCAAACGCGTGGATGTCGCCGTCTATGAAGCGGTGAAATGGGCTTTAAGGGATGAGCCCGGTTACAACCTCGTCCTCAGCCTGGCCCAGGAAGGCACGGGGTTCAGCACCGAGGAGGACATCGTGACCTTCGTGAACCTCGCGGTGAAGGCGGGCTATCCCTTGGCCGCGGCTCCGGAGGAGGTGATCGCCCGGATCCTCGAGGCGCGCCGCAGCGTGCCCGAGTTCGTTTGGAAGGGTCTGGAGGAGTTCATGGCCCTTCTTCGGGCGGGAGCCATCCAGCTTCCGGAGGCGGATACCGCTGAACAAATCGACGCTGTCCGCAAAATGTATCCGTAAGGTTTGAAAAGAGGGGGCCAGCCTTTTGGGTTGGCCCCCTTTTCTTTTACACTTGCACGATGGACAATCTTATTGAAGCGCGAAAAATCACGAAGATTTACCCCGACGGCACGGTAGCCCTGCGGAACGTTGACTTTTCCGTTCGCCCCGGCGAGGTGATGGGGCTTCTTGGGGAGAACGGCGCAGGAAAGACCACGCTCACGAAAATCCTTTCTGGACTCCTTTCTCCTACGGCAGGCACCATTCTTTGGAAGGGTAAGACGGTGCGGTTCTCCTCTCCCCGGGAAGCATTGATGGCGGGAATCGGCATGGTGCATCAGCATTTCGCCTTGGTCGGCCCGTTTAGCGGGCTAGAAAACATCGCATTAGGAGCAGAAGGGGGTTCTCTCCTCGCTCCGGTGCAGATTAAAGGGATCCGCTCCCAAGTGGAAAAGATCATGGAGAGCACCGGCCTTAAAGCCCCTTTGGATGTGCCGGTGGAGGATCTCCCGGTGGGGGTACAGCAGCGGATTGAAATTCTAAAGGTCCTCTTCCGGGAAGTGGAGCTCCTTATCCTCGACGAGCCCACGGCCGTCCTCACCCCGCAAGAGGTGGAAGAGCTTTTCGTCGTCCTCAGAAACATTGCGGACAGCGGAAAAAGCGTGATCTTCATCACCCACAAACTCCGGGAGGTGTTGGCTGTGGCGGATCGCATCACGGTGCTCCGGCGGGGCGAGCTTGTGGGCGTAAGAAGCGCAAAGGAAACCTCTGTGGAAGAGCTGGCCCAGCTCATGGTGGGCCGGGAGATCGGCGGTTTGAGGAGAAGGAAAGCGCAAGCTTTGGGGCCGGAGGTCCTGAGAGTGCGGGAGCTTGTGGTTCCCGGCCAAAGCGGGGAGCCCTCCGTGCGGGGCGTCTCTTTCAGCGTACACGCCGGCGAGATTTTCGGCATCGCGGGGATTCAGGGGAACGGTCAGACGGAATTGGTGGAGGCCCTCGTGGGGCTTCGGCCATGGAAGGGTCATGTGGAGCTCAACGGGCAAAGCTTGGCCGGATTGGGCCCTGGGGAGATCTCGGCTTTAGGCCTGGCCCACATCCCTGAGGATCGCCATGGGATGGGCCTTATCTTGGACATGAGCGTTGCCGAGAACAGTATTGCCGGGAGATTATCTGCCTTTCGCGGTTTTTTGGGCCGCCTGCGCTGGTCCGATATTTTCCGGTTTGCTCAGGACCTCATCGAGCGCTTTTCTATTCAGGCCAGGGGACCCCGTGCGCCGGCGCGTTCCCTTTCCGGGGGGAACCAACAAAAACTCGTGGTGGGCCGCGAGCTCAGCAAATCTCCCAAGCTCCTTATTGCCAACCAACCCACCCGCGGACTGGATATCGCTGCGACCCAATTCATCCGCGAGCTTCTCCTCCGCCTTCGCGATGAAGGCATGGCCATCCTCCTCGTATCTGCGGACCTTGACGAGATCTTTGAGCTTGCGGATCGGGTAGCGGTGATGTACCGCGGGACCTTTACCGGCGTTCTGCCGGCGGAGGAGCTGGACCGAGAGAAAGTTGGGCTCCTCATGGGCGGCCTCACCCTGGAGGAGGCTCGCGGATGAAGTCTCTTTTGGAAGCCCTTTTCGCTCTTCTTTTCGGCATCCTGATCGGCGCGGGGATCATGGCCCTTTGGGGCCGGGACCCCTGGGCAAGCTACGCGGCCCTTTTCCAGGGGGCCTGGGGGAATGCCCGGGCTTTGGCGAGCACCCTCAGTCGTTCCCTTCCCTTGGTCCTCACCGGGCTTACCTTTGCCGTGGGCGTGCGGGCCGGGCTTTTCAACATCGGAGCCCAAGGCCAAATGCTCATCGGCGCGGTTACAGCCCTAAGCGTCGGGTTTCTCTCCCTTCCTCCGGGAATCCATTTGGCTTTGGCCCTCGTTTTCGCGGGGATAGCTGGGATAATCTGGGCTTTGCCGGTGGCTCTCCTCAAGCTTCTCCGGGGCGTAAACGAGGTCATCTCCACCATCATGCTCAACTGGGTCGCCCACTGGTTGACCCTGTTTTTGGTGGTTCGGAAGCTTTCCGATCCCGTTCGAGGTGAGCGTACTTTCCAAGTCCCCTTGAGCATGCGCTTTCCCGTAATTTACGGGGAACTTACTTGGGCCATTGTGGCGAGCCTCGCGGCTTCCCTTTTTCTCTACTGGTTCCTTTGGCATCATGCCAAGGGCTATGAGATCCGGGCTTCGGGCCTTAACCCCCGGGCGGCGCGGGCGGTGGGCATTTCCGTATCCCGCTCGCTTTTGTGGGCCATTTTATTGGGAGGGGTTTGTGCCGCGTGGGCTGGGGCGCTCCAGGTCCTCGGCCGTTTCCCCTACGCCATCACCAGCGATCTCGCTAACCTGGGGAATTTAGGCTTTGACGGGATTGCTGTGGCCCTAATTGGCCGAAATCATCCCCTTGGGGTACTCGCTGGAGCCTTCTTCTTTGGCACTTTGGCCACGGGCGCAGCCAGAATGGGCTTAAGAGGCATTCCCATCGACATGATCCAGATCGTGCAAGGTGTGATTGTGATTTCCATGGCTGTACCCGAGGCATTTCGCCTTCTTCGCCTTCGGCGCAGAAAGGAAGCGCAATGAAAATTCTATTGGACGTCCTTCCCGTAGCGCTTAGGGCCATGATGCCCATTACTTTGGCCGCCGTGGGCGAGATCGTCTCCGAACGAAGCGGTGTGGTCAACATCGGTCTTGAGGGCATCATGACCCTCTCCGCGTTCCTTGCGGGGATCGGGAGCTGGGCCACCGGAAACCCGTGGGTTGGGCTCTTTGCGGGCCTCCTCACCGGGGCCTTGATCGGCTTAATCCACGGCTTCATCGCTATAAAGCTCCGCGGGAACCAAGTCGTAAGCGGGGTGGGGATCAACCTTCTTGGGATGGGCGCGGTGGGCTTTGGGGCCTGGGTCCTTTGGGGGGCCAAAGCGCCCATGCTCGACCAGCGGTTTTGGATTCCCGGGATTTTCCTTTTCGGCGTGAGCTTAAGCCCGTTTGTCTTCATCACCCCAGCCTTGGTCGCTCTTACCTGGGCCCTTCTTTCCCGCACTGCCTTGGGTTTGCGGATCCGGGCCGTAGGAGAAAACCCGGTGGCCGCGGATGTGGTGGGCGTTCGGGTGGAGGGTCTTCGGCTCTTCGCAGTAGTCTACGGCGGAGCGTTGGCGGGGCTAGCAGGGGCCTTCCTGAGCCTGGACTGGCTGCACACCATAAGCCCAACCCTTCCCGCGGGCAGGGGGTTCATTGCCCTGGCCAATGTGGTGTTTAGCAAACTCAACCCGTTTCTCGCGCTCCTCGGCGGTTTTCTTTTCGGATACTTTGATGCTTTGGCCATCCATCTTGCCTCGGTGGCCGGATTCGGAGGAGGCGTTCCCTACCAATTCATGCGCATGATCCCCTATTTGGTCACCCTGGCGGTGGTTTCGTTTGCGATTGGCCGCGCTCGTTTTCCGGCAGCTTTGGGGCAGCCTTACCGAAGGGAATGACGTTTCACCCAATTTTTTGGCAGGACGAATCGGTTCACCTTCTGGACCAGACGCGGCTCCCCTGGGAGGAGCGCTGGCTCAGGCTTCGCTCCTGGGAGGAGGTGGCAGAAGCCATCCGCGCCTTGAGGGTTCGGGGCGCTCCGGCCATTGGGATCGCCGCTGCGTACGCCTTGGTCCTGGCCGCGAAATACCCAAAAGGCGGCCGCACCCCGCAAGAAGAATTCCAATTGGCCCTCCCGGAATTGCGAAAGACGCGGCCCACCGCAGTCAACCTCTTTTGGGCCCTGGAGCGGATGCAGCGAGTTTTTGAGGAGAACGCCGGCCGGCCGGACCTTCCGGAAATCCTGCTTCAGGAAGCCCTGAAGATCCACCAGGAAGATATCGCCGCCAATTTGCGGATCGGCGAATGGGGAGCGGAGCTTCTTCCTCATCGCTCCCGGGTTCTCACCCTTTGCAACACCGGTGCCCTCGCCACCGGCGGCCACGGCACCGCCCTGGGCGTCATTCGCACGGCCTTTTCCCAAGGGAAAATCGAAATGGTTTACGCCTGCGAGACAAGGCCGGTGCTGCAGGGGGCGCGGCTTACCGCCTGGGAGCTGAAAAAGGACGGGATTCCCTTTAGGCTCATTGCGGATTTCGCTGCGGGGCTTCTCTTCTCTCGAAAGATGGTGGACGTGGTTTTGGTGGGAGCGGATCGGGTGGCCCGGAACGGAGATTTTGCCAATAAAGTGGGAACCTACATTCTCGCCCTCTTGGCCCAACACCACCGCGTCCCGTTTTACGTGGTGGCGCCCTCCACGAGCTTCGACCTCTCCTTGAGCCAAGGCGACCTCATCCCCATCGAGGAGAGGCCGGAGGAAGAGGTTTTGGCGCCTTATGGGTGCAGGTTTGCTCCGGAAGGGGCGAGAGCCTGGAATCCCGCGTTCGACCTCACCCCAGGGGAACTTGTGACCGCGTTCATCACGGAAAAAGGGGTGATTCGGCCGCCTTATGACCGCACGATCCCTGAGGCCCTTTCGGGCTAAGGTGGCCTGGGCCTATCGCCGCCTGGGCGAGCTCGGCCTTATTTCCGAAAGCTCGGGAAACATCTCCCTGCGCGTGGGCGAGATCGCCCTCATCACCCCCACGGGCGTTCCCTTCCATCGGCTGCGGGAAAGGGAGATCGTGGCCCTGGATCTTTCTGGCCGTGTTCTGGGCCGGGGTTTCCCCTCTTCCGAGTGGCGCTTGCACGTAAGCATCCTTCAAGCAAGGCCGGATGTGCGGGCTGTGGTCCATACCCATTCCCCTTTTGCCACGGTTTTGGCTTCCGCGGGGAAAGGATTTCCTGTTCTTCATGATGAAGGTCGCCTTCTTTTTGGGGAGAGGATCCCCCTTTCTTCCTGGGCCCCTCCGGGCACCTGGGAGCTTGCCCGGGCGGCTGTGGCCGCGCTTGGGAAAGGAAAAGCCCTCCTCCTTTCCGGCCACGGCGCCCTCACCGTTGCCTCCAGCCTTGCGGAGGCTTTGACCCTCGCGGAAAAGCTCGAGGAAGTCGCGAAAATTTACGTTCTTTCCTGCCTGCTTTAAGCGCGGGTTAGAATGGCTGAAGAAAGGAGGTCTTTTGACCACCGAGGAAATCCTTGCGCTTTCCCTTTCCTTGGCAGGCCTGACCGAAGTTCCTGCGGACACCGCGATCCATGTCCCAGGCCCATCC
>CAZQXP010000025.1:0-11414 GCA_964597525.1 uncultured Thermotogaceae bacterium | reverse complement strand
CGGGCTCCATGGTGGAAGGCCAGGATTTCCGAAAGGATGGAGATGGCCACAGTTCCCGGATCTTTTCCGCCTAAGGGAAGCCCCACTGGGCAACGCAGGGCCTCCACTTTTTCCTTAGGAAGGCCCAAAGAAAGGAGTTTATTGCGGATTTCCGCAGCTTTTGCCCGGGAGCCAAGCATTCCCAAGTAGGCGGGCCCGGGATCTTGCCCCAAGAGGGCCGCGGCCACCTGAAAATCCGTCTCGTGGCTTTCCGTGGCCACCACCGCATAGGTTCGGCCGGAAAACTTGGGCAAATCCTGGTAAGCGGGAAGATGCCGAAACTCGATTCCCTTGGGACAAAGCTCTTCTCGTTCTTTTCGGTCGTCATAGAGGACGATTTTCCAGGGCGTAACCTCGCGGGCGATTTTGGCCAGGAGAATTCCTACGTGTCCTGCGCCAAAGATGGCCAAAGTGGGCGGCGCCTGGAGGACCTCATAAAAGAGGGTGGTCTTCCCGCCGCAGAGCATCCCTAAATCCCGAAGGGTGTGGTCCTCAAGGAGGGTTTGCGGGCCATCCCGAAGGAGCTCCAGGGCCTTTTGGATGGCGTGGTGTTCGAGGGCCCCACCGCCCACCGTGCCTTCTGTGCGGCCATTGGGAAAGACCAGCATGCGGGCGCCCGGTTCCCTCGGCGCTCCTTCCGCAGCCACCACGGTTACCAAAACCGCGGGCTCTCCGCGGGCAAGGATCTCCGCAACCCGCGCGAAAATCTCGCCGGACATGCTTCCCTCACTTTACCCGAAATCCTTTTTCGGCCCAACCGATTTGACCTTCTCCTTTGGGCGAAGCTATGGTTGGTCAAGGTGTACTATGGGCAAAAACAAGTTCGCTTTTTTCCGCGGGGAAATCCGGCCCATTGAGGAAGCGAAAATTTCCATCATGACTTCCGCGCTCCACTACGGGACCGGCGTATTCGAAGGGATCCGGGGCTTTTGGAGCGCGGAGGAAAACGAGCTCTTTGTTTTCCGCATGCGCGAGCACTATCTCCGACTTTTGCGGAGCGCCCGCATCCTCCTCATCGACATCCCTTACAGTGCGGATGAGCTTTGCCAAATCACCTTGGAGCTTCTTCGGCGCGAGGGTTTTCGCGAGGACGTGTATATTCGGCCCATTGCCTACAAATCCAGCGAAGAAATCGGCGTTCGCCTCCACAACCTCGAGAGCGATCTCGCCATCTTTGCTCTTCCCTTCAAGCTTTACCTCCCCGAGGGCGGGATCCGGGTCATGGTCTCCTCCTGGCGGCGGGTGGAGGACAACGCCATTCCCGCCCGGGCCAAGATCACCGGAGCCTATGTGAACTCCGCTTTGGCCAAAACCGAGGCGTATCTGGCGGGCTTCGATGAAGCCATCGTCCTCAACGAAGATGGGCATGTAGCCGAAGGGAGTGCGGAAAACATATTCATCGTGCGCCAGGGGACCCTCATCACCCCGCCGGTTACCGCGAACATCCTCGAGGGAATCACCCGGGATACGGTGATGGCCCTCGCCCGGGACCTGGGGATACCCGTGGAGGAGAGGCCGGTGGACCGCACCGAGCTCTACGTGGCAGAAGAAGTCTTCCTATGCGGCACTGCCGCAGGGCTCTCGCCGGTGGTCGAGATCGACCGCCGCAGGGTTGGGACTGGAAAACCCGGCCCCATTTTCCTCCGCCTCCAAGAACTCTACGAAAACGTCGTGCGGGGAAAGGTGGAGAAGTATCGGAGCTGGTGTACCCCAGTGTACTCATCCCCATCCGGCTAACCGGTTGAACTCCACAATGAGCTCGTCGATCTCCTCGATTTGGCGGTGGATGCGGTCCCAGTAATCCGGCCAGTCGTACCACTGGGAAAGGAGCTCCTCCGCGCTTTTTCCCATCTGCTCCACCCAGGTGAAATATTTAAGGTTGTGAATCCGGCGGCGGTCCCAATAGGAGAGCTCCGCCATCCAATCCGTGGAAAGGCCCCGGAGAAAGCGCTGGTGATCCAAAGCGGCCTGCCGCTCCGTGTAGGGCCCGCGCTCTTCCCGAAGCTCCCGCAGGCGGCTTTGATAGAGCTCCATGGAATCCGTGAGGACAGTGATCACCCAATCGCGGGAGGTGAGCTCAAAGTACCGGGCGAATTTCACGGCGGAGATAAGATTGGCGGCGCCGGAAATCCCCAAAAGATCGAGTTTTTCCACGAGATCCTGGGGGACCCCTTCTTTCCGGAGGTATTCCTTGCCCTCGGGCTCGTTGAAAAGCCGGATGAGGGAAATCGGGGCCTCGTCGTCGATGGCGATGACCATATCGGTATTGCGGACGTTATGGATCCAGGGCACGTGTTTGTCGCCGATCCCCTCGATGCGGTGGGCGCCAAAGCCGTTTAGGAGCAAAGTTGGGCACTGAAGGGATTCGCCCACCGCGAGCTTTGCGCCAGGGAAGCGCTCTTTGATGTAGTCCGCGCAGCCCAACGTGCCGGAAGAGCCGGAGGTGAGGGTTAAGCCCGCGAGCCTTTCCCCTGGTCTCATGAGCGCGGAGAGAACCTCCTCCATGGCGGGCCCGGTCACGGCATAATGCCAAAGGTGGTTTCCGAACTCGTCGAACTGGTTGAAGATCATGACATCGGGCCGCGTTTGCTGGAGCTCCTTGCACTTCATAAAGATTTCCCAAACGTTGGACTCTGTGCCTGGGGTGGCAATGATCTCGTCCGCTACGCCTCTTAGCCATTGGAACCTTTCCCGGGACATGCCTTCAGGCAGAATAGCTATAGATTGGCAGCCCAAAAGTCGGGAGACGTACGCTCCGCCGCGGCAGTAGTTTCCCGTGGAGGGCCAGACGGCCTTATGGCGGGTGGGATCGAATTGTCCGGTGACGAGGCGGGGAGCGAGGCACCCAAAGGTTGCGCCCACCTTATGGGCTCCGGTGGGAAACCATTTTCCCACTAGGGCCACGATTTTGGCGGGAACTCCGGTGAGCTCCTCGGGAAAGACGAGGTAGTTCACGCCGCCAAAGCCTCCGCCGTGTGGCACGGGCTCGTTTTTCCAAGTGATGCGGAAGAGGTTTCGGGGGTGAAGCTCCCAAAGCCCGATTTCCCGGAGTTCCCGTTTGACCCAATCCGGGATGAGGTCGGGATCGCGCATCTCCCGAAACGTGGGGACGAGAATGTTCTTTTCTCGCGCAAGCTTTGCGTTCTTCCGCCTGATTTCTTCCCGCACCGAAAGATCGATCATGTGGCACCCCTTTCCCAGTTGACGGGATGGATGGCTAATGCTACCATGTTGTCTGACAGGTAGACAACCCCATGGAGTTCCGCAAGGTCCGGCCAACCAAGGCCTCCACCGAGGTGGCCCAGCAGCTCTTGCGGGCCATCAAGGAGGGTGTTTTCCCTGTGGATTCGAAACTCCCCTCGGAGGCGGAGCTCGCCCAGATGATGGGGGTAAGCCGGCCCACCGTACGCGAAGCCCTCGCTGCTCTCTCCGCGGTAGGGCTCATCGAAGCCCGGCCGGGCCTGGGAAACTTCGTGAAAAACCCCACGGAATCCATGGCCTTCGAGGCCCTCTTCCTTTTGGAAAGCGAGGCGAGCTGTCTGGAGATCATGGAGGCGCGCACGATTTTGGAGCCGGAGGTGGCGGCGTTGGCCGCCCGCAAGCGCTCCGAGGAGCATGTAGTCCTCCTCCATCACATCTGTGAGGAGCTGGAAAATCTCGCGAGCCCTGAGCGTTTTGACGAGTACTTCACCGCGGACAAACGCTTCCATTTAGCCTTGGTGCAGTCTGCGGGGAACTCCCTCCTTGCCGCCGCCATGACCCCCCTCATCAACACCATGGACCAGCGCATCTACCGGGAATTCACGCGCGAGTACTACATGAAAGACATCCAGAGCATTACCGAGGTGGCCTCCCTGCACCGCAAAGTAGCGGAGGCTGTGGCTAAAAAGGACGAAGGAAAGGCCCGCGCGGCCATGCAGGCCCATTGGCTGCGCATGTGGCGCTTGGTTCAGGGCGAAGAAAACCCCGAAAACTAGGAGGTCGAACCTATGGAGAAAAAGACCGTTGTGGTGGCTTTGGGCGGAAACGCCCTCCTTCAAGTCGGGCAAAAGGGCACGTTCGAGGAACAAATGCAAAACGTGTACAACGCCATGGAACAGCTTGCGGACATGGTTCTTTCTGGGAAGTGGCGCCTGGTCATCACCCACGGGAACGGCCCCCAGGTGGGGAACATCCTCCTTCAGAACGAGGCAGGGAAACACCTTGTTCCGCCTATGCCCATGGACGTCTGTGGCGCCGAATCCCAGGGAATGATCGGGTACATGATCCAGCAGGCTCTCCATAACGTTTTGGCCCGGCGCGGCCGGCCCGATATCCCCGTTGTCACCGTAGTTACCCAGGTCCTCGTGGACAAAAACGATCCGGCTTTCCAAAACCCCACAAAACCCGTGGGGCCTTTCTATACAAAGGAAGAGGCTCTGCGCTTAAAGGAAGAGAAAGGATGGCACGTGGTGGAGGATGCGGGAAGGGGTTGGCGGAGGGTTGTTCCTTCCCCAGATCCCAAGGCTATCGTGGAGAAGGAGGCGATCCGCATCCTCGTGGAGAACCACGCCATCGTCATTGCCTCCGGAGGCGGAGGAATTCCCGTGATCAAGGAAAACGGGAGCTACCGCGGCGTGGAAGCGGTGATCGACAAAGACCTCGCGGGCGAGCGCCTTGCGGAAGACGTGGGTGCCCAAGTTTTCCTCATCCTCACCGATGTGGATCGCGTGCGCCTCAACTACCGAAAGCCCGAGGAGGTAGCCCTTTCGCGGATGACCGTGTCCGAGGCCAAGAAGTATTTGGCCGAAGGACACTTCGCCAAGGGCTCCATGGAGCCCAAGGTCAAGGCGTGTATCCGGTTTGTGGAAGCTGGCGGGGAGGTGGCCATCATCGCCTCCCTGAACCAAGCTACGGCCGCGTTGGAAGGCCGTGCGGGAACGCAAATCGTGCGGGATTAGCCCGCAAACATAAAAGGAGGGAAGAATGGCGGCAACGGATCTTCGGGGTCGGGATTTCATCACCATCATGGATTTCGACCGGGAGGAGCTCGAGACCATCCTCGAGACCGCGTTCGATCTCAAACGCAAATTTATCCGGGGCGAGCCCCACGAGCTCCTTAAGGGAAAAACCCTGTTCATGTTTTTCTACAACCGGTCGCTTCGGACCCGCAACTCTTTTGAGGCCGGGATGACCCAGCTTGGGGGCCATGCCCACTACTTGGAACCAGAGGCCGTGTACACCCCGGCCCTTCCCGGCGAGGAGAAGGCTTACGCCACCGAGCGCATCGCTGATGTGGCCAGGGTCCTCGCGGAGATGGGCCACGGCATCGCCATCCGCATTTACGGAAAGCCCACGGGTTGGATCTACGGAAAGGGCCGGCTCATCATCCAGGAATTTGCCCGCTGGGCCCGCATCCCCGTCATCAACATGGAGGACGACGTGGATCACCCCTGCCAAGCCCTCGCCGACATCATGACCATCATGGAGAAATTCGGCACGGATCTCCGCGGCAAGAAATTCGTGATGAGCTGGGCTTACTCCGGCTCGGTGGAAAAACCCCTCGCTGTTCCTCAAGGAGCGATCATGATCGCTTCCTACTTCGGGATGGACATTACGCTCGCTCACCCTAAGGGCTTCGACTTGGATCCGAACATCCTCAACTTCGTGAAGAAGAACACGAAAAAGTACGGAGGCTCGTTCAAGATCGTCCACGATATGGACGAGGCCTTTAAGGACGCGGACATCGTGTATCCCAAGTCCTGGACCTGTCAGCCCACGGACGGGAAGACCCCGCTGGATATGGAGAAGGCCAAGGCTCTCTTTGAAGCGAACCGCCACTGGATCACCACCGTGGAGAAGATGAAGCTCACCAACGACGCGATCTACATGCACTGTCTTCCTGCGGACCGGGGGATGGAGGTTACCGATGAGGTTATCGACGGGCCGAACTCCGTGATCATCGAGCAGGCTGGAAACCGCCTCCACGCCCAGAAAGGCCTTATGGCCCTCATCATGTGAGTGATCAGTGACGACAGCGTCCCTTTTCCCCTTTGGGGAGGGGGTCAGGGTGAGGGAAAAAAGGAGCGAAGATGAGCTGGTATAACCTTGCGGGAAAGGACCTGATCAGCACAAAGGACTGGACGAAGGAGGAGCTGGAGATCGTCCTCAAGGTGACGGAGCAGCTCAAGGGCATGTACTACGCGGGGATCCCCCATCACACCCTCAAGGACAAGACCTTCCTCATGCTCTTTTTCAACCCTTCCACGCGGACGCGGCTCTCCTTCGAGACGGCCATGACCCAGCTCGGCGGCCATGCCCAATACATTACGGGCGCGGACCTTCGCCTTTCCTTGGAAGACAAACCCGGCGCGGGCGAGACCATCAAGGACACGGCAAAAGTCATGAGCCGCTATGCTCACGGGATCGGAATCCGGCTCCTTGAGGACAAGGTCTCCCGCTGGGGTGAGGACACGGAAATCCTCTATAAGTTTGCGGAATATGCGGACATCCCCGTGATCAATATGGCCTCGAACTCCTGGCATCCCTGTCAGGGCCTCACCGACATCTACACCATCCGGGAGAAGCTCGGAACGGATCTGAAAGGGGTTAGATACACCATCATGTGGGCCTATTCTCCTTGGGCCCGCTCCCTGGGTTCGGTTCAGGAAGAGATGCTCGTAGCCGCGCGGTTTGGCCTTGAAGTGGTCGTGGCCCATCCCAAAGGCTATGAGCTCGAGCCGGAAGCTTTGGCTCTGGCCAAAAAGTATGCGGAGGAAAGCGGCGGAAGATTCGAGGTTACAAACGAGCTCGACGATGCGCTTAAAGGCGCAACCATCGTGTTTCCCCGGGGCTGGATGAGCCTTCGCCGCTACGAGATCGGAAAAGAGGCGGAGATCAAAAACGCCGAAAAGTTCAAGGACTGGAAGTACACGCGCAAGCGCCAAAAGGAGCTCTGTAAGCCCGGCTACCTCATGCACGTCATGCCCATTGACCGCGGAAACGAGGCCGACCCCGAGCTCTGCGACGATCCTGAGCTTTCCTGGATGTACGACCAAGCGGAGAACCGGCTCCACACGCAAAAGGCCATCCTCTCCCTTGTTATGGGGGGCCGGATTTCCTGAAAAAATGGGGGCAAAATGGGGAAGGCCGGGAGGAAATCCCGGCCTTTCTTTTTGCCCTGGGGATAGAATCGAAAGCTAGGAGGCAAGGATGGCTCCAATCAGTGTGGCTGTGCGCGCGGAGAACGTGGTGGGAAAAGAAGTTCCGCGGCTTGATGCCGAGGCCAAAGTCAAGGGGCAAGCCCGCTATGCCGATGACCTCGCGTTCCCAGGGATGCTCTACGGAAAGGCCATCCGTTCTGATCGTCCCCACGCCCGCATCCTTCGCCTTGATCTGAGCCGGGTTTTAGCCCACCCCAAGGTGGTCTGCGTGGTCACGGCCAAAGACATTCCCGGAAGGAATTGCGTTCCCATCATCTACGAAGACATGCCCCTTTTGGCGGAAGAGGTGGTGCGTTATATCGGCGAGCCCATCGCCCTTTTAGCCGCAGAAACCCGCGAGGACGCTGAAGAGGCAGCAAAACTCGCGCGCATCGAGTACGAGGACCTTCCCGCCGTGTTTGACCCTCTGGAGGCCATTAAACCGGAAGCCCCTCAAGTGGCTCTGCCCTCCGCTGCGGAAAAGGGAAACATCTTCAACCACATGGTCATCCGCAAAGGCGATGTAGGGAGAGGATTTGCCGAAGCTGATGTCATTGTGGAAGGCGAGTACCGCGTGGGTTACCAGGAGCACGCGTATTTGGAGCCGCAGGGGATGATTGCCGTCCCCGAGGAAAATGGAATTGCTGTCTACGGAACTTTGCAATGTCCGTTTTACGTGCAAAAGGCGGTGGCCGCGGTTTTGGGACTGCCCCTTTCCCGGGTGCGGGTGGTGCAAACCGCAACCGGTGGGGGTTTTGGTGGAAAAGAGGATGTGCCGAGCCAGGTTGCGGCCATGGCCGCGGTTTTGGCCTGGAAATCCGGCCGGCCAGTGAAGGTGGTGTTCGACCGCGCGGAAGACATCGCCACCACCTCCAAACGCCATCCGGGGATCATCCGCTACAAAACCGGGGCCAAGCGCGACGGGACCCTCACTGCGGTGGAGGTGGAGTTCTACTATAACGCTGGGGCCTACCAAACCCTTTCCTCGGCGGTGCTTTGGCGGGGCCTCATCCACGCTGCCGGCCCCTACCGCATTCCAAACGTGAAAGTTGATGCCTATTCTGTAGCTACGAACACCGTGCCCTGCGGAGCTTTTCGGGGATTCGGCTCGCCCCAAGTAATTTTTGCCCACGAATCCCAAATGGATGAGCTTGCCCGCCGTCTCGGGATGGATCCTTTGGAGCTCCGGAGAAAAAACGCCCTGCGGGAGGGCGATGAGACGGCCACAGCCCAGGTCCTCACCGAGTCCGTGGGCCTCCTTGCCTGTATTGATCGCGCCAAAGAGCTTTCCCGCTGGGAGGAGCGGAAGCGCGCCGTAGAGGAATTCAATCGGCGTGAGAAATTCCGGCGCCGGGGACTCGGGGTTTCCACGGTCATGTACGGCGTGGGAATGGGGGCGAAAGCCCCGCTTTTGGATAAAGCTGGAGCCTACGTGAAGCTCGAAGCCGACGGATCCATTACGGTGGCGGTGGGAAATACGGAAATGGGCCAAGGTGCGATGACAGTGCTCGCTCAGATCGCTGCGGAAGCTCTGGAGGTCCCCCTTTCCGCGATCCAAATGGCTCCCGTGGATACCTCCCGGGTTCCCGATTCCGGCCCTACCGTGGCCTCCCGCACCACCACTGTGCAAGGAATGGCCGTTTTGGATGCGGCAAGAAAACTAAAGGCCAAGATCAACTTTGCCGTTCAAGAAATTTTGGGTTGCCCCCAATTCGTCGTGGAGGGACGGAGTTTTTGCGACCCCAAGAACCCCAAAAACCGGGTGACCTTAGAGGAGGTAGCCCGCTGGATGTGGGTTCATAACTGGGACATGGGCGCTACCGGCTGGGCTGAAGCGGAACCTGTGGATTGGAATCCCAAAACCGGCCTAGGCAAAGCTTATTTCGTCTACGCCTTCGCCTGCCACATCGCCGAAGTGGAGGTGGACCTTCTCACAGGCGAGGCCCACGTCCGCGGCTTTTGGGCCGTGCACGATTCCGGAAAAATCGTGAACCCCGCCACGGCCTACGGCCAAGTAGCTGGCGGCATCGCCCAGGGCATCGGCTACGCTCTATTGGAGGAACTGGAGACCAAAGACGGCCGTATCCTCTACCCCACTTTCACCGCTTACCACATTCCCACCACGTTGGATATGCCGGAGGAATTGGCCATCGATTTCGTGGAGACCCGATATTCCGGTGGTCCTTACGGGGCAAAGGGGTTGGGTGAAGTCCCCCTCATGGCTTCCCATGCGGCTGTGGCCAATGCTATCTCCGCAGCCACAGGAGGAAGGCTCCGGCAGTATCCGGCTACACCTGAACGCGTTTTAGCTCTTTTGGAAAGCGAGCGCGCGTGAAGCCTTCAAAAAAGAAGCGGGTTTGGCCGCTGGCCCTGGCCCACGGCCTTAACGACGGCTACGGCGCGTTTCTCTCCGCCCTCATGCCCCTCATCATTGAAAAACTCGGGATCTCTTTGACTTTGGCGGGGCTTCTTACTTCCGTGCGCTCGAGCATTGGTTCCTTTGCGCAGTGGCCACTTGGGTTAGCTGCCGATCGTTTTGGCGCGCGAGCCTTCGCCCTTTTTGGCCCTCTCTTGACCGCGTTTTCCATGTGTTTTCTTGCCTTGATGCCGAGCTATTGGGGTGTGGCGATTTTGCTTGTGCTGGCCGGTTTAGGGACCGCGGCGCTTCATCCCGCCGGCGCAAGCCTCGTTCCGGAAGGAAGTGGCCGAGGCCTGCGCATGGCCCTCTTCTCCATGGGCGGGACCCTGGGGGTGGCGTTGGGCCCGATCCTGGTGACGCAGGTGGTGAGTAGATTCGGCATTTCGGCGGTGCCCGTCCTTTTGGTTCCGGCAATTTTGACTTTTTTCGTGCTCTATCGGACCATCCCACGGGGAGGAAAATCTTCTAATCCCAAAGGCCTTTTCCTCCATCGGCACCCCCAGCGGGCCAAGATCCTGCGGCTTTGGGGTATGGGCATGTTTCGGGATGTGGTGGGCACCGCAGTTTCGGGTTTCCTCGCGGTGTTGTGGGTGCGGCGGGGCGCGCCCTTAACCGTGGCTGGGCTGAGCCTCACGGTTTATTCTCTCGCCGGCGCTGTAGGGGATCTCGTGGGCGGCCGTCTTTCCGATCGTTTCGGTCGAAAAGAGGTCCTTGCCGGTGCCATGTTCTTCGCCTTTCCCTCCCTCTACCTCTTCCTTTTCACGGATGGCTTTGTCTCTTTTGTGTTCTTGGCCTTATTTGGGCTGGCGTTGGCGGCCTCGGTTCCGGTGACTCTGGTTTACGGACAAGAGCTGGTTCCGGAGAGCCGAGGTGCAGTATCTGGGCTCCTTTTGGGCCTCGTCTGGGGAGTGGGTTCCCTTTTGGTGACAGCGGTGGGCGCCCTTGCCGACCGTGTTGGCCTTGAGCTCGCTTTGAGCTATGTGGGGATCACCCTTATCCCCGCCGGCCTCCTCGCCCTCTCTTTGCAAAAGTGAGCGTTTTCTGGGTGCTTCCAGGTTATCCGCAGAAAATGGTGAAAGCTTTTACCTCCTTCGGTCGCGGTAGACCCAGCGCTCGGCCGCTTGGAAAAAGCGGCCCAACACATCGAGCTTGAGCTCGATGGCGTTATAGCGGCAGGCCTCGTGGCAGCACATGCAGCGGATGCATTTTTTCCTGTCAATCCAGGCTTTCTTTTCTCGGAATTGGGCGGCGCCCGTAGGGCAAGCGCGCACACAAGCTCCGCAGGCCACGCACCGAGCGGGCACCACCACAGGTTGGGCCTGAAGGTGCCTTGTGGCCCAGCGGGTGATGGGCGCCGGAACCCGGCCCACCATTTCTCCTGCCGCGGGAGGAAGTCGGAAGTCCTTAACTCTAACGGCTTCGAGGCTCTCCCCGACGATTTCGATTTCCCGGAGGTCGCCCACGCCGAGCCCGCGGGCATGGGCATGGTAGGTAGTCCAGACACGGAGCGGATCAAGCCCAATAATAGCCTGCGCTACAGCATCCACGGCTACGGCATCCGCCCCAGCCAAGATTAAGCCTAAAGGGCGAGGGGTTCCGTTGGCAGGCCCAGGCCCCTCCATGGCCACGATTCCGTCCATGACCGTGAGAGTAGGCCGGGCTGTGGAAAAGATGTCCACTAAGACCTGAGCAAACTCCTCCGGCTTTGGGTGCTCACCGTGCAATCGGGTGCGCAAACCCGTAGGAATCACCCCGTAGAAATTTTTGATCGCGCC
>CAZQXP010000024.1:0-11570 GCA_964597525.1 uncultured Thermotogaceae bacterium | reverse complement strand
GTCCAGGCGGAGACGGTTTGGGCGATGTGCTCGGCGGTCACCACCGGAACCACGGGCTCGGTTTGCGCTTCCTCGAATTGCTTCAGTTCCTCGATCAATTTCTCGCGCTCGTCGCGGAGGCGCGCGGCCAATTCGTAGTTCTGCTCGGCCACAGCCGCCTCTTCTTCCTCCTCGAGCCGGGAAATCTCCGCCAAAAGCTCGCGGGCCTCCGGTGGAAGTTCCGTGGCTTCTAGCCGGATCCTTGCCGCGGTCTCGTCGATGAGGTCAATGGCTTTATCGGGAAGGAAGTGCTCGGTGATGTAGCGGTCGGCAAGCCGCGCCGCGGCCCAAAGGGCCTCGTCCGTAATGCGCACACCGTGGTGCTCCTCGTAGCGGGGCCGCAGGCCCTGGAGAATTCGGAACGTCTCCTCCACGGAGGGTTCCTCCACGTAGACCACCTTGAAGCGGCGCTTGAGAGCGGGGTCCTTCTCGATGGTCTTGCGGTAGTCATCGGGCGTGGAGGTGCCGATGCATTGAATTGCACCGGAGGCCAAGGGCGGCTTAAGGATCGCGGAGGCATCGATAGCACCCTCGGCGCCGCCCGCGCCCACGATGGTGTGGAGCTCGTCGATGAAGAGGATGATGTTTCCCGAGGACATGACCTGATTGAGGATAGCTTTGAGGCGCTGCTCGAATTCCCCGCGGTATTTGGTGCCAGCGACGATGGCCGCCATATCGAGCTCCACGATTTCTTTATCCGCCAAAAGGGAGGGGACCTCACCCCGGGCGATCCTTTGGGCCAACCCCTCGACGATCGCCGTTTTTCCTACACCCGCCTCGCCGATGAGGACGGGGTTATTCTTCTTCCGGCGGCAGAGGATCTCGATGACCCGCTCAATCTCCCGCTCCCGGCCGATCACAGGATCAAGAAGGCCTGCGGCGGCTTCCTCCACGAGGTTCCTTCCGAATTCCCCGAGTTCGCCGGGCAGGCGGGCGGTGGCGGCGCGGATGCGGGAAGGCCCCCGCCGGGGAGAGAAATACTCCCGTACCGTGCGCAAATCGATCCCGTGGGCCCGAAGGATCTCCGCTGCGGTGCATTCCCCTTCCCTGAGCACCGCGAAAAGGAGGTGCTCGGGCTCGATGGTTTCGGAGCCGTCGCGGCGGGCCTCCTCATAAGCAAGCTTCATGACCCGCTTCAGACGCTGGGTGGGCTCAAGTTCGTCAGGCGAAACGTAGATGCGGCCGCGGCCCTTTTGGCGTTCCACAAAGCGGGCCACCCGATCGTAGGTGACCCCCTTGGAGATGAGGAACCGGCCGATCCGGCTTCCCTCGCTCCTGAGGGCGGCCAAGAGGAGGTGTTCGGTGCCCACGTAGCGGTGGCGCCATTCCGCGGCTTCCTCCTGGGCCAGGGCCAAAAGCTTCATGGACTCCTTGGAGAACTTCTCGTACATGGGGCGGGCGCTCCTTACGAAGGATTATACCGACCGGCCTAAACCCTTCCGAGAGAAGAAATCCAGGGCCGCGGAGAGGCCCTGGGAAAGGAAGACCCCGGCGATTTCCGCCGCAAAATCACAGGCCTCTTTTAGGCGACGGAGCTCCTCCGGCTCCGGTGGGGAAAGGACGTATTGGGCCAAATCCAGGCCAACAGGAGGAGGGCCAATTCCCACCCGGAGGCGCGGCACCTCTTCCGTTCCCAAAGAAGCAAGGACGGACTGCATTCCCCGGTGGGTGCCCGGCCCGCCCGAAGGCCGAAGCCGCACCTCGCCCAACGGCAAATCCACATCGTCGTAGACCACAAGAAGGGAGGAAGGCGGGACGGGGTAACGCCGCAAAAACTCGGCCACCGCCTCGCCGGAAAGGTTCATAAACGTGAGGGGACGGAGAAGGAATTTTTCTCCATCCTGAAAAACCTCGCCCCAAGGAAAGACCTCTTTGCGCCAGGAGCCGCGGGAAAGGAGGCGCTCCAGGACCCAAAAGCCTAAATTGTGGCGGGTCAACGCATATTGGGGACCAGGATTTCCCAGTCCAACAACGGCCCTCAAGATTTCTTGGGTTCGGGCTTCGCTGCCTCGGGCTTGGCCGGAGCCGCAGGGGTCTCAGGAGCCATAGCTTCCGCAGCGGGAGCCTCCGCCGGCGCAACCTCCACTTTGGGCGGAACCACCACCACGACCGCGTCTTCCGGCGGCAAGAGGGGCCGCACTCCCTCCGGCCAGGGGATATCCCGTACCAAAATCGCTTCGTCCAGACCAAGCTTTGACACATCCACCACGATGTGGGGCGGGATCTTTTCCGGAAGAGCTTCCACGGGAATTTCCGGATGTACGAGCTCCAACACCCCGCCGGCCTTGACCCCTGGGGCCTCGCCCTCGATCTTCACGGGAATGGCGATCTCCAAGGCCCTTCCGGCCTCAGGCACGTAGAAATCCAGGTGCAAAAACTTCGTGGTGATGGGGTCGATTTGCACGTCCTTCACGAACACCCGGTAGCTTTCGCCGTCCACCAAAAGCTCCACCATGGTGGAGCGGGTGATCCGGGAAAAGAGCTTCTGCACGTCGGTCTCGCTTAGCGCTACATGGAGGGGATCCAAATGGGCGCCGTAGAGCACAGCGGGGATAAGGCCCTTGCGCCGCAGGGCCCTGGCCTTCACGTTCAGGGGACGCCGCTGAGCTTTCACCGTGATCATCCTTTCCTCCTTACGGTCCGTAGGCCAAGAAATCCGTGATCGATTCGTTCAGGTAGATGCGGCGGATGGCGTCGGCCAAGAACTGCACGACAGAGACCACTTCCACCAAGGGGTGCCGCCGCACCTCCTCGCGGAGGTTGATGCTATCGGTGACCAAAACCCGACGCAAGGGCGAGCGCTCTAAAAGGGAAAGGCTTTCCCCGACAAAAAGTCCGTGGGCACAGGCCGCATAGACTTCGGTGGCACCGGCGCCCACGAGCGCCTCCGCCGCCTCCACCAGGGTCCCACCTGTGGCCAAAATGTCATCCACAATGAGGACGCGCTTCCCCCGCACGTCACCAATCACCTGGTGGTCCACCTCCGGAATCCTCTCCTTTTCACCCCTGGATCCCCGGTAGGTGACCACCACCGCGAGGGGACTTTTGAAAAGTTTTCCGAGCCTTCGTGCCCGCCAAAGGCCACCCAGATCGGGAGAAGCAATGACCAGGTTGTCTAGCCACTCCGGATGGTGCTCGAGGATGTACCGGTGAAAAAGGGAGTCCACGCGGAGGTGATCCACCGGGACGTTGAAGAAACCCTGGATTTGGCCAGCATGGAGCTCGATGGTCACCACCCGGTCCACGCCCGCGGTCTCCAGGAGGTTGGCCACGAGCCGCGCGGAGATAGGGACGCGGCCAGTTTTCTTGCGATCCTGGCGGGCATAGCCAAAGTACGGGATCACCGCGCACACCATCCGCGCCGACGCTCGCCGGAGGGCATCCACAAGGAGCAGAAGCTCCATGAGATGGTCATTCACCGGCGGGGAAGTGGATTGGATAATAAAAACATCCTTTCCCCGCACCGTCTGCCCGATCTGCACGCGGATTTCTCCATCGGGAAACCGGCCCGGTGCGTACCGGCGTTCCCCTGTTTTCTCCGGCAGATCCGCCTCGCAAAGGGAAACCCCCAACTCCCGGGCAATGGCGAAAGCAAGGGGAAGATTGGAGCTTCCCGCAAGAAGACGAAGGTTTTCCAAGTTCATCCTTCCTCCTTAAGGCGGCGGGCCCAATCAGGTTTCACCACTTGGGCGCTGCGCTCGAGGGCCAAAGCATAGGGCGGAACATCCTCCGTGATCACGGAGCCGGCGCCCACCACCGCGCCCTCGCCGATCCGGATGGGCGCAATGAGGCACGCGTTGCTACCAATGAACGCGCCTGCCCCGATCTCGGTGCGGAATTTCTCCTTTTTTCCAGGCTGGAAATTACAGGTGATGGCACCGGCGCCGATGTTTGCCCGCGGGCCCACCTCCGCATCGCCAATGTACGCAAGATGCAGGGCTTTCGTTCCTTCCCCGAGATTGGAAGCCTTCACCTCCACGAAATTCCCGACCCGCGCGTTCGCCCCCACTTTCGCTCCCAAGCGAAGGTGCGCATAGGGGCCGATCTGCGCGCCCGGCCCCACTTCCACCGCCTCCAACACGGAAAACCAGATCCTCGCCCCTTCCGCGATCTTGCTCTCCCAAAGGTAGGCCTGAGGCCCGATTTGGCAATTGGGACCGATTTCCGTTGCTCCAAGGAGGAAGGTGCCCGGGAAAATGACGGTGTCCTCGCCTACCCGCACATCCGGACTCGGATAGACCGAGAGAGGGTCCAAAATGGTGACGCCCTCCCGCATCCAGCGCTCAAGGATTCTCTTCCGCAAAATGGCCTCCGCATGGGCCAGCTCCACCCGATCGTTGATTCCCAGAAGATCCTCAGGGTTTTCCCAGCGTACGGCCCGGACTTTGGGGTAGAGGAGGGCCACCAGATCGGTGAGGTAATATTCGCCCTTGACGTTGTGCGGCGAAATTTTTTCCAGAGCCTGCCAAAGGGCCGGATGGTTCTCTAAGCACCAAATGCCGCTATTGACCTCACAGATCCCCAAAAGCTCGGAAGAAGCGTCGCTCGCCTCCACAATGCGGCGGGGTATTCCCGCCTCATCGCGGACCACCCGGCCGTAGGCCCGGGGATCCGCGGGCTCCATGGTGAGAAAGGAGGCCAAAGCCCCGCTTTTCAGATGCTCGACTAAAAGAAGGCGCAGAGCTTCCGCAGGAACGAGGGGAGCATCGCCAGGCAGAACGAAAAAACGCGGAGAGGAAAGAAAAAGGCGCGCTGCGAGCACCGCATGCCCTGTCCCCAAGGGCTCCCCTTGGTCCACGAACTTCACGGGCCAGGAGGAGAAGCTTTCCTTGATTTCCTCTTTTCCGTGGGAGACCACCACCACGGTTTCCAGGGGATCTAGGCTTTTAGCCAGGCGCAAGGGATATTCCAGAAGAGGAAGGCCGCAAAGGGGATGGAGAACTTTGGGCCGGGAGGAACGCATGCGCGTTCCTTTTCCCGCGGCCAAAATGACAACCCCGAAATTTTCTGGCATTCAGCCACAAAACTATAGCCAAAGCCCCTCGAGGGCGCAAAATCGCCTTGGCTTGTTTCGGCGCGTGCTTTTGTCTATACTGCAAAAGAAGGAGGAATGGATGCGGATCTTCTCTGGAATCCAGCCTACCGGTGTCTTACATCTCGGCAACTATTTCGGCGCCGTCAAACAATGGGTGGAACTTCAGGAGGGGAATTTCTGCATCTACTGCATTGTGGACTACCACGCCCTCACCAACGAAAACACCGTTCCCGAAGAGCTTAAAAAGAATCGGAGGGAACTTGCCCTGGATCTTTTGGCCTGCGGTATTGATCCGGAGCGCTCCATCCTTTTTTTCCAGTCCGCTGTGCCCGAGCACACCGAGCTCTGTTGGATTTTGGGGTGCGTCACCTCCTTTGGGGATCTCACGCGCATGACGCAATTTAAGGAGAAGGCAAAGGGGCAGGAATTCGTGAACGGTGGCCTCTTCTATTACCCAGTGCTTCAGGCTGCCGACATCCTCCTTTATTTGGCCGATCATGTGCCGGTGGGTGAGGACCAGCTCCAGCATCTGGAGCTGGCGCGCCGCATTGCCCGCCGATTCAATTGGCGCTTTGGCGAGCTTTTCCCGGAACCCGAGCCCATTTTGGGGAAGGTTCCCCGCCTCATGTCCCTTGCCGATCCCACAAGGAAGATGAGCAAATCCTACGGACCGGACCACTACATTGGCCTCATGGAGCCGGAGGAAGAGATCTGGCGGAAAATCCGGACCGCGGTGACGGACATGGGGTTGACTCCGGGCCAACCCATGAGCCCAGGGGTGGCCAACCTCTTCACCCTGTTGGAGCTTGTGGCCCCAACGGAGGTGGTGGAGGAATTCCGGCGCGCTCACGCCGCAGGAACCCTCCTTTACCGCGACCTCAAGGAAACCCTCTTCCGCTACCTCATGGAAACCTTGCGGCCCATAAGGGAACGCCGAAGGGAGCTGGAGGCGAAAGGGGAAGTGGAGGAGATCCTCGCCGCGGGAGCGGAACGGGCAAGGAAAATCGCCAAAGAAGTGATCCGCGAGGTGCGGGCGAGGGTGGGTTTAGACTAAGCCCGAAGCTCCACAGGAAGGATCTTCCGAAGCTCGGGAAGAAATTGGCCCAGTTCTTCCACGCTGAGGGCCGGTCTTCCTCGCCAGCTCTCATCCACAAGGCGTTTTCCTGGGGGAAGGAAAAAGGGCTGAAGCACATAGCGTTTGGCGCGGGGAATTTCCTTGGCAATGGAGAGCAGATCCTCTTCAGAAAGGCCGGGAGCAACGGTGGTGCGGAATTCGTAATCCTTAGCCTTTTCCCAAATCGTCTCCATGCTCCTTTTTACGGCGCGCAGGATTCCCTCCCCCTCTTTTCCTGTGTATTCCGCGTAGCGGGAAAACGGGGCTTTCAGGTCTAAAGCCACGTAGTCCACCAGGCCCTCCTTGAGGAGTTCCTCGAGGACTTCGGGGTTTGTGCCGTTGGTGTCGAGTTTCACGAGGAAGCCCAGCTCCTTGAGCTCCGCGGAGATCCTCTTGATTTCGGGGCTCAACGTGGGTTCCCCGCCGGTGAGGACTGCCCCATCTAAGAATCCAACCCGCTCCGCAAGCCAATTCTTCACCTCTTCCCAACCAAGCGGCCGAAAACCTTTCCAAAGTTCAGGAAGAACGAGCTCAGCGTTATAGCAAAAAGGACAACGCAGGTTGCAGCCGGCAAAGAAAAGGACACACGCGAGCTTTCCCGGGTAATCAATAAGGGAAAGGGGCAGGATGTGGACAATTCTTCCGAACGCTTCGTCCATATGACGTCAGGGACGAAGGGCCTCTTTGGGCACCGTGGGAAAGCGGGGAACCAAAGGCACGCGGTCGCGGAACTCCTCCTGTTTCCCGGCGTTCCACTGTTCCACGGGGCGGAGATACCCCACCACCCGGGAGTAGATCTCCGTGCGCTCCTCGCAACGAGGGCAGAGCTCCTGGGCTCCCGTCAAATACCCGTGGTTGGGGCAGATGGAAAAGGTAGGGGTGAGGGTGAGATAGGGAATGCGGAAGCGTTCAAAGATCCGGCGCACAAGAGTTCGCGCAGCTTCTGGCGAAGGAGCTCTCTCCCCAAGCCAAATGTGGAACACCGTGCCGCCGGTATATCTTGTCTGAAGAGGCTCCTGCAGGCGCAAGGCCAAAAAGAGGTCATCGGTGAAGTTCACGGGAAGCTGGGAGGAGTTGGTGTAGTAAGGGGCAGCGCCCCGCTCTTCCACCGCGCGCTCGTTGGCAACGATGATTTTGGGGAAGCGCTTTTTATCAAGCATGGCAAGCCGGTAGCTTGCACCTTCCGCCGGGGTAGCTTCAAGATTCCATAGGTGTCCGGTGGCCTCCTGGAAGGCCATGAGCCTCTCCCGGAGATAATCCAGAACACGCAAGGAGAAAGAAAGCCCTTCGGGATCGGCTATGCTACAGCCAAGAAGGTTCAAACACGCTTCGTTTAGGCCGATCACCCCGATGGTGGAGAAGTGGTTGGCCCAGTACTCTCCGGTGAGCTCTTTGATGGAGCGCAAGTAGAAGCGGGAATAGGGGTAAAGGCCGCGCTCGGTGAGCCGTTCCAAAACTTTCCGCTTGATGATCAAGGATTTTCCGGCAAGCTGGAGGACATCCTCGAGCCTCTCGAAGAACTCCCTCTCGTTTCGGGAAAGATAGGCGATCCGCGGGAGGTTCAGGGTGACCACGCCGATGGAGCCAGTGAGGGGGTTGGAGCCGAAAAGCCCGCCGCCGCGGTAGCGCAGCTCCCTAAGGTCCAGCCGCAGCCGGCAGCACATGCTCCGCGCATCCTCCGGCTGCATGTCGGAGTTGATGAAGTTCGCAAAATAGGGGATGCCATAGCGAGCGGTCATTTCCCAAATGGGAAGGAAATCCGGCTCATCCCAAGGGAAGTCTTGGGTGACGTTGTACGTGGGAATGGGAAAAGTGAAAACCCGGCCTTTGGCATCGCCCTCGGCCATGATCTCCGCAAAGGCCCGGTTGAACATCCGCATTTCCCGCTCGAATTCACCGTATTGAGCCTGGAGCGCCTCTCCCCCCACGATGGCGGGAAGCCTGGCAAGGTGCTCAGGCGGCCGGAGGTCCAGAGTCACGTTGGTAAAGGGTGTCTGGAAGCCAACCCGCGTGGGAACGTTTAAGTTGTAGACAAACTCCTGAAGGGCCTGCTTCACCTCTTTGTAGGAAAGCCCATCAGCAGCGATGAAGGGAGCCAAAAGGGTGTCCACGTTGGAGAGGGCCTGGGCTCCGGCGGCCTCGCCCTGAAGGGTGTAGAGAAAGTTCACGGTCTGAAGGAGGGCGGTGCGGAAGTGCTTTGGCGGGCGGGACTCCACCTTTCCCCGCACCCCGCGGAACCCCACGTGCAAGAGATCCGCGAGATCCCAGCCCACACAGTAAGGTCCGAGCGTGCCAAGGTCGTGGATATGGAAATCCCCGGATTCGTGGGCCTCCCGGATGTGGGAGGGGTAAACTTGTGTAAGCCAGTAGCGGCTCACGATTTTCTCCGTAAGGAAAACGTTGAGGCCCTGGAGGGAGAAGGCCATATTGGAGTTTTCCCGGACCCGCCAATCCTGGCCGTTCAGATAGGTTTCCACGAGGGCGGGATCCACAAGCTCCCGAATCTCCCGGAGGCGCCGGTGTTGCTCCCGGTAGACGATGTAGGCCCTGGCCGCCTCAGGAATGCCCGAGCCCATGAGAACTTCTTCCACCGCGTCCTGGATTTCCTCTACGTGAGGCGGACCGAAAAGGGGACCGAAACGGCCCTCGAGGAGCTTCTCCACCTTCAGGGCCAGCTCCTCGGCCAAAGCGGGGTCGTCCCGGCCCACCTCCCGCAGCGCCGCGAGGATGGCGGAGACAATGCGGCCGCGGTCATAGGGGACAAGAGTCCCATCGCGTTTGCGCACCTGCTCGATCATGGCCGGCCGTTAGCGTAACGCGAAAGGGAGACGGCGCCAAGTGTAGACTCCCCGGGGCATCGGTCATGGGGGCCCTCCTTGCGCGGGCTCTTTCTTCCGTTAAGCTTCGGTCCGGAATTTTTTGGGAAGGGGGGATGTGCTATTCCCGTCACAAGATCGGCAAAACGAGCGTTGCGGAAAAGTCTCGTGCGCAAACGGCGCAATGATCTGAGAAAAAGCGCGATCCGCTATTGGCGGAAAGAGGTGCTACGGCTTGCCCAAAGCGGGGACATGGAAGGCGCCCGCCGGGCGTTCTCCATGTTCCAAAAAGCTGTAGATAAGGCCGCGGACCGCGGCACCATTCACCCGAATAAAGCGGCCCGCCTGAAATCCCGCCTGGCAGCTAAAGCCTTCGGAGGCTAGCCCATGACGAATTTCAATTTCATGGGGAAGGCTAAACTTTTTGGTCTCGTTTCTTTCATCCTTTTTGCCGGGTCCATCGTGTCCTTGGTGGTTTTGGGGTTACAACCCGGCATCGATTTCACCGGAGGAATTCAGCTTACCCTCCTTTATCCTCCGGGAACCAAAGTGGATCTTGGGAGCGTGCGCGCCCAAGTAAACCAGGTTCTGGCTGAGGCTGGAGCAGGTGCTTCTGTTTACTTACAACATATCTCTGCCGAACGGGAACTCGCTCAGGGCCGGGCCACGTTGGATGGTGTCGTGATCACCCTGCGCACAAGCGACGAAACCTTAGCAGAAAAACTCCGACAGCGATTCGTGCGGCCGGCGCCTGAAACAGGGTTAGCGGAGCCTTTCGAAATGAGCGTAACCTTTATCGGCGCCCAGATATCCCATGAGATCGTAAACCGCGCTTGGCAGGCGATTCTCGTGGCTTTAGCGGGCATGCTCATCTACATCGCCATTCGCTTCCGCCTCCGCTACGGAATCGCCGCAATTCTCGCCCTCGTCCACGACGTGGTCATTACCTTGGGTGTCTTCAGCGTTCTCCGCCTGGAAATCAACCTTCCCGTGATCGCGGCCCTCCTCACCGTGGTGGGGTACTCCATTAATGCCACGATCGTGGTCTTTGACAGAATACGGGAAAACTTGCGCCTTCAGAAGAAGGCCTCCCTTTGGGACGTCATCAACCGCTCCATCAATCAATCCCTAGTCCGCGCGATCAATACCTCGGGCACCACGATGATCCCCATCGTTGTCCTCCTCGTGGTAAGCGGGGTTGCGCTGAGGGAATTCATGACAGCCATGCTCTGCGGCGTTGTCGTGGGGACGTTCTCTTCGCTTTGCATTGCAAGCCCGCTTCTCTTTGGGATCACGAGGGTATCCGAGCGACTCAGGGCGCGTTAGTCTCCTCCGGAGCGATCACGACCCGGCGGTCCTCACCTTTCCCCACGGAGTAGGTGCGCACGCCGGGAAAATTCGCGAGGGCAAGATGTATGAGGCGCCGGTCCTTAGGGGGCATGGGCTCAAGCTCGATACTCCTTTTTTCCGCGCGGACGCGCTCGGCGAGCGAAAGCGCCCGGGCCACAAGCTTTCGGCGCCGGGCCTCCTCTTGACCGTTGAGATCGATCTCCACCGTCACGTTCTCCCGCAGGGCACTTTTTAGAAAAAGAACGGAAAGACGGGCCAAGGCTTCCCGGAATTCCTTTTCCTCAAGGGGCAGGGCCTTAAAGGAACCCCGCAAATTCACGTAAACTTCGCCTTTTTCCTCCCGAACTTCCACCCCCCCTTCTTCGCCGAGGATGTCCAGAAGTTCCCCGAAAAAGCGGGTTAGGGCCTCACGAACCTTTTCCGCCATTCCCCGCTCCGGCCCGGGCCTCCTCGCGGGCCATTTCCCAGTCGATCACCAGCTGCTGGCCAAACTGCACGAGGGTGGTGAAGGTCCAATACAGCCAAAGGCCGGCGGGAAAACTGAGAAAGAGGAGGGCCATGATCAAGGGAAAGAAGTACCCGAGGAATTGGGAGCCGCCAGGAGCTTGTTCAGGAAGGCGCCGCTGGGTGTACCACTGGTAGAGGATCTGCACGCCCGTGCCTAAAACGATCAGGATGTAGTAAGGATCAGGCCGGGAAAGATCGGGAATCCACAAAAAACCCGGGGAAAGATGGATTTTCTCCGCGGAATACATGATGGCCTGCCAAAGGAGGATGAGGATGGGAAACTGGAGAAGAAGGGGAAGGCATCCGCCTAGCGGGTTCACCTTTTCTTGGCGATAGAGCTCCATGATCTGTTTTTGCAGGGCCTCCCGATCGTCTTTAAAGCGCTCCTGGATCTTCTTAATTTTGGGAGCGAGTTTTTGCATTTTGGCCATGGAGCGGAATTGGTTGCGCATAAGGGGGTGAAGCACGATCCGGGTAATCACAGTAAAAAGGATGATGGCCCACCCGTAATTCCCCGTGAACCGATAAAGCCCCTCGAAAAACCGGATGGTGCCCACAAGGACGAGGGTAAAAGCGCCGCCTTGGGCCAAAGGGGCAAAACCCGAATCCACAAGGAGGATGTACCGATTTCTTCCGGTGTAGAAAAGGCCTTTCAAGGAAAGGGTACCTTGGGCCTCCACGCCGAATACAGGCTGCCCCGCAGGATTTC
>CAZQXP010000023.1:0-11768 GCA_964597525.1 uncultured Thermotogaceae bacterium | reverse complement strand
CATCTGGTGAGCATTTTTGCCTACCGTTGGGCCCGCAAAATCATCGAGCGCTTCGGCCATCGGCCTGCCTTAGCCCTTTCCCTTTTCATCCGCGTGGGAATATTCGCAGGATTTGCAGGGGTTGGTGCGGGCGCCCCTGGAAGCTTGCTTCCCTTCTTTTTTGGCCTTGCCGGGTTAAGTTGGTCCTTCTTTCAGCTTTCCACAATGGCCCTTGTCTCCCGCCTTTCCCCGCCGGAATTGCGGGGGCAAGGCCTGGGAATCTACAACGCGCTTGCCGGTTTGGGAAATGTAGTAGGCGCAAGCCTGGGCGGTTTTTTGGCGGATGGATTTGGCTTTGCCGCGCCGTTCCTCTCCGCGGCAGCTCTTCTTTTTATTACGCTACCGATCCTCCTCGTGGAAGGGCGCCCCGCAGACTGAGCTTTATTCCTTCTCTTTGACCTCTAAAACCTGCATTCCGTTATAGTAGCCGCAATGGGGGCAAACCCGATGCGGAAGGCGGAATTGATGGCACTGCGGGCACTCGGTAGCCGCAAGGAGCTTAGCCCGCCAATGGGTGCGGCGTAGCCGCACTTCCCGATGCGAGCGACGAGACTTCGGAACAGCTGCCATAGTTTCCCTCCTTTTTCGCTTTTATTTTCCCAAAGAGCGCGTGAGGATCAAGGTGACCGGGCCATCGTTTACGAGGCCCACTTCCATATAGGCCCCGAAAATCCCGGTCTTAACCGAGATGCCTTCGGCGCGCAGGGTTTCCACAAAACGGTCGTAGAGGATCCGCGCGGCCTCCGCCGGGGCGGCCCCATCGAAGCTCGGTCGCCGGCCCGCTAAAACATCGCCATAGAGCGTGAATTGGGAGACGCAAAGAACTTCGCCCCCTACTTCCCGGAGCGACCGGTTCATCTTTCCGTTTTCGTCGGGGAAAACCCGGAGCTCTGGAATTTTTTTAGCCCAAAAGACCACTTCATCCTCGCTGTCTTCCCGGCCGATCCCCACCAAGAGAAGGAAACCCGGGCCAATGCGGGCAATTTCGTTCCCCCCCACCCGCACCCAGGCTTCCCGCACGCGTTGAAGGACGATGCGCATTTAGCTTTTGGCGGCTTGCAGGCTTTGTAAAAGGCTCAGGGCGCGGCGGAGCTCCTCCACGGAAAGATCGTCCACAAGGGAGAGGATTTCCTGCCGAAGGATGGCCCTTTCCCGTTCCGCTTTGGTTTCCTCGAAGAGGGCCTGCTCGGCCAAGCGCCGGGCTGGTCGGCACACCTCCGGGTCCACAAAGCTCACGCGCCAGCGGGGAAATTGGCGAAGGATTTCCTGAACTTGACGATTGAGGTTTTGGATGGCCGGCTCCCGCGGCGAGAGATTCCCCAAAATTTGATTCGTCACCGTGCGGTTTTCCAAGAAGACTACGATTTCCCCAGGCTGATGGAGCAAAGCGCGTTTCAAACCTTCCAGAAGGGCTCTGTATTCGGCAACCTCTTCTGTCGCGCGGCCAATAGGACTTCCCAATCGTTCCAAAACCTTTCCCTGGGTATCGCTGAGGATGACACCAATGGCAGCTTGTGAAGATTCTCCCCGGACAACTCCCGCCACGGTCAAGACGAGCTTTCGCATCGTCTGGGCCCGGCAGGACTCGAACCTGCGGCCTACCGGTTATGAGCCGGCTGCTCTACCCTCTGAGCTACGGGCCCCTTTTTTGTATGGTAGTCCCGCACGGCGCTTGGGGCAACTTTGCGCCCGCCCTAACCGCGACCAACCTTCCCAAGGACGCGTCTTGCCGCCTCGATGATCGCCGAAACAGAAATTCCGAGCTTTTCCAACGCCACATGGCCGGGAGCGCTGGCGCCAAAGCGGGAAATCCCCAAGACCTCGCCGTCAAGCCCCACAAAACGTTCCCAGCCCAAAGAGCACCCGGCTTCCACAGCCACCCTTGCCCCCACATTTTTCGGAAGCACCTCCTCCCGGTATTCCTCGGGCTGAGCGAAGAAAAGCTCGAAGCTGGGCATGGCCACGACCCTTGCATTGATCCCCTCTTCGGCCAGTTTCTTTCCCGCTTCCAGGGCCAAATGAACCTCAGAACCAGTGGCAATGATGATCACATCAGGCTTTCCTTGACGGGCTTGCCAGAGGATATAGCCTCCTTTGTGCAAGTTTTCCGGGCCGGCCAAGTCCGCCCGATCCAAGACGGGAAGATCCTGGCGGGTGAGGATGATGGCTGTGGGGCCCTCTTTTCGGTGGAGGGCGGCAATCCAGGCCTCCCGTACCTCGTTTGCGTCTGCAGGCCGTATCACCCAAAGATTGGGTATGCACCGGAGATTCATGAGCTGCTCCACCGGCTGATGCGTGGGGCCGTCCTCACCAACGGCCACGGAATCGTGGGTGAACACAAAAATCACGCGGCTGTGGCTCATGGCGGAAAGGCGGATGGGCGGCCGCATGTAATCGGAAAAAACGAGAAAAGTCCCAGTGAACGGGATGATCCCACCATGGCGGGCCAAACCCAGGGCAATGGCGCCCATGGCATGCTCCCGCACCCCGAAATGAATATTTCGGCCGGAATAATCCCAGGGCCCACCCACTGCGCCCTGCACATCTTTTTTCGTTTCCGGAGCCTGAAAATCGCCCTTTCCTTTAAGCCAGGTGAAGCAGGAAGGGTTTAGGTCCGCTGAACCTCCCATGAGCTCGGGAATCCGCTCGGCTAAAGCCTGAAGCACGGTCTCCGAGGCCTTGCGGGTGGAGATCTTTGTGCCTGCGGAAAACTCGGGAAGGCCCTCCTCCCAACCCGGCGGAAGCTCCCCTCTCATGCGCCGGGAAAATTCCCGCGCAAGTTCAGGATAAGCTTTTTCGTAGCGGGAAAAAAGCTCGTGCCAGCGAGCTTCTTCCTCTTCTCCCTTTTTCCGAAGTTCGGCAAAGTGCGCATAAACCTCATCGGGAACGTAAAACGCTGGCTCCTCCGGCCAGCCCAAATTTCTTTTGGTCGCCCGGGTTTCTTCCGGCCCCAAAGGTGCGCCGTGAACGTGAAAAGTTCCGGCCTTGGTGGGCGCCCCGTATCCGATCACTGTGTGCACGATGATGAGAGAAGGTTTTTCCTTTTCCGTCTTCGCTTTCGTGATGGCCTCATCGATAGCTTCCAAATCGTTGCCGTCTTGAACTTCCAGCACCTGCCAACCCAGCGCTTTAAAGCGGCCTCCTACATCCTCCGTAAAACAGAGTTCCGTGGACCCCGCAAGGGAAACGAAGTTTCGATCGTAAAGAACGATGAGCTTCCCCAGGCGGAGGTGTCCGGCCAAAGAGGCGGCCTCGAAGGAAACACCCTCCATGAGGTCGCCGTCGGAAGCAAGCACATAGGTGTAGTGGTCCACGATGGGAAAGCCAGGCCGGTTAAAGATGGCCGCCAGATGGGCCTCGGCGATGGCCATGCCTACAGCGTTGGCAAAGCCTTGACCCAAAGGACCCGTAGTGACTTCCACTCCCGGCGTTAAGCCAGCTTCCGGATGTCCCGGAGTCCTGCTTCCCCACTGCCGAAAGTTTTTAAGTTCGTCTAGGGGCAAATATCCGAAAAGGTGGAGGAGGGCGTAGAGGAGGGCCGAGCCGTGGCCGGCGGAAAGAATAAACCGGTCGCGGTCTGGCCATTCAGGATTTTTAGGGCTATGGCGAAGGTGCCTTGCCCAAAGGACGTAGGCCATGGGCGCGGCGCCTAAGGGAAGTCCAGGATGCCCGGACCGGGCTCCCTCGATCATGTCCACAGCCAAAAAGCGAAGCGCATTTACGGAGAGTTTCTCAAGCTCGGCCTTCGCCACCCCTCCTCCTTTCCAAACGGCCCGATTATACGCGCGGATTACTGTGGGAACCGAAAAAAGAAAAAGGGGGCCTTTCGGCCCCCTTTCTCCACAACGCTCAAACGCGTTTTACCGCGGCTTCACGTTCTTGGCCTGCGGGCCTTTGGGGCCCTGCTCGATGTCGAACTCCACAACCTGGCCCTCGCGCAGGGTCTTGAACCCCGGCATATCGATGGCCGAGAAGTGGACGAACACATCCGGTCCATTCTCTTGGGCGATGAAGCCGTAGCCCTTGGCCTCGTCGAACCACTTCACCTTTCCTATGGCCATTGGGTGTTCCCCCCTTTCTTTGAAACTCGACCGACTCCATGCGCCCCTACTGCTTGTTGGGGGAAACCCCCAACAGCCACTTCGGTGCTGCACTTCTATCGGTCCTGCACCTCCACTATAACCGATTCCCCAAAAAGCGCAAGGCTTGTCACCCCATCGTCCGTGGATACACTCCAAGCGATATGGAGGAGCCGCAGGAGGAGCAGGAGGAACTTCTCGAAGCCGAAGAAGAAGTGGACATCCTCGGCCTATATTTGGCGGAGGTAGCCCGTACGCCCCTCCTTTCCGAAGCCGAGGAGAAGGAATTGGTCTGGCGGATGAAGCGGGGCGATCGGGCGGCCCGCGAGCGCCTGATTGTTTCGCACCTTAGGCTCGTGATCTCCATGGCCAAGGAATACGGCGACACCGGCCTTGACCTTCTTGACCTCATCCAGGAGGGGAATATCGGGCTCATTGAGGCTGTGGATCGCTACGATCCTTCCCGCGGTGTTCGGCTTTCCACCTATGCCCGGTGGTGGATCCGTCAAGCTATCGGCAAGGCTATCGAGAAGCATTCCCAGATGATCCGTATTCCGGCGTATCTTTTCCGGGCCATTGTCCGCTTCCAGCGGCTTAAAGCGAGTTTTGGCGCGGAAGGAATCGAGGAAACCGAGGATATCCTCGTGGCTCCCGGTCTCACCGCGGAAAGGCTTTTGCGCATCCGCGACACACTTTCCTTGGATATGCCTGTGGATGAGGAAGAAGAGCTGACCCTCGAGGAACTCGTGGCTGACGAGGAAATGCCCACACCTGAGCGGGCAGCCCTGATCGAGCTTTTCCGGGAGGAGCTTTTGGAGATGGTGGAGAAGCTCCCGGCCCGGGATGCCCAAGTCCTGCGCTGGCGCTATGGCCTCGAGGGCCCGCGACCGCTCACCCTCGCGGAAATTGGGGAAAAGCTCGGGCTTTCGCGGGAGCGCGTGCGGCAAATCGAGTTGCGTGCCCTAAAACGCCTCAAAGAAGCGTGGGGCGAAAAGGCCCTGGAGTTTTACCGACGCCTCATCGCTTCCCTTTAGCGGCCCACAAGCTTTCGGAACTCCTCCTCCGTGAGGATCGTAATCCCAAGCTCCTGCGCTTTGCGGAGCTTCTCTCCCGGGTCCGCACCCACCACCACGTAGTCCACTTTCCGGGAGACGCCGGAGGCCACGCGACCGCCCAGGGATTCCACAAGCCTCCGCGCCTCCTCCCGCGTGAACGCGGAGAGGGCACCGGTGAAAACGAAGGTCTTCCCGGAAAGCGGCCCTTCCTTGGGCTTTTCCGCCTCCGTTTTGACCCCGAGCTCCTTGAGCTCCTGGATGAGCTTTCGGTTTTCCTCGTTGCGGAAGAAGTCCACAATGCTTTGGGCGATGCGCGGCCCAATTTCCGGGATCTGAATGAGCTCTTCATAGGTAGCGTTGCTCAGGGCCTCCAGGGAAGGGAAGTGCTCCGCGAGCACCTCCGCCAGATGCTCACCCACATAGCGAATCCCTAGGGCAAAGATGAGTCGGGCTAACCCCGCGTTCTTCGAGCGCTCGATTTGTTCAAGGAGGTTTTGGGCGGACTTTTCGCCCATGCGCTCGAGATTCACGAGGTCTTCTTTTTTCAGGCGGTAGATATCCGAGAGTTTTCGCACAAGGCCGGTCTCCACGAGCTTGTCCACGAGTTTTTCGCCTAAACCCTCGATGTCCATGGCCCGGCGGGAGGCAAAATGCCGGATGGATTCCTTGATGCGGGCGGGGCAGGAGAGGTTCTCGCAGCGGTACGCTACCTCTCCCGGCGGCCGCACCACCGGCCCCCCGCAGGCCGGGCAGCGCTCGGGCATCTTGAATTCTTTCTCCGCTCCCGTGCGGCGCTCGGGTATGGATTTCACCACTTCAGGGATGACCTCGCCGGCTCGACGCACGATCACCCAGTCGCCAATGCGGATATCCTTGCGACGAATTTCGTCCTCGTTGTGCAGGGTGGCGCGGGATACCGTGGCGCCGGAAACCTCCACCGGCTCGAGAATGGCCACAGGAGTCAGAGCCCCTGTTCGTCCTACTTGGACGACAATGTCCAGAACGCGGGTGGTTGCTTCCTCTGCGGGGAACTTATAGGCGATCGCCCAACGCGGCGCCCGCGAGACTTCTCCCAGGATTTCCCGCTGGGCGAAATCGTTGACCTTCACCACCATCCCATCGGCTTCGTAGGGAAGCTCATGGCGCATGGCCAAGAGCTCCCGATAAAAGGCCTTGACCTCATCCAAGGTCTTGCACAGCTTCCAAAGGGGGTTTACGGGAAGGCCGAGTTTGGGGAAGGTGGTAAGAAGCTCCACTTGGGAGCGGATTTCGATGCCCTCCGCCCGTCCCATGGCGTAGAAGAAGATCTTAAGGGGGCGAGATGCCGTGACGTTGGGATCAAGCTGGCGCAGGCTTCCCGCCGCGGCGTTGCGGGGGTTGGCGAAAAGCGGTTCGCCCGCCCTCTCCCTCTCCTCATTCAGTCGGCGGAAGGCCTCCTTTTCCATGTACACCTCGCCTCGCGCCTCCAAAAGCCTCGGCACCTTTCCGTTCAGGGGGAAAAGGCGGAGAGGGACTTGTTTGATGGTGCGCAAATTCCGGGTTACATCCTCACCTACGCGTCCATCGCCCCGGGTGGAGCCCACCGTGAAAACCCCATCCACGTACACAAGCTCCACGGAAAGACCGTCCAGCTTGGGCTCACATACGTACTCCACGGGCTCCCCGCCCAGCATCCTCCGCACCCGATCGTCCCATTCCTCAAGCTCCTCGTCGTTGAAACAGTTGGCCAAGGAGAGCATGGGAATGGCATGCTCCACGGGAGCGAATTCCTCCGCGGGAGGGGCACCCACCCGTTGGGTAGGCGAATCCGGAGTTACCAGCTCCGGGTATTTGCGCTCAAGCTCCAGGAGCTCGCGGAAAAGCTTGTCGTATTCCGCATCGGAGATGAGAGGCTGGTTCAGAACGTAGTAGTAATAGTCATAGCGCCGAATCTCCTCCCGCAGCTTCTCCACTCGCTCTTGAATTTCCTTGGGCACGCTCATCCCCGCTCACCTCCCCTTTGCCCGCGCGTTCGGCCCGCTCATACGCCTCGATGATGGCCTTCACTAAGGGGTGCCGAACCACATCGGCCCGGTCCAGGTAAACGATGGCGATGCCCGGAATGCCCGCGAGGATCCGCGGCACCTCCACCAATCCTGAGGTTACGCCCACAAGGTCGATCTGGGTGATGTCGCCCGTCACCACCGCCTTGGAACCAAATCCCAGGCGGGTGAGGAACATTTTCATCTGGGTATGGGTGGTGTTTTGGGCCTCATCGAGGATGATGAAGGCATTGTTGAGGGTTCTTCCCCGCATGAACGCCAAAGGCGCGATCTCCACGCGGCCGGTTTGCATGTATTTCTCAAGTTCCGAGGCGGGGATCATGTCGTAGATAGCGTCGTAAAGCGGCCGAAGGTATGGGTTCACCTTTTGGAAGATATCGCCGGGCAGGAACCCCAACTGTTCCCCTGCCTCCACCGCGGGCCGAGTGAGGATGATCCTTTTCACCTTGCCCTGCTGGAGATAACTTAGGGCCATGGCCACGGCGAGATAGGTCTTCCCCGTTCCCGCCGGCCCGATGGCGAACACGATGTCGTTCTCTTTGATGGCCTCAATATACCGCTTTTGCCCCGCGGTTTTCGGCCGAATGGCCTCGCCCCAGTGGGTGATCTGGATCACATCGGTGAGAACGCCGGTGAGATCGCCACCCTCCTCCACTTGGGTAAGGAGGTAGCGCACCTCCTCCAATGTGGGCATGCGGTTCGTCTTCACCACTTCAAGGAGCTTTCCGAAGAGCCGCTCGAGTTTCTCCACATCCTCGGCCTCGCCCTCGATGATGATGCGGTCCCCGCGAGCCACGAGCTTCACCCCGGAGAAGGCTTGGGAGATAAGGCGCAGGTTGCGGTTGTACTGGCCGAGGACGCCCAACGCTACGTCCTGGCTAGGAAGGGAGATTTCCGCAATTTTCCGGGCGATCGGTTACCACCCCCCATGCGTGGTCTTCTTTCACTTCCAAAATCCTCACAGGCACGATTTTACCGCGCGCAAGATCCGGCTGGTCCACGCGCACCAGGATGTAGTTTTCCGCGTGCCCACTCCACCCCTTTTCTTCCCGTTCCTCCACCACCACGGCCAAGGTTTCCCCGAGGAATTTCTCCATGGCTTTTTTGGCCCAGACGCGCTTTTGTTGCGCCAAGATCTCGCTTCTTCGCAAGACCTCATCTTTTTGGGGGCGGCCGGGGAATTTGGCCGCAGGGGCCCCCGGCCGAGGGGAAAAGCGGAAAATGTGGATATTCAGGGGGCAAAGGGCCTCTAAAAGTTCCACGGTGTGAGCGAAAGCTTCCTCGTCCTCGCCGGGGAAGCCCACCATCACATCCGCGCCCAAAGTGGCCTTGGGAACGCGGGCCAAGAACTCCTGGGCTTTTTCCCGGTACTCCTCGGCCGTATAGGCCCGGCCCATGGCCCGAAGCACCCTGTTGTCCCCGGATTGCAGGGGCATATGGAGATAAGGACAGAGCCGCGGTTCTTGAGCAAAAAGGGAAAGGAGTTCTGGGGTGAGCCCCTCCGGATTGAGGGACGTGAGGCGGTAGCGCACCCCTTCCACCCTCAGAAGCTCCCGGAGGAGGTCGGCCAAGGTGGGCCGCTCCGGCAAATCCAACCCGTATTGAGCGAGGTTGATCCCGGTAATCACAATCTCCCTGTGCCCAGAGGAAGCGAGGTCCTCCGCCTCCCTTCGGGCGATTTCCGGGGGTTTACTGCGCAAAGGGCCGCGCACCTGCCAGGTGCGACAGAAGGTGCAGGCCTGGGTGCAGCCGTCCTGAACTTTGAGGAGGGCGCGAACCCGAGGAAAAGGCCCGCGCACCCGCTCCTCCGAAAGAGGCGGCCATTCTCTTTTCTCCCAGGACTTCCCCTGGAGATATGCCGCGAGGATTTCGGGAAGATAGGTTTTTTCGGCGTTTCCCACGAGGAGATCTGCACCCGCTCGCCTTAGAGCCTCCGCCGCGCCGTTCACACCGCAGCCCACGACCACCACCACCGCGCCCGGCCGCTCCCGCTTGATTTGGGCCACGAGCTTCCGGGATTTCCGGTCCGCAAGGGCTGTCACCGTGCAGGTATTCACCACGTGGACTTCCCCGTCGCCGGGGAGGCCGGAAAGGCGCTCCCAAAGGTATTGCGCCTCGTATTGGTTTACGCGGCAGCCCAGGGAATGCACAAAGACCTTCATTTTTCCTGATGGCGCTCCACGGTGAACCGGAAAATCCGGCAGGGCTCGTTTGGGGCAATTCCTGCCTTCATTTTCGCAATCCTCAGTTGCTCCTCGACTGTATCCACACCGGGAAGGTCGGGAAGGAGGAGCCCCCGGCGCCAGCCCTTTTCCACAATCACCCCATAGCGTTTGGGATCGAGATCCTCCTCCTGACAGGGCTCCGGCGGGGAAAGGATATCCACAGTGATGGAGAGCTCAGGGAGTTCCTCCGGCCGGACAGGCGGGAAGCGCGGGTCCTCTGTGGCCGAACGGATCGCGTTCTCGATGATCTCCTCCGCCAAATTTTCTTCGGTGGGAAGATAGGTGCCGATGCATCCCCGCAGGATCCCGTGCTTTTTCAGGGACACAAACGCTCCCGCCCGCCGGGAGAAAAGCTCCGGCGGAAGGTCCGCAGGCGGCTTAATCCTCCGCCCTTCCCTAACCCAAGCCTGGATGGCCTGGCGCGCGAGCTCCACGTAAGGATCTTTGCTCACAAACATGAGCCTACCAGCCTTTTGGGAAGGCGCAACCGCGTTTGACGAAAGGAGGCCCTTCGGGCTAACTTAGGGCGATGCGCCGTATCTCCCTGGTTTTGGGCTTTTTGCTCATCGCCTTGGGTTTGTCCCTATATTTTGCCTTAAGCCGTTCCGAGGTGGCCCATCGCCTCGGCCGCGGCGAGCCCGTGCATTTCCTTTATCTTTTGCGCCTAACCCAAGACGCCCCGCCGGATTTGGCCTTGGTAGCAAGCCTTTCCCCTCAAGGGGTTTTCAGTCTGGTCCTCATCCCCGGAACCCTTTTCATCCCAAAGAGAGGCGTTTGGACCACTTTGGGTAGCCTCCATGCCTTGGAGGGCGCAAAGGCCCTTTCCGCCGCCCTTGCGGGCCTTCTGGAGATCTCCTTTGTGGAAGAAAAGGAGATTGGGCCAGGAGACTGGGATCGACTCGTGGAGGGCCTCGGGGGGGTGGTGGTCCGCCCCACGGAGCGCTTGTTTCTGAAGGAATCTCAGTTCTCCCTGGATCTTCCGCCGGGTGAGCAGCTCCTTTCCCCGCAAAGGACGCGGGATTTTTTGGTCTATTGCCTGCGCTACGCCCAAGACCCAGGTTTTTCGCTTTCCCGCGAGTTTTTCCAGGACTTTTTGCTGCGCCTTTGGGCAAAACCCAAGGCCATCCTGGGCTGGGCAGGCTCCTGGAACGCGCGGGACTTTTGGCAGCGCGCGTTGGCTTTACCGGAGGAAAAGGTGCGCCTGGAAATCCTTCCCGCGCGCTTGGAGGAAGCTCGCCTTATCCCTGACTTGGTGGCGGTCCGCAAGTTGCGGGAAAAACTATTCTTCGGGCGGTCCTTCCTCACCCGCGACGAGGTGAGGGTGGCGGTCCTCAACGGAACCCGGGAGAGGTTCTTGGCCACGCGCACGGCGAGTTGGCTTTCGGAGCGGGGGTTCCAGGTGGTGGGCGTGGGGATGGCCGACCGCTACGATTACGAGCGCACCATTCTCGTGGTGGGGGCCGGGGCCACAGAAAAGGTCCCCCTCCTCAAGGAGCTCCTCGTGGGAGAAGTGATGGTGATGGCGGAAAAGGATTTCGGGACGGAGCGGATCGGCGGTTGGCCGAAAGGTGCGGATTTGGTTTTGATTTTGGGAGCGGGGTTCGATGTCCGTTCCTGAGCTTCTGCATCGGGCGGGAGCTTTGATCCTCGATAAGAAGGGGGATCGGCTGGTCCTATTGGACCTGCGCGAGACCTCCATTCCCACGGATTTTTTCCTCATTGCCGAGGGGGAGAATCCTATCCATGTGCGGGCCATCGCCGAGCACCTCCTGGGAAAGCTTCCGGTGGCGCCGGAGCACACGGAAGGCCTTTCCGATGGCCGGTGGGTGCTTTTGGACTACGGCGATTTCGTGGTGCACCTTTTTTCCCGAGAGGTGCGAGCTTTTTACGACCTGGAGGGGATTTGGCCGGATAAGATCATCGAGGGTTGGCAGCCCGCATCCCTCCCCCTATAATAGGGCCCTGCCCCTTGCCCTGAGGATCCGGGCGCGTATAATAGGGGCGGTTCTTCGCGGTCCTTGACAAGTGAATAGGGCGTTCGCTGCGCAAGTATGGTAAGGGCGGACGGTGGATCCCTAGGCAGCCGGAGGCGATGAAGGGCGTGGCCAGCTGCGATAAGCCCCGGGGAGCCGCTGAGCAGGCTGTGATCCGGGGATTCCCGAATGGGGAAACCCACCGTGCCGTTGAGGCACGGTATCCAGGGCCGAAATCCCAAGTAAGCCCTGGAGGCGAACCCCGCGAAGTGAAACATCTCAGTAGCGGGAGGAAGAGAAATCAACCGAGATTCCCCTAGTAGCGGCGAGCGAACGGGGAAGAGCCCAAACCTCA
>CAZQXP010000022.1:0-12018 GCA_964597525.1 uncultured Thermotogaceae bacterium | reverse complement strand
GGCCAACTTCGGCTGGAGTTTTTGTTTGCGGTAAACTTCCGGTTTGGTCGTACCTCCAAGGAGGATCCATGGAACGCACGCTGGTTTTGCTTAAGCCCGATGCGGTTCAACGTAGGCTCATCGGCCGGATCATCTCCCGCATTGAGGATAAAGGCCTCAAAATCGTGGGCCTGAAAATGATCCGGGTCCCCCGGGAGCTTGCGGAAAAACACTATGCGGAGCACCGGGAAAAGCCGTTTTATCCGGAGCTTGTCTCCTTCATCACCTCCGCACCTGTAGTGGCCATGGTGGTGGAAGGCCCCAAGGCGGTGGAGACGGTGCGCAAGATGATGGGGAAAACCAATCCCCTTGAGGCGGAGCCGGGAACCATCCGCGGGGATTTCGGCCTTTCCGTGACGATGAACCTCATCCATGGCTCGGATTCCCAAGCCTCTGCGGCCCGGGAAATCGCCCTCTTTTTCAGGGAGGACGAAATTTTGAGCTATAACACAGCGGATAGCGCATGGCTTGGAGGGTGAAGATGCCGCTTGAGATTCCTTCTCGCTACGACCCGCGCGCGGTGGAACCGCGGATCCTCTCCCGTTGGGAAGAAAAGGGCTGGACGTGTAATCCCCAAAGCGGAAAGAAACCGTTCTCCATTGTTATTCCCCCTCCGAACATCACCGGAAGGCTCCACATGGGCCATGCCCTCAATAACACCCTTCAGGACATCGTGATCCGCTTCAAGCGCATGGACGGCTACGAGGCTTGCTGGTTTCCCGGAACGGACCACGCGGGGATCGCTACCCAAGCCGTGGTGGAAATGGAGCTCCGCAAAGAGGGGAAAACCCGGAAGGAGCTAGGTCGGGAGGCGTTTTTGGCCCGGGTCTGGCAATGGAAGGAAAAGTACGGAAACGAGATCATCCAGCAGCTCAAGGCCCTGGGCTGCTCCTGCGATTGGTCGCGGCTCCGTTTCACCTTGGATCCCGGGCTTTCCCGGGCCGTGCGCACCGCTTTCGTCCGCCTTTACCGGGAGGGCCTCATTTACCGCGGGGAGTACATGATCCATTGGTGTCCCCGCTGCGAAACCGCCCTTTCCGATATCGAGGTGGAGCACGAAGAGGTCGACGGCCACCTCTACTTCGTGCGCTACCTTCTGGAGGAAGGCGGCTTCGTTACTGTAGCCACCACGCGGCCGGAGACGATGCTCGGCGACACCGCTTTAGCCGTAAATCCCCACGATGAGCGCTACAAACATCTCATCGGAAAGACCGCGATCCTTCCTGTTCTTGGGCGAAGGTTGCCCATCGTTGCTGCGGAGGAAGTGGATCCGGAGTTCGGCACAGGCGTCCTCAAGATCACTCCGGCCCACGATCCCCTGGACTTCCAAATTGGAAAGAGGCTGGGCCTTCCGGCCGTAAACATTTTCAATCCCGACGGAACGGTCAACGAAGAAGGCGGGCCGTTTGCAGGCATGGACCGGTACGAGGCCCGCAAAGCCATGGTGGAGAGGCTCGAGGCTGAAGGCCTCTTAGAAAAGGTTTTGCCCTATCGCCACGCCGTGGGCCATTGCCACCGCTGCCATACCCAAATCGAGCCCAGGATCTCCACCCAGTGGTTTGTCCGCATGAAACCCTTGGCGGAACCGGCCATCGAGGTGGTGCGCGCGGGCAAAATCCGGTTTATTCCTGAGCGCTGGACGAAACTCTATTTTGAGTGGCTGGAGAACATCCGTGACTGGTGCATTTCCCGGCAGCTTTGGTGGGGCCACCGCATCCCCGCCTGGTACGGCCCGGACGGCCAAATCATCGTGGCCATGGATGAGGAAGAAGCGAGAAAACTTGCCCGCGAGCTCTACGGAAAAGACGTGGAAATCCACCAGGACGAGGATGTGCTCGATACCTGGTTTTCTTCAGCCCTTTGGCCCTTCTCCGTCATGGGTTGGCCCGACGAGACCCCGGATCTTAAGACTTTCTACCCCACGGACCTCCTCATCACCGGCTTCGACATCCTCTTTTTCTGGGTGGCGCGCATGGTCATGATGGGTTTGCACTTCCTGGGCGAGGTGCCGTTCCGCGAGGTTCTCATCACCCCCCTCATCGTGGACGAGCGCGGCCAAAAGATGAGCAAATCCCGGGGCAACGTGGTGGACCCCATGGATCTCATCGAGAACTACGGTGCGGATGCCCTGCGCTTCACCATGGCCCACATTTCCGGAAAGGGCCGTTCCACCCGGTACTCTCCCGCTTTGCTTGCGGAGATGCGCGATTTCCTCAACAAGGTCTGGAACATGGCGAGGTTCATCCTCACCAACACCGCGGATTTACCCCCTGGCCTTTCCCTTTCCGACCGAAAACTGGCCTGGGAGGACCGGTGGATCCTCTCCCGGCTGAGCGCGGTGACTGCGGAGGTCCGGGATTATCTTGAGCGCTACAGCTTCCACCTCGCGGCAGGAACGCTCTACCACTTCACGTGGGATGAGGTGTGCGACTGGTATTTGGAGCTCTCCAAGGTTCGGCTCTACGGCGAGGACGAGGAGGCCCGGCGCACGGCCCAGCTTGTTTTGCGCGAGCTCCTTTCCGATTTGATCCACCTCCTCCACCCCTTCATGCCTTTCATCACCGAGGAGATCGGAAGTTATCTGGGCCTGGAGGTTTCCCGGGGAAGCTACCCTAAACCGGAAGAGGCCTGGCGCGATCCGGAGGCGGAGGAGGTCCTTGGGACCTTCATGGGCCTGGTGCGGGAAATCCGGGCCATGCGGGCGGAGCTCGGTTTGGATCCCGGAGAGGAGCTTGGGCTTGTCGTTACCGGCGGAAAGAGGGCCGAAACGATCTTGAACGATTTGGGGCCGGCGTTTGTGAGGCTTGCCCGGGTGAGGCCGGAATTCCGACCAGCGGCAGCGCCGCCTGAGGGAAGCGCCCGCGGCGTCTTTTCGGACATCACCTTTTTCCTCCTCCTTCCCGGTGAGGTGGACTGGCAAGTGATCCGTGCCCGACTGGAAAAGAGTCTAAAGAAGGTGGAGAACGAGCTTTCTGTTTTGACTGCGCGCCTTTCCAATCCCGATTTTCGGGAAAAGGCGCCGGAGGAAGTGGTGGCCCAAGCGGAAGCCCAGGCCCAGGAGCTCCAGATGCGGCGGGCAAGAATCCTTCGGTTTCTGGAGGCCGAGGCGTGAACCCCTGGGCGAAGCTCCCCCAAAAGGCCGCGCCGGGTTTCGGCCGGGTAGAGCTCCTCCTTTCTCGGCTGGGCCACCCCGAAGAGGGGCTTCCTGTGATCCAGGTCGCGGGAACCCATGGAAAAAGTTCCGTGGTGGCCTTTTTGGAAGCGGTTTTCTGCGCCGCAGGAATTCGCGTCGGGGTGTGCGTTTCCCCGGATTTTCCCGATCCCGCGGAAGCCGTGCGCCTTCAGGGTAAGCCCGTTCCGGCACTTATCCTTTCCTCCCTCCTTTCCGCGGCCCTGGAGCCCTTCGAGGAGTTCGTGTTCGGGCCGGGAAAGCCCACGACGCAGGAAGCCCTGCTCGCCGTGGCTTTGGCCCACTTTGCCCGTTCCGGCGTGGATGTAGTGGTCCTTGAGGCGAGCAGCGGAAATCGTTGGGATCCCACGAATTTCTTGCGGCCATGGCTTTCTTTGCTCACCCGGGTTGAGGCCGGCGAAAACACAAAAGCCCTCGCTTGGGAGGCGGCGCAGCTCGCGCGGCCGGGAATCCCTGTGCTCACTACGGCCATGGAGGATGCGGCCTTAGAGAGCTTGGCGCGCCGAAGCCGGGCTGCCGGCGCTGCCCTCGTCCTCGTGGACCCCGAGGATGTGGAGCTTTTGGAGCTCCGCTGGGAGAAGGCGATCTGGCGCTCCCGTTCCGATCCTTTTGGGCTTGGGCCGTTTGAAACGCCTTTCATGGCCGCCTATCAGGCGCCTAATCTTTCCCTTGCGCTTTCTTGTTTGGCCGAGCTTTTCGGAGGTTTCCCCCTTTCTCGGGAAGCCGTGCGGCGGGGACTTTCCCAGGTGGAACTTCCAGGAAGATTCGAGCTCCTTCTTGCGGAGCCCTGGGTGGTCGCGGATGCCGCGCAGGATCTCCCTTCGGCTCAGGCGGTTTTGCGTTCCCTGGAACGCCTTCCCCTTGGTGTTGGACAGCGGTTCTTGCTTTTGGCCCATCCCGAGGAACGCTTGGCTTGGGACATGGCCTCCCTCCTTCGTCCGGTTTTTTCGGGCGTGGAAGTCTTTGCGCCGTGGGAACTTCCTTTGCATGTGCCGCGGGCTTTGCGCCGCCTTTCCTCCCAGGATTTCCTTTTGATCCTTGGGCCTCATGCAGCCCTGCGGGAGGTGAAAGGTGTCGTTCGAGGGGCTTCTTAGGGAGGTGCGTTCCCGGCCGCTTCCCCAGCACGTGGCCCTCATCATGGACGGGAACGGCCGGTGGGCCAAATCCCGCGGCCTTCCCCGCACAGAAGGACACCGGCAGGGCGCAAAGACGGTGGAGCGCATCGCCCGCTTTGTGGCCCAAGAAAAACTTTTCCCCTACCTCACCGTTTTTGCCTTCTCCACGGAGAATTGGGACCGCCCAAAGGAGGAGCTCGATTTCCTCTTCTCCACTTTGGAAAGATTCGCGCGGGAGAACGTAGCGGAGCTTGTGGAAAACGGGGTTTGCCTAAGAATCCTCGGGGATATCACCCCCTTCCCCCCAAGCCTTCGCGAGGCCTTACAAGGGGCGGTGGAGAAAACGCGCGACGGGAAAAACCTTATCTTCACGGTGGCGCTGAACTTCGGCGGCCGCTGGGATGTTCTTTTTGCGGCCAAAAAGGCCATGGCCTTAGCTTGCGAGGGAAAACTTCGGCCGGAGGATCTTACCCTGGAGCGGTTTAGGGAGCTTTTGCCCGGTGGAGCTCTTCCCGATCCCGACCTCATCATCCGCACCGGCGGCCATCAGCGCCTTTCCAATTTCTTCCTTTTTGAGGCCGCCTATTCCGAGCTCTATTTCACCCAGACCCTTTGGCCCGATTTCACCGAAGAGGAGCTCCTTTTAGCTATCCGCGATTTTCAAGGCCGCACGCGCAACTTCGGCCGGGTGACGGCGTGAAAGACCTAAAACTCCGCGTACTTACAGCGTTCTTAGCCATTCCCACAGTCCTCGCTATTTTTTGGCTCGCGGAGCATTTCCACCAGGATTGGATCGTGGCCCTCCTTCTTTCCGTGGTGGGGGTGGTGGCTGGCTGGGAATACACGGAGCTTGTGGCCCGCCTGGGCGTAACCCTTCCCAAAGAGGCCTTCCTCTTCACGATCCCCGCTTTCCTTTTCCTTCTCCTCCCGAGGGAGGGCGAGTATGCCTTCATCCTCGCCTTCGCCTTCGCCTATTTTCTCGTGATCTATAGCTTCTCCCGGCGCGGAACCCAAGAGGGCTTTTTGGCCTCGGCCACCGGGATCTTCGGGCTTCTTTACATCCCCGCGATGCTTGGGTTCATCCTCATCTTTCACCGAAAGGGCGGTTTTTGGCATGTGCTCCATTTTCTCCTCATCGTTTGGGGGTATGACACGGGCGCCTATTTTGTGGGAAGCCTTTTTGGGAAGCATCGGCTTCTTCCCCGCGTTTCCATCGCCAAAAGCTGGGAGGGCGTGGGTGGAGGTCTTCTCTTGGCGGCGGTGGCCGGCCTTCTTCTTCCCCAGTTCCTGGCCAATTTAGGGGAGAACTGGCCGGCGGCGTTGATCATGGGAATAGGGGTGGGCGCTTTTGTTCAGCTTGGGGATCTCTTTGAGTCTTTGGTGAAGCGGGCGGCAGGGGTGAAAGACACCGGGAAATTCTTCCCCGGCCACGGCGGGGTCCTGGATCGCATCGACGGGATCCTCGCCGCCGCCCCGTTTTACTATTTTTTGGCCCACTACATCCTAGGCCTGTTCTAGCTTCTTTAGGACAGACTCCACCTTGGCCTTGATCCGACCCGGCGGGGCTTCTCGATCGTCAATTTTGATAAGGGTGGAAACGCGGCGGCATTTGGCGCGCACCGCCATGTGGCAGGCTTTGATCACGGCCATAACCTCGTCCCACTCGCCCTCGATGATGGTTCCCATGGCTGTAAGCTCGTGGGGAAGCCCGCTTTCCCGGACAATCTTCATGCATTCCGCCACGTAAGCGGAAAGGGATTCACCCGCACCAATGGGGGTGATGGAGAACTCCGCGAGGATCATCCGGCCCCCCTTACTTGCACGTTCCGGAATTTTGCGGGCGCAGCGCCGTGGCCCACCTGCATGACCTGGCCCGGCTCGCCCTTCCCGCAGTTAGGTAGCCCCCAAAGCCGCCACTCCTCCGGCCCGCAAATGGCCACGCAGGAGCGCCAGAACTCCGGGGTAATCCCGGTGTAGAGGGCGTTCTTGAGCATCCGTACCTTTTTCCCGTTCTTGATCTCCCAGGCGATCTCCGTGCCGAACTGGAAATTCACGCGCCGGTCATCGATGGACCAGGACTTGTTCGTCTCAAAGTAGATCCCGTACTCCGTCTCGGCAATGAGATCCGCCAGGCGCCCTTTGCCGGGAAGGAGGTTGATGTTGGTCATACGGATGAGGGGGATGCGTGCCCAGCTTGAGGCCCTCGCTGCGCCGGAGCTCCGGGGAAACCCGAGTTTTCCCGCGGTCTCCCGGGAGGTGAGATACCCCACAAAAATGCCCTCCTTGACCAAGTCCACCCGCTGGGCCTCCACCCCTTCATCGTCGTAACCGAAGGTTCCCAAACCGCCGGGAGCCGTGGCATCGGCCACGATGTTCACGATTTCCGATCCGTATTGGAATTTCCCGAGTTTCTCCAGGGTGAGAAAACTTCCGCCGGCATAGGAAAGCTCCGTCCCCAAAACCCGGTCCAATTCCGACGGATGCCCCAGCGATTCGTGGACTTGAAGGGCCATCTGCGATCCGTCGATGATGACATCGAAAACGCCAGTGGGGCAGACGGGCGCGGAAAGGAGGGCCACCGCTTCCTCGGCGATCCTCTCCGCGTTTTCCACTAACCCCAAGCTTTCGATGAACTCGTAGCCAGCGTTGGCGAAATCGCCGCCGAAGGAGTTGGGGAAGCTCCGCTTTTGGATCTCCCCGGGTTTGGCGGCGTAGGCCTCAATTCCTGCTCCGCAGCTTGTGATCACCTGGTGCACCTCCGTTCCCTCTGTGTTTCCAAACCATTTTTCGATGCGCCAGGCGGAGATAGAGCCTTTGGCCATGGCTATGCCGGAAACCCGGAGGATCCTTTCCGCAGCGGCGAAAAGAAGGGAAAGCTTTTCCTGAATGGGCACGGAAAGCGGGTCCTTCCGCACTGGGGTTACATAGGTCCCACGATGGACCGGTTCCGGCGCAAGTTTCACCGGCTCGCGAAGAAGGGTGGAGGTAGCTTTGGCGATGGCCACGGCGTTTTCCGCGGCGCGGCGCACCCCTTCCGGCGAAAGGTCACTTGTCGCGGCGAATCCCCAGGCACCCCGATAGAGCACGCGGATCCCGATGCCTGCCGTTTCCCTTCGGGAAAGGACCTCCACCTCCAAGTTCTTCGTGCGAATGTTTTCGTCGACCCTGCGCTCGACCCGCACTTCCCCAAAGTCCGCCCCCAAATCCTTCACCACGCTCAATCCCAACGCTACGAGTTTTTCCATCTTCACCCCTTTTCAAAAATCTGGTCGGGGCGACTGGATTTGAACCAGCGACCCCCTGCTCCCAAAGCAGGTGCGCTTCCAGGCTGCGCCACGCCCCGACCGCTTTGGAGTATAGCTTTCGCGGTGTGGATCGCAACTTTGACGTATAATCGCAGCGTGGATCCGGTTTCTTTAGCTTCCGAACTCTTGCGCGCAGGCCCTATTTGCGACCATTGCTTAGGACGCCGATTCGCCGGCCTTCCTGGGAAACTATCCAATGCCGAGCGCGGGTTCATCCTGAGAACAGCCTTGGGGTTTGGCCAAATCCCGGAGGAGCGCTGCTGGGTCTGTGGCGGCGTTTTTTCCCGCATTCCCAAGTGGGCGGAAAGGGCCGCGGAACTCGCCCAAGATTACGAGTACGGAACTTTCCTCTTTGGCGTCCATCTTTCCCCGCGCCTTGAGGCCACCGAGGAATTTTTGGCGGAAAAATTCCCCTCCCCTTGGGCCGAGCCCCTTCGCCGTGCGCTCAACCGTGAATTGGGCCAAGTTTTTTCCTCACTTTGTGAGAGGATGGGAAAACCTGTGTCTGTGGACTTTCGCAGCCCGCACATCCAATTCCTTGTGGACATTGAGCGGGACGAGGTGCAAATGCAGGTAAATCCTGTGACTTTCTACGGCCGCTATCGGAAGCTCGTGCGGGGAATTGCCCAAACCTCTTGGACTTGCCCGCATTGCCGGGGAAAGGGGTGCGAGGTTTGCAGTGGCACGGGGAAACTTGCTCCCACCTCCGTGGAGGAACTCGTTCTCCCCGTGTTCTTGGAGGCCACAGGAGGAAAGGCCGGGAAATTCCACGGCGCAGGGAGGGAGGACGCGGATGCGCGCATGCTCGGCCGGGGAAGGCCCTTTTTGCTTTGGGTGGAGGAGCCGCGGCGCCGCACGGTGGACCTTGCTTGGATCGCCGAGGAAGTCCGCCGCCGCACCGCCGGCGCCATCGAACTCCTTGAGCTTCAGCCCGCTACACCGGAACTCGAAATGAAGGTGAAAAAGGGGCGTTTTACCAAGCTCTACCGGGCAAAGGTCCTCTTCTCCAGCCCTGTTTCCCCGGAAGCTTTCCAAAAAGCCCTTTCTTCCTTGATCGGTGAAATTCGGCAGCGCACGCCTACCCGGGTGCGGCATCGCCGCGCGGACCTTGTGCGCCTGCGCCGGGTACTTTCCGCCAAGGGGGAGCTTCTTAGCCCCAACGAAGCGGAGCTTGAGCTCCTCTGCGAGGCCGGCCTTTATGTAAAAGAGCTTGTCTCCGGAGATCAAGGCGGAACAGAGCCGAGCCTAAGCGGCCTTTTGGGGGTAGGAGCCCAAGTAGTGGAGCTTGATGTCCTCGATATTTTGGAAGAACCCGGCGTTGTGGCCGAGGAAGAGGAGGAGTAGACTTCATCCGATGCTCATCGAGCTTTTGGAGGAGTACTTTAAGCGGGAGGAGCCCCAGCGGGAGCGCGATTATTTTTACGTTTCCGAGGTGGGGAAGTGTCCCCGCCAAATTTTCTATACCGTAAAAGGCTTTCCTCGGCCGCCTTTGGATGGCCAAACGGCGCGGAAGATGCTGGTGGGCGAGGATGCCCACCGCCGCCTCGTCCAGGCCCTCTATTCCTTGGGCCTTGTGGTGGCCGCGGAGGTGCCGATCCCACCGGGCGCCCTTTTCCATGGCCGCGCTGACGCCATCGTCTCCCTTGGGGGAAAGAACTACGTGGTGGAAATAAAAACCGTCCACCCCTACAACTTTGACCAGATGTACGCTGCTCCCCGGCGCGATCACTACCTCCAGCTCCAGCTTTACCTCCACTACTTCCAAATTCCCCAAGGCATCATCCTTGCGGAAAACAAGGCCACCCAGGAGCTCCGCGAATTCGTGGTGGAACTCGATCGGCCCGAAGTGGGCCGGGTTTTAGCGCAGTTTGAGGAACTGCGGGAAAAGATCTTCGTGCGGGGCGAGCTTCCTCCTCTTCCCGACAAATCCGACTGGGAATACGACCAATGCAAATACTGCCCCTTTGTGGATTTCTGCAAAGAGGACGTAGACCAGCTTCCTTCGCCCTCCAAGGCCATCGTTGAGCCCCCGATCCTTCCCGAGCCGTACGACCGGGAAATCCGGCATATCGGCCTTTTCGATGAGCCCTAAGGAAAAACGTTTTTGGTCGGGAAACATTGCCATAGCTGAAGGCGCCTTAGCCGCTGGTGTGGATTTTTACGCGGGCTATCCCATCACCCCTTCCTCGGAGATCATGGAGCACATGGCAAGAGAGCTTCCCAAGCGAGGCGGTGTTTTTCTGCAAGCGGAGGACGAGATCGCTTCCATTTTTCTGTTGATCGGCGCTTCCTGGGCGGACGCGAAACCCATGACCGCCACCAGCGGCCCGGGTTTTTCCCTCATGCAGGAAGGGTTAGGGATTGGAGTGATGACGGAAACGCCTCTTTTGGTGGTGGATGTGATGCGCGTGGGCCCGGGAACAGGCCAGGCCTCCAAAGCCGCCCAAGGGGATCTTCTTCAGGCCCGCTGGGGAAGGCATGGCGACCAAATCATCCCCGTCTTCGCGCCCTCCTCCGCCCAGGATTGCTTTGACCTTGCGGTTTTCGCTGTGAACACCGCAGAAAAACTGCGCACGCCGGTGATTCTCCTTTCCGACGAGCTTTTGGCCCACACCTGGGAAGTGGTGGAGGTGCCGAAGGAGGTGGAGCGGGCCGAGCGCCGGAGGCCCTTGGGAGGGGAACCGCCTTTTGGTTCCGAGGATCCGCGCCTTCCCCCGCCCATGCCCCGCTTGGGAGAAGGGCATGCCGTTTTGGTCACGGGCTCCACCCATGACCCTTGGGGTTTCCGCTACACCTCGGATCCCGAGGTACATCGGGCCCTTGTCCATCGGCTTTGGGAAAAGATCTGGCTCAACAAGGAAGAGCTCGCGCGTTTCGAGGCGATAGGCTTGGAAAAGGCCGAGGTTGGGATCGTGGCTTACGGTTCCGTGGCGCGAAGCGCCCTTGCCGCACGAAAACTTCTTTCCGGGAGAGTACGTGTGGGGGTCCTCATCCTGAAGACGCTTTGGCCTCTTCCCGAGGAGCCCATCCGCGAGCTTGCCAAATCAGCAAAAATGGTCCTTGTGCCCGAAATGAACCTTGGGCAGCTCATTTGGGACGTGGAGAGGATCGCCGGAGGTTCCACAAAGGTGGCCTCCTTTTCCAAAGTGGGTGGAGGGCTCCCCATTTACCCCGAGGAGCTCGCGCAAAAGATCCTGGAGGTTTGGGGATGAAAGGGCATCCCTTACACAAATACTTTCGCGCGCTTCCCACAGCCTTTTGCCCAGGGTGCGGGAACGGGCTTGTCGCCGGATCTATTCTGCGCGCGCTGGAAAAAGCTGGCGTGGATTTCCAAAAGACCGTATTCGTGAGCGGTATTGGTTGTGCTGCCTGGATTCCCAGCCCCCATTTTCTGGCGGACAGCCTCCACGTGGCCCACGGCCGGGCTATCCCCACCGCTTTGGGCGTGAAACTCCGCCGGCCGGAGCTCACCGTGATCGTGGTGGGAGGGGATGGGGATCTTGCGGGAATCGGCGGAAACCATCTCCTTCATGCGGCCCGAAGAAACGCGGATCTTTTGGTGGTCATGGTCAATAATCTCGTGTACGCCATGACCGGAGGGCAGGTAGGCCCCACGACGCCCAAGGATCTTCCCACCCCCACCACACCTTATGGAAATCCTGAATACCCCATGGACGTGGCCCAAGTGGTAGCCTCCGCGGGTGCCAACTATGTGGCCCGCTGGACCACCGCCCACCTTTTCGAGCTCGAGCGGTCTTTGATGAAGGCCCTGGGGAAAGAGGGGTTCCGGTTTGTGGAGGTGGTGAGCCAGTGCCCCGCCCGCGTGGGGGGAAGGCTCCAAATGCTCCCCGTGGAGGCCATGAAGTGGCTGCGAGCAAAAAGTAAGCCTGTGGGAAAAGCCGGGGAGGAGGAAATCGCTGTGGGCGAATACGCCGACCGCGATCGCCCCGGACTCCTGCGTACTCTAGGAAGGGTAAGCCATGCCGGAACTGCGCCTTAGGCTTTCCGGGATCGGTGGGCAAGGGATTGTGTTTGCGGGAAGGCTTCTTTCCCAGGCCATGGTGGAAGCCGGGAAGTACGTGAGCCTGCGTTACGCCTACGGCGCGGAGGTCATGGGGACTCCGGTGCATTCTGAGCTTGTTCTCTCCGATGAGCCCATCCTTTGCCCCTTTTTCCGGGAGGCCCAGGTCACTGTGGTCCTTCATCCCCGGGCTTTTTCTGAGGCTCTTTTGGGAATCGATCTGCATGGACTCTTGGTGGTGGATAGCGCGATTGCGCTTAAGGGAATTTCCGCAGGGACGAAAGTGGAGGTGCGGCCGTTTGTGGCGGCCACCACGAAAGGCCGGCCGGGAGATCCCGGAAGGCTCGC
>CAZQXP010000021.1:0-12530 GCA_964597525.1 uncultured Thermotogaceae bacterium | reverse complement strand
TTCGTCTTCCGCGGAACCTTGGGCAACGTGAACCTCTCCCTGGGGTTGCATTTGAAACCCGTCTCCGAGCCGATTTTGGGCGTAGTTTCCGCCCAACCCTTTACCCTTTCCCAAGGCTTTGCCTCCTTCGAGCTCAAGCTCGGAAACTTTACCCTAGGTATCACCCTGATCTTCGGCCCAGAAAAGTGAGCTTTCTCAAAAAGTGGCGAAGGGCGCGCCTGGCCCGGCGCCCTTTCCCTAAGCCTTGGGAACCGTTCCTTTCGGGAGTTCCCCTCTACCCTTGGCTTTCCCCCGAAGAAAAACGCGAGCTCAAAGGGCACATTCAGGTCTTTCTTGCGGAGAAAAGATTCGAGGGCGCGGCAGGGTTTTCGGTGGATGACCGGGCCCGGGTAATTGTGGCCGGAAACGCCTGCCTCCTCCTTCTCCATCGGGAAACCGATTATTTCCCGCTTATGCGCACGGTGGTGGTCTATCCCACCCTCTATGTGGCCCGCTATACCCGGCCAGGCCCGGCGGGAACAGTGGAGGAAGGGGTGGAGGTGCGGGCCGGCGAATCCTGGCCCCTGGGCACCGTGGTTCTGGCCTGGGATGCGGTGGCGTCCGCGGGTTTTGGTCCGGGAAAACGCAACGTCGTCATCCACGAATTCGCCCACCAACTGGATTTGGAGGACGGAGCCATGCAGGGCGTCCCTCCACTTCCTCCGGACCTTTTGGAGGATTGGCGAAAAGTTTTCTTTCGGGAATACACAAGGGTTTCCTCAGCCCTGGCTTCCACGCCCCTTGCCTACGGCCGGGGAAACCCCGCGGAGTTTTTTGCCACCGCCGTGGAGCTTTTCTTTTCCGATCCCTGGAGCCTGCAAGGTCATCATCCTGAGCTCTACGCCCTTCTTTCCCGCTTCTTTCGGAGGGATACGGCGGCGCTAGTCCTCTAGGGCTTCTGGCTCTTCTTCGGGGAAAGGGATAGCGGCTTCCTCGACCCGCGGAAGGAGGGCCTTGCGGGCGGAGACAAGGTAACCGGTGAAACCGACCATGCGCTCCAGCGGCCTCACCCCTTCCCGCTCCCGCACAAGCATTTTCCGCTCCAAAATCTCCACGGCCTCAATCCAAACGAAGCCATTTTCCGCAAGAGCTTTCACCGCCTGCTTGAGCTGCTCCGCGGTGGGGACAAGAAGAGCTAAAGGGCGTCCGGGTGCGAGGGCCTCCCGCGCCGGCGGAATGGCTTCCCAGGGAGTGGGAAGATCCAAGAAAACCGCGTCCACATCGGAGACAGGGAAGGGCTGGCCAGCCTCAAGGATTTGAGCTTCCACCCGCTCGGCATACCCGAGCTTTTTCAGGTTCTGAAGGGCGTTATAGAGGAAATCGGGCCGGCGATCGAAGGTGTAGACCCTGCCCGTAGGGCCCACGAGTTGCGCCAAAAGGATGGTGAAGGCTCCTGATCCTGTCCCCATTTCCACAACCCGCGCGCCGGGAAAGAGGTCCAAGGCAAGCACAAGCCATCCCGCATCCTTGGGGTAAACAATTTGGGTTTGTCGGCGGACCTTCATCATCCGGTCGGCCACCCTGGGCCGGAAGGCCACAAAAGGGTGCCCAGTGGAGGAGAGGACTTCGCTTCCTTCTGGCTTTCCCGCCACATCATCGTGGCGGATGATCCCCCGATGGGAATGGAAAACCTCGCCAGGGGTAAGGGTAAGAAGAAAAGTTCGGCCTCTTCCGATTTCCCAAAGGATCACGGGCTCGCCATACTCAAGCGGGCGCATAGTGCTTCATCCTTTCCCGGATACGACAGAAACGGCAAGGTCCAGAAGCGGCGGTGGGCATGCCGCAGATGGGGCAGTCGTGGACTTCCTCCTCTTTGGGGCGGGGGAAGATGTGATGCGCCCGCAAAAACCCTTTAACGAAAGAAATTTTTGTGGAAGGGGCCTCATCCTCGAGTTCGTTGAGGATTCGCTTCAGAAAAAGGGAGCGGGCGCCCACGCTATGGGGGCACTCCTCGTAGATGTAGCGGATCCCAGAGATAAGGCAGTAGGCCACCATCTCCCGTTCGGAAACGTAGATAAGAGGTTTTACTTTCCGCGCAAGCTTTCGGCCTTCGGGAAGGACGGGGTACTGGCGGGCCAGGTACTCCAGATTCCACTGGAGGACATTTCCCAAAAGGGTAGCGGCCTCATCGTCGAGGTTATGCCCGGTGGCGAGCGCCGCATATCCTCCTTCCAGGGCGGAACGGTTCATGAGATAGCGTTTAATGGCGCCACAGTGGGCGCAGGGCTCTCCCCGGAGAGCTTTGGCGATCTCGTCCAAGCCTGCCCCAAGCTCGTCCTCAAGGCGCACCACCTCCAGGCGAAGCCCCCTTTCGCGCGCAAATTCCTGACAGAATTCCAAAGAACGCTGAGAGTAACCTTCGATCCCAAGGTGGATGTAAAGCCCGTCCGCCTGGTACCCGAGCTTGGTAAGGATCTGCCAAAGCCCGAGGGAATCCTTCCCGCCGGAGACGGCCACAAGGATTTTCTCCTCGCGCGTGAACATGCGGAATTCCCGAATGGCTTTTTCCGCTTCCTTTTCCACCCGGGCCACAAGGTGCTCGGGGCAAAGGCGCAGGTTCGCGTGTCTCAGGCGCAAAACCGCTTCCTTTTCGCAGAACGTGCAGCGCATCCTAGCCCCCGGAGATGACATCGATGATCTCGAACTCCTCGCCTTCTTTGGGCCGATAGTCGAGGGGGATGATTTTCCCGTTTTGCACAACAAGCACCGTATCCGGAAGGATCCCCAAATCCCGCAAGATCCTCTCGAGATTCTTCCCTTCCGGCACACTGAAGACTTTTTCGCGGCGTCGAAGCGTGACCATGGTCCAGCAAAGTATAACCCCTGGTCCATCTCCACCATTTTTCCACAGCTCCTGCACCCCCCTTCCACTGGCGTGGGGGAAAATTACATTTGGAGGTGATGGGAAAGCCATGAAGAGGCTCGCGTTAGGTTTGGGAGTGGCGGCTCTTTTGACATTCGGTGCATTTGGGCAGGTTTTGGGCGGCCGGGTGGGAGGCTTCCTCGGCCGGGAGAACCTGGCGCTCCTTTGGATCAACGCCTTGGAGCTTACCCCGGCGCAGATGAAGGAGCTCCTGAAACTCGTGGATGAGCTCATGCCCCTTAGGGACGAAATCCTCTCCATGCAAGAGAAACTCCACGAGGACCTTCTCAAATTCACGGGAACGCCCAAAGAGCTTCGGGAGCTTTTGGGCGCCTACCAAAAGGATCTCCGGGAGAAGCTCCAGGCTCTCGAGGAGAAATTCGTTTCCGGCCTGAAGAAAATCCTCACGGTGGCCCAGTGGGAAAGGCTTACTCGGGGCATTTCCCAAGAGCGAAGGCCTGAGCCCTCTCCGCGCTTTGGTCTGCGTTTCGGCTGGCGGGGGGCTCCGCAGGCCATGCCCTTAGCGCCGGCTTTCCCCTTCCGCGGCCTTGCGCTTGTCCGGTTCCTCCCGGATCTTCGGGACGCCCTAGAGGCAAAACTCGAGGCCCTCGAAAAGTAGACGAGCTCTTGCGGAATTTAGGCGGAAAAGGGCGGGAAACCTCCGCCCTTTTCTTTTCATTCCACAATGAGGTTCGGGGAATTCCTGTCGGTATCCGCGAGGAGGAAATCAGGGCTAAGCCCGAGGGCTCCCACGGGGCAAGCATCCACACACTGCGCGCAGAAGGTACAGCGGGCCACATGCATTCGGATCTTTTTCACTTCCGGCTTGAATTCGATCACTTTCGCCGGGCACACCCGGATACATAGCTGACAGCCGATGCACTTCTCCCGGTCGTAGGTGATCTTTCCCCGGAATTTGGGCGGAACCGGAACCGGCGGGTGAATCTGGTCCTTCCCGGCTTGTACCCGCTCCAGGAACTTCGTCACCGATTTGGGCATGTATTTGGCCGGGAATTTATTCGTTGCCGGACGGGAAAGAAGTTGGGAAATGAGGGTCTTAAGGATCATCCGCGCACCACCTTATCCAAAACAAGGAGGAGAAGGCCGCCCAGGGCCACGGCCGTGCCCCAAAGCCAAAATCCCCGAGCAATTTGGTCCACCTTGAGACGGGCCATCCCCACCCGCACCGTGGTTACCGCCACCACCATCACCAAAAAGAGCTTGAAAAGCCAAAAGAGGAAGTCCAGGGCATAAGCCGCTGCCCCGGAAAGGCCCAAAGGCCCAGCAATCCCGTAGGGGATAAAAAGGGCTACCACAAGGGCGGCCATCACCACCGTGCGCACCGCATCGGCAAGGTAAAAGAGGGCAAGATATGTTCCGGAATACTCCACCATGAGCCCTCCGGCGATCTCCGTTTCTGCCTCGGGGATATCAAAGGGAATCTTCGCAAGCTCTGCGGGCGTCACCACTAAAAGGACAAGGAGAAGGACGGCCAGCCCCAGTACTCCCAAGGGCCCCACCTGGGTCCACAGGGGATGCGCAGCGATGGTGCCCAGGGAAAACGCCGGGGAAATTCCCAACGCCGCCAGGCGCCAAGCCACAGCCACGAGGACCACGGCCAAGGGGAACTCGTAGGACATGAGCATGACCAGTTCCCGCTGCGCGCCGACGACCCCCAGGGGCGAGCCGGAGGCAAACCCGCCCAGGGCCATGGCCAACGCCGGCACCGCTAAGAGATAAAGCACCAAGATCGCGTCGCCTTGCCCCTCGAGAACGGGGCGGAAGGGACCAAGGGGAAGATAAAGGAGGGCGGTGAAGGAGGCGAGCACGGCGAGGAAGGGCGCGGCTGAGAAAAGCCAAGCCACCGCCGTTTTGGGGATCACCGTCTCCTTCACAAGGAGCTTTCCCAAATCGAGGAAAGGCTGGCGGATGGGCGGGCCGATGCGCGCCTGCATGCGCGCGGCGATTTTTCGGTCCAAGCCTCGGTAGATGAGCCCGACCACACCACCACCCACCAGGGCGGCCACAGCTTGCCCGAAGATCACCCAGCCGCTCATCCTTTTCCTCCGCTCTCCGGAACCCGCAAACCCCGTTGGGCGGAAATTTTCCGGGTTTTCTCCCAGGAAAGGCGCAGAAGTTCCTCTTTAGCCACAACCTTCTCCCGGCTTCCCTCCACGATATGGAAGCGGTCCATGCAACAGATGCAAGGGTCAATGGAGGCAGCGATGATGGGGATGTCCGCGATCTCCTGGTCCTCGAACATCGGCCGCCAGCTGAGGAGGTTCGAGTAGGTGGGAGCCTTCACTTTCCACACAAGCGGCGCTTCCTCTCCGGCCATAAGCCGGATGTAGTGGATCACTTCACCCCGGGGAGCTTCATGCCAGCCTAAGCCCTCGCCCTCCGCCTTCTTCAGATGCGCTAAAAGAGCAGGGATCTTGGGGAAGGAGGTGATTTCGCCCTCGGGCATATTCTCCAGGGCCTTCTCGATGATCTCGATGGACTGCCGCACTTCCAGAAGCCGTACGACGATTTTGTCATACACGTCGCCCATGGGAGTAAGGCCGTAATCCTCGGGAGTGATGGCTTTCACCTCGAAATCCGGATACGCGAGGTAGGGCCGATCCTGGCGCACGTCTTTGCGGAGGCCTGAAGCGCGGGCGGTGGGGCCCACCGCGCAGAGCTCCTCGGCCTCTTTGGGCTCCAAAACCCCGACCCCGCGGGTACGGGCCATGACCGTGGGGTCGTTAAGGAAAGCATCCAGAAGCTCTTCCAAAAGCCCGCGGTAGTAGCGCAGGGCCTCCCACACTTTGGGATATTGCTCAGGCGTAATGTCCCGCCGTACGCCCCCAAAAATGGGGATCGCGTAGTCGATGCGGTTCCCTGAGAGCTCCTCCAAGATATCCAGCACTTTTTCCCGCACCCTCCAAGTGAGGTGAAGGAGGGTATCGAAACCCAACTCGTGGGCCGCCACACCAGCCCAAAGAAGATGGGAATGGATGCGCTCAAGCTCGGAGATGATAACCCGGATGTATTGCGCTCGGGGTGGGACCTCAATTCCCGCGGCTCTCTCTACGGCTTGGGTGAAAGCAATCGGGTGAGAGACGGAACAAATCCCGCAGATGCGCTCGGCAAGGTACAGGATCTGGATGAGGTTTCGGCCCTGGCGCATGCCCATGAACTCGATTCCCCGGTGGGCAAAGCCTGTGCGGATCTCCACGCCCACAATGCGCTCGCCCCGAACGCGAAAGGTGAGACGAATGGGCTCTTTTAGGGCCGGATGAATGGGACCAATGGGGATTTCAAAAGTCTCCCCTAAAGCCCTTTCGGGCCCACCGAACACCAGAGTTTTCTCTTCCACCTCAGGCAGAACTGGATCCTTCTCGCTCATCGCCCTTCTCCCACTCCACCATGCGGTGGAGATATTGCTCGAGCTCCGGCTCATCCCGGCGCCAAGGGTGCACGGGAAGATCGTCGGGCAAAAACACGTGATCTTTCCTGGGGATTCCCGGGAAGTCCACACCCAAAAATTCGATTTTCTCCCGTTCCGTGGTTTCCGCGCCGGGAAGGATCCCGCAAATGGAGGGAACAGCCGGATCGCTTTTGGGCAGGAACGTGCGCAGGGTGACCATCACCTCGCCACCCTCGGTGCCAAAGCCCACGGCCAAGTGGTAAAGGAGCTCGATGGCATCTCCAGCATCGTGGCCGGAGATGATGGAGATATGTAGGGGCCCCAGGGATTTGAGGACCGCCACCGCCTCGGGGATGGCCTCCCGGGGAACCTCTGCCCAAATCTCCTCCACCGTCCACTTTCTTCGCACCCCAACCTCGCGAGGCCTAAGCTCGTATTTCTGGAAGTTCTTCCCCAGCGCAGCGGAAAGGGCGGAGATTACCTGAGCAGCCTTCATACCTTCGCCCCCAGTTTCTCCAGTTTGGCCACAGCTTTGACCACGCCGTCAATAATGGCCTCCGGGCGAGGAGGGCAACCAGGAACGTACACATCCACGGGAATAATGCGGTCCACCGGGCCCACCACGTTGTAGCTCTCGTAAAAGACGCCAGAGGTGGAACCGCATCCGCCCACCACCACTACCGCTTTGGGATCCGGCGTCTGCTCGTAGATCCTCTTGAGCCTTTCGGCCATCATCCGCGTCACCGGTCCTGTGACGAGGAGCACATCCGCGTGCCGTGGCGTTCCTACAAGCCGGATTCCGAAGCGCTCCACATCGTAGCGGGGGGTAAGAGCGGCCACGATCTCGATATCGCAGCCATTACACGAACCCGTGGCCACGTGGAAAACCCATAACGCCCGCTTGAACGAACCCAACCCCATCTTCTTCTCCTTAAGCCATCACCAAAAGCAAGATTACCGCCAAGATCACGGCAAACCAACCCACATAATCGCCGATAAAGCCGGAATGGAAGTTCCTCAGGCGCTCGAGGAAGGGTTTCAGGGCCTCGGCAAAGCCCCAGTAGAGGTGGGGCGCGCCCACCCTTGCGTCCTCGACGCGTTCTCCGGAAACGAAGGGAAGCTCCGCGTCCGTGCCGCGCCGGAATTCGCGGCGCCCCAAGGACCAAACGCCCAGGGACAAGAGGAAAACGCCCAGCGCCGCCGCCAGCCAAACTAGAGCATGCCAAAAACCGTGTCCGGTGAGGATCTCGACGCCCATCCTAACCCCTCAGGACCGCAAAAAGGTAAGCGTTCCGGGAAAACAGGGCCTCCGCGGCCGGCCCCACCATCTTCTCCACGAAGAACCCCGGAACCAAACCGAAGACCAGGATGCCCACCGCCAAAATTCCCATGGCCAAAAGGAGCTGCCAAGGCACCTTTTTCTCCACCTCCACCCTTGGCCCCAAAAACGCGCCCTGGAAAGCCCGGGCAAAAACGGCCAAAAGCAAAATGGAGGTGAGAACCGCTACCGCGGTGAGAATGGGCGAAAGCCCAAAACTCCCCTCGTAAATGAGAATTTTCGAGGCAAAGCCGTTGAGAGGCGGAATCCCCGCCAACGCCAAGGACGCGAGGAGAAAACACAACCCCACTTCCGGAAGGGAATGTCCTAATCCTCCAAGCTCCCGGAGATCCCGGGTTCCCCGCACCCACTCCACTGCAGCCACACAGAGGAAAAGAAGGCCCACGGTGAGAGCATCGTTGAGCATATGGAAAACGCCGCCTTGGGCGGCGACCAGGGCATAGGAGGGTTCTCCGAGGGAGGGTTTTCCGGGCAGGGCCACAAGCCCCACCCCCACACCGAGCATCATGTACCCGATCTGCGAGACCGCACCGTAAGCCACAAGCCTTCCCAAATCCGTCTGTACAAGGGCCATAAATGCCGCCACCACCATGGTGAGGAGGCCCAACGCCACCACGAGCCAGCCCACCCCGCGATCCAAAACGCCGCCGTACAGGGTGAAGAGGACCCGCCAAAGCCCGTAGAGGGAAACCTGGGTGTTCACCACGAGAAGCGGGGTGGCGGCGGGCGGCGTCTCCCCATAAGCATCGGGAGCCCAAAAGTGCATGGGCGCTGCGGCGGCCTTCATAAGAAGGCTAGAAAGAAACAGGACTAAGGCCAGACGATCCACCGCAGTACCCCGGATCTCCCGGGAAACATAGGCCAAATTCAGGGCGCCGTACTCGCCATAGAGGAAAGCTACGCCCAAAAGGAAGAAAAGGCCGCTTAGCGCATAAAGGAGCATAGTTTTGAACGCAGCCTCTGGAGCCCGGCTTGTCCACGTTCGGAAGCCGATGATCCCGCAGGCAGCGATGCTTGTAACCTCCAAAAACACGAAGAAGTTGAAGAGGTCACCGGTGTAGGCCATACCCATAATTCCCGCCAAAAGGAATGTGGCCAACGTGAGGGAAAGGGTTTTACCCTCCTCCTCGGAAAGGAAACGGATCAGGGAAAGGAACATGAGCGGTCCGATGACCCCGGCGATGATCCCCAAAAACGCGCTTAACGCATCCACAGTGAGCATGATGCGGATGGGGAAACCTCCGGGCGCGAGGGTGTCCGCAGGGTTTTTCGCGCCAAGGACATAGACCCAGATTTCGCCGGAAAGCACACGGGAAGCCACATAGCCCGCGCAAACGGAAACAAAGAGGGCCACGAGAATGGCCCACGCGTCCCTAAGTCCCTTATGGAAACGGGCCAAAAGGGGCAAAGCGAATCCGCCAAGAAGCGGGACAGCAATGGCCAAAATGGGCGCGTGCGTCCCCATTGTCACCCCCGCAGATCCCGGATCTTCCGGGCGTCCAAGGTCCCTTTATGCCGATAGATCACCACCACAAAGGCCAGCATGAGGGCCGTGGTGGCCACGGCGATGACGATGCTGGTGAGGGTGAGGGCTTGCGGTGTGGGAAGGACCATGGGCGCGCCTTCCGGCGCGAACGTATAGATGGGCGGGACCCCGCCGCGAACATAACCCAGGGTCACAAGGAAAAGGTTCACCCCGCTTTCAATAAGGCTCATCCCGATCACGAGCTTGATCAGGTTCCGCTTGGCCAAAAGGGTCCAAAGGCCAAGGGCAATGAGGATCATGCACACCACAAACGGGAAGTTACCGATCATCTTTCCCCCCAAAGAGGGCAAAGAGGAGAACCACGGCACTGAGGCCGGCAAGCACTTTGAAGCCTACCGCCCAGTTCATGAGGGGGAGGGTACCGGCGGTGTTGAGGTCGCCGGGATTCGGCCCATAGGGAACTGGGCGGCCGAAAAGCCCACCGGCTCCGGCCAAAACGTTCGCAAAGAAGGTGACCCCCAAACCGAGAAAACCCAAAGCGGCGAAAGCTACGCCGCCTAAACTTTCCAGCGCGGACAAAAGCCCTTTTTTCTCCTTGAGGCTGGCCGCGCCGAAGGCCACGATGACCATGGCCAAGGCGGAAGCAGCTACCGCGCCGCCCTGAAATCCCCCGCCGGGTGTGAGGTGGCCGTGCATGATCACGTAACCTCCGAAAGCCAACCCTACCGGCAAAAGGACGCGGGAGATGGTGCGGACAACGACGGTCATTTCCCAAGCCTCCTAAGAACGAGGGCCACACCGGTCACGGCCACAAAAAGCACGGTGGCCTCGCCCAAGGTATCGTAACCGCGGTAATCAAAGACGATGGCGGTAACGGCGTTGTTGGCAGCCACCTCCGGCTGGGAAAAGCGGTTGAAATATTCGTCCATCTCCGCGCGGGCTGGTTTGCCAAACGGCCGCAAAGAGAGCGCACCTGTGATGAGGAATCCACAAATCAAAAGGAACGCGGCAATAGCCAGCCAGCGCCTCACTCTTCCTCCTTCCTCCGCGTTTTCCAAATGGCCAAAAGGAAGATGGCCGTGGTGAGGGCCGCGCCCACCCCGGCCTGGGCAATGGCCACATCCGGGGCCTGAAGGAGATAGAACACCAGGGAAAGAAGAAGCCCTTGGGCTCCCAGGGCCAGGGCCGCGGCCAGAAGGTCTCGCAAAAGCACGGCCAAAAGTCCCGCCACCACTGTAAGCACCAGGGACGCGGTGAGGAGGAAATCGAAAAGGCTCACGGCTTTTCCTCCAGGCGATCCACCACGGCCTTAAACGGCTTGATCCCCGCCCGATGCGCGGCCCGAGCAAGGGCATGGGATCCTGTGGGGTTCGTGAGAAGAAGGAAGACCAAAGCCAAAAGGGCCCGGATCACCATGCCGAATCCCACAGGCCCTCCCCGCACCGCGCCGTACACCACCACCCCCAAAATGGAGAAGATGGAACCGAACGTGGTGCACTTCGTGGCCCCGTGGATTCGGGTGTAAACATCGGGGAAACGGATCAAGGCCACGGCGCCCAGGCCGTTGAAGAGGGCGCCAATCCCCAAAAGCACGTAGATGAGCGCGTTCATTTGTAGCCCTCCTCTAAATAGCGGGCGATGTAAAGGGTGCCCACGAAGGAAAGGAGGGCGTAGACCAGGGCCACGTCCATGATGATCATGAGATCAAACGCCGCTCCAAGGAGGACCATGAGGGCCACCACCAAGGTGTTGATGGTGTCCAAGGCTACAGCGCGATCCGCAGCTGTAGGCCCAATCCCCAGCCGCACCGCACAGACCAAAACGTAGGCCAAAAGAACAGCCGCCGCGACCCCAAACGCCAGTTCCACGATCATTCCGCGATCACCTTCGCCCAGCGCGGGAAAGGCCCACACACTTCCTCGGGCTTGGGATCAGGATTGCGTACGTTGATCCAGTGCACGTAGAAATCGCCGGTCTCGTCGTCCACCTCCAGGGTGAGGGTTCCCGGGGTGAGGGTAATGGAGTTGGCGAGCATCGTTCGACCCGCATCGGTTTTTAGACCAGGATTGAACCGCACAATGCCTGGATTGATTCGACCGGTGATCACCCGGTAGGCCACGTCCAAGTTGGCCCTGGCCATGGCCAGGAAGAACGGTCCTACGAGGTAAAAGAGGAACAACACCCAGCGGTAAGGGTTAAGGAGGCGCCAGCCTCCCCGCTCGAAAAGAAGGCGATGGGAAGCGAGGGCTACCAAGAAACTAAGGGCCGCCCCGCCGATGAGTTCTTCGAGCGACCAAAGCCCGATCTCTCCGCTAAAGGCGGTGAGGATGAGATAAACAGAAAAAGCCAAGGCGAACGTAGCCGCCACTTCCGCGACCCGCCGCATGGCGCGCGAGTATACCGCAGCCCAAGGGGCAAGGCAAATTTCGGTTGAAAAACTTCGGTCAGCTCGCAATTGCGGCGGAATGCACCACGAGGTAGGATTGGCCGCCATGCATGACATCACCGGTTCCTTGGGTGACGTTCTTCAGCGGCAGCTTCAGCTTGCTTCCCAAAATTACGAGTTTTTGAAGGGGAAAGGGGTGCGGGCCATCAACGTCATGGGCGCCATTGGCTCGGGAAAAACCGAGCTGATCCTCCGCATGGCCGAGAGGCTTCGGGAGCGGGGGCTTCGGGTGGGAGCGATCGCCGGCGATGTTGCCGGAGACGATGACTATCAGCGCTTCCGCGCCGCCGGCCTTCCCGCCCTCCAGATCAACACCGGCGACCAATGCCACTTGGATGCCCACCAGGTCGGCCACGCCCTCGAGGATTTCCCCTTGGACGAGGTAGATGTCCTCTTCATCGAAAACGTGGGAAACCTCGTGTGCCCCGCGGATTTTCCCCTGGGCACGGACACGGATCTCGTGGTCATCTCCGTCACCGAGGGCGATGATATGGTCCGGAAGCACCCGAAGATCTTTGCCCAAACGGACGTAGTGGCCATTAACAAAGTGGATTTGGCTGCGTTTGTGGGCGTGGATCCAGAGAGGATCGCCGCGGACTATCGAAAGGTGAACCCCCACGGAAAAGTCGTGTTCACTGCGGCCAAAACCGGGAAGGGCGTGGAGGAACTTCTCTCTGCCTTGGGGTTCTGATGCACGAATACTCGCTGGCTCAATCCCTCCTTTCCTCGCTCCTCGAGTACCTGCGGATGCATCCCGTGCCCGGCCGCATCAAGAAAGTACACGTGCAGAAGGGCGAGCTTGTGGTGCTCTCCGAGTGGGCCCTCAAGGAGGCTTTTTCCATCCTTGCAGAAGGGACAGCGCTTTCCGGCGCAGAGCTCGCCATCGAAAACGTTCCTGTGCGGGTGCGCTGCCCCTCCTGTGGATACGAAGGTGATGCCCGTTACCTT
>CAZQXP010000020.1:0-12568 GCA_964597525.1 uncultured Thermotogaceae bacterium | reverse complement strand
AGAAGCCGAAGGTAGGGGTACCAAAACTCCAGTTCCTGATACATGTCGGCCACCAGAATGGCCACACGCTTTCCCTTGAGCACTCCTTCCTCCTTTCTAGCGGATGATCCAAACCTTCGTCTCATCCAGGCGGGCCCGGCCGGAAGAGGCCCGGCGCAGCCGGTCCATAATGGCTAAGCCTAAACCCTCCTCGGGGACGGGCTCAGCCACGATGGCGGAAAGCCCCATTTTGTCGAGTTTTCGCAGGAGGGAGAAAAAGTTGGCCGCGGCTTCCACAAGGTCTCCTTGTGGGGAAAGAACTTCCGTATGGGCGAACCCCTGCCAGGCTTTCTGAAAGGCGAGGAAGCCGCAGCGGCTCCGGTCCAAAACTTCGCGGCCTTCCGGCGGTCCTGGCTCCAAAAGGAAAAGCGGGGTGAGGGGCCGGTAGTGACGGGGAAGGGTTCCGGGCGAGGCGGAGGGCCCTTGGGGCGGTTCCAGCCGCAGATTGGGAACAAGTTCCAGAATCGCTTCGATGGGCGTTCCTCCCGGCCGAAGGAGCCGCGGTGGGTCCTCCGCCAAGGAGATCACCGTGGACTCAATCCCCACCGGGGTTGGGCCCCCGGCTATAACGGCGTCAATGCTCTCGCCCAATTGCTCCAGCACCGCTTCGTGGTGGGTGGGCGAAAGGCGGCCGAAACGGTTGGCGCTGGGCGCAGCCACCGGCCTCCCTGCGGCCCGAATGAGGGACAGGGCCACGGGATGCGAGGGCATGCGCACAGCCACCGTGGGTAGCCCCGCGGTGACGATATCCGGAACAATCTCCCTTTTGGGAAGGACCAGGGTCAGGGGGCCGGGCCAGAACTTCTCCATGAGCCTTTGCGCCAACTGCGGGATTTCCTGCCAGAGCTTCTCCGTTTCCGCGGGATCGGCGACGTGAACGATAATCGGGTCGAATTGAGGGCGCCCCTTCACCACAAAAATGTTGGCCACGGCGCGGGCATTAAGGGCATCTGCACCCAAACCATACACGGTCTCCGTGGGAAAAGCCACAAGGCCGCCGCGCTTGAGGATCTCCGCGGCCGTGAGGATGCCGGCGTTATCGGGAGGAAGTACTTCGGCCATGGCTCATAATCCTAGCCGGAAGTGCCAATCCTTCCTAGGGTTTATATAATGCCGTGATGGTTGCTGATCTGATCTTCCACGGTGGCCCAATCTATGGGGTAGAGGATGCCGACGCCCTGGCTGTTCGCTGCGGGAAAATTTTCGCGGTTGGCAAAAGTTCAGAGCTCCTTAGGTTGCGAGGCCCGCAAACTAAGCTCTTTCCGCTTGAGGGGCGTCCCCTTCTTCCCGGCTTTTTCGATGGCCACGTACATTTTCTAAAACTTGGTCTCGATCGCACCTTTTTCGTGGATCTTTCGGGGGCAAGAAGCCTCGGCGAGGCGTTGGAGCTGCTTAGGGCGCGGGCGGAGGCGCGGCCGGGCGAGTGGGTGGTGGGACGGGGATGGGACGAATCCCGCTGGCCCGAGCGCCGCTATTTGGAAAGGGCGGATTTGGATCGGGCTGTACCCAAGCAACCCTGCTGTGCGGTGCGGGTGGACGGCCACATGATGGTGGCCAATACCTTGGCCCTCGCCCGCTGTGTGCGGCCTGAAGGGCAATTTGTGGATCGCGAGCGTGGCCACCTCTGGGAGGAAGCGGTAACGGAGGTCCTTTCCTTGGTGCGGCCGGAGCGGGAAACCTTGATCGAAGCTGCAGCAGAAGCCTCGCGCTTTGCCGCAAGCCTAGGAGTTACTGCCGTCACGGATATGTCCACCAGTCCCCAGGACCTCTCCGTCTATCAAGTGGCCGAACGCCGGGGACTTTTGCGTACGCGTATCTTTTCTTATCTTTCGATCGAAGCTCTTCCCCACCTTTTGGCTTTGGGGATCCAGCGGGGTTTCGGCTCGGAATTTTTACGCGTAGTAGGAGTGAAGGCGTTTGTGGACGGATCCATCGGCGCGAAAACCGCCGCGCTCTTCGAGCCCTATCGGGCCGAGATGGGAAAGGGCCGGGTGCTTTTAGGAAGAGGGGAACTGGCCCGCCTTTGGCGGAAAGCCATGGAGGCCGAGCTTCCCCTGGCCATCCATGCCATTGGGGACCGAGCCATCGAGGAGGTGTTGGCAGCGGCTCGGCTTGCGGGAGCCGGGCTTCACGACCGCCACCGTATCGAGCACCTGGAGCTTCCTTTGCCCGCTCAGCTCGATCGCATGAAGACTCTGGGACTTATTGCTTCCATGCAGCCCAATTTCCTCCAGTGGTCCGGGCCGGGGAAGATGTACGAGGATCGGCTGGGCCCGGCCCGGGATTCCCGCATTGATCCGCACCGCTGGGTTTTGGAGCGCGGGATTCCTCTAGCGTTTGGCTCCGATGGGATGCCCATGGGCCCCCTTTACGGCATTGGCCTTGCCCTCGATCCTCCACACCCCCTCCAAAAGCTCACCTGGGAGGAAGCGGTCCGCGCCTATACTTTCGGCTCGGCTTACGCCGCCTTTGCTGAGGACAGGTTGGGCGATCTTTCGCCGGGGAAATGGGCGGATGTGGTAGTGCTTTCGGGTCATCCTGAGAAAACGCCGTGGGAAAAGATCCAGGTGGAGGCCACCTTCGTGGGCGGAGAACCTGTCTTTAGCCGCTAGCCTATGCCTGAACTTCCCGAGGTTGAAAACACCGTGCGGATCCTGCGCCCCAAAGTCACAGGAAAGAATATCGCGGCGGTGGAGGCCCTCGATCCCAAGCTCAAGCACGTTCCCCAAAGCCTTAAGCTTCCGGCGAAGGTTTATGAGCTTTTGCGCAAGGGGAAGTACATCGTTTTTGACCTTGGCGAAAGAAAGCTGGTTTTGCACCTACGCATGTCTGGCCGCCTCCTTTGGACGGATTCCCCTTCGGAAACTCCCAAACACACACGGCTTAGCCTGCAGTTTTCAGACGGCGCCCTTCTTTTCATCGATCCCAGAAGGCTGGGCACCGCAGAAGTGGTGGAGGAATTTTCAGAGCCCTTGGGCCCCGATGCCCTGGGCGACCTATCCTTTCTGGATGAGGCGGTGCGAAAGAGCCGTGCCCCCATCAAATTGTGGCTTCTGGATCAGCGGAATATCGCAGGCCTGGGAAATATTTACGCCTCTGAGGCCCTCTTTTTAGCGGGGATCGACCCGCGGAGGCCCGCTTCTTCCCTCACGAAAGGGGAGGTGGCCAAGCTCAAGGAAGCGATCCACCGGGTGCTCCGCGAGGCCCTCACGGCCTTGGGAACCACCCTGGCGGACAAGGCTTACCGCACGCCTGAAGGCGCAAACGGCGACTACGAGCCCAAAGTCTACGGCCGGGAGGGGCTCCCTTGCCTGCGTTGCGGCACGCCAATCGAGCGCATCGAGCTTGGGGGCCGGGGGACTTATTTTTGCCCCCGTTGTCAGCGCTAGGAAAGGGTTTGTGGGTCCGGCTTTTTTCCTAGCGTTCGGAATTTCTCTTCCAGGGCTTTTTCCACGCAGCGCGGGACAAATTTCGAGACATCTCCGCCGTAGAGCTTGATCTCCTTCACGATGGAGGAGGAAAGGAAGGAATACTGGCCAGCGGTCATGAAAAAAACCGTCTCGATATCGCTATCGAGGTCGCGGTTAGTAAGCGCAAGCTGGAACTCGTAATCGAAGTCGGAAGTGGCCCGCAGGCCCCGCACCACGGCCACAGCACCCACCCTTTTTGCACACTCGATGAGGAGCCCGGAATAGGTGATCACCTCTACCCCGCAAATCCCTTCCTCCTTCAGGGCCTCTTCCACAAGGCGTTTTCGTTCTTCCGCGGAGAAAAGCGGGGTTTTTCTAGGGTTTTCCACCACGGCCACGATCAGTTTGTCGAAAAGCCTTTTTGCGCGGCGCAGGATATCGATGTGCCCGTAGGTGATGGGATCGAAGCTCCCCGGATAAAGGGCGATTTTCACACTTCCACCTCCACGAAGCTCTTTAGAGCTCGGCGCATGCGTTTGGCCGAGGGGCCCACAGCTGCCCAGGCGGCCTTCTCAGGTTGCAAAAATTTTTGGGCCAGTTCTTGAACGGCTTCCGGTGTTACCGCGGAGAATTTTTTCAGGACTTCATCCGGGGAAATAGGGGTTCGGCCCAGGGCAGCCACGGTTCCCAGGCGCACCATCCGGCCGCTCGGGTCATCCAAATTGAGGAGAAAAGCATTGGAAAGCCGACGAACGGCCCGCTCCACCTCCTCCTTCGGCGGCGGGGTTTGGGCAAGGCTTTGGATTTCCGTCCAAATGGCTTCAGCCACCTGCGGAATTTTTCGCTCTTCGCAGGCAGCGTAGATGGAAATGACCCCCGCATCCGAGAAATACGCAGTGGCCGAAAACACCGCATACACAAGGCCCATTTCCTCCCGTAAGCGCTGGAAAAGGCGGGAGCTCACACCGCCGCCCAAAATGGAATTGAGAACCTCCAGGGCATAGCGTTCCGGTGCCGCCGCGTGCACCGTGGGAAATCCCAAGGCCAGGTGCACCTGCTGGATTTCCTTTTCCGCTAAGGCCAAACCCGCTCCCGGCGAAGGGGGTGTCCGGCTTACCTCGTTTCCTTTCTGGTTGCCGCTGAAGACCATGGAAAGCTCAAGGAGAGCTTCGGGACTGACCCCACCGCAAGCTACCAGGATCATCCCGCCAGGGTAGTAGTGGCGGCGAAAGAAATCCCAAAGATCGTCAAGAGCGATTTGGCTCACGCTTTCGAGCCTTCCGATCACAGGCTTCCCCAGAGGATGCTTTTCCGACCAGAGGGTTTCGCCCAAGAGCCGAAAAACTACGTCCTCTGGGTCATCCTCGGCGCTGCGGATTTCCTCGGCGATCACCACCCTCTCCCGTGCGAGATCCTCCGGTGCGAATTTGGGCATGGTGACAAGCTCGTGCATGATTTCCAGGGCCTCCGCGACATGGGTATTTAGGACTTCGGTGTAGAAAAACGTGTATTCTGGGGTGGTCGCGGCGTTGAGATGCCCTCCCAACTCATCGATGTTTTGGGCAATTTCCAAGGCGGAGCGTTTGGTGGTGCCCTTGAAGGTCATGTGTTCCACGAAATGGGCGAGCCCTTCTTTTCCAGGAGGATCGTCGCGGCCGCCGGCCCGGATCCAAAGCCCCAGGGCCACCGAGCGGAAACCCGGCATGGGCTCCACGACAACATTAAGTCCCGCGGGATTTTTTCCCGAAAAGCAGCCGGGATAAATTTCCGTCATTATTTGGAATCGAGGCGCAGGGGGCCTTTGGGCACAACCCGGCGGAGTTTGTAGCGGCCTTCCTCATCGATCTCCACGATCTCCACAAGCATACGATCGCCCTTCTTCGCCACTTTGGCCGGATCCTCGTTGGTGCCCAGGCGCGAGCGGTGCACAAGCCCGCGGATTCCCGGCGCAATTTCCACGAAAATCCCGTAGTCCACCACGTTGGTGACCTTTCCTGGGACGATGTCGCCCACCTTCAGGGTCGGCTTTTCCTGGATGAGCTTAAAGCGGGGGCGACCGAGGTCGTCGGTGCCGATCACCTCCACCGTGACCTCGTCCCCCACTTTCACCACGTCCTCCACCTTTTTCACGAAGCCCTCGGCGAGGTTGGAGATGTGGATGAGCCCTTCCACGCCGGGACGGACTTCCACGATGGCGCCGAAGGGCACGATCTTGACCACGCGGCCGCGGAAGGTCATCCCGACTTCCAGCTCTTCGGTGAGCTCCTGGATCATCTCTTTGGCTTTTTGCACTGAAGCAGGGCCCTCGCCCACGATCTTCACCGTGCCGTCGTCCTCGATTTCGATCTGAGTTTTACTTTCATCCTGGATTTTTCGGATCGTGCGGCCGCCAGGGCCAATGACGATTCCAATTTTCTCGGGGTTGATCTTGATCACGTCCAAGTAGGGGGCGTAGGGCGAGAGGGCCGGCCGCGGCGCAGGCAGAGCTTTCTCCATGAGGTCAAGGATGTACATGCGGGCTGCGCGGGCCTGGGCCAAAGCTTCGCGCATAAGTTCCGGAGTAAGCCCGCCGGTCTTCACGTCCAACTGGAAGGCCGTTACCCCCTTGCGGGTCCCCGCCACCTTGAAGTCCATATCGCCAAAGTGGTCCTCAAGCCCGATGATGTCCGTGAGGATCCGGTACTTTCCCGTGGCGGGATCCGTAACAAGCCCCATGGCCACTCCCGCCACGTGGGCCTTGAGGGGCACACCGGCATCCATCATCGCTAGACACCCCGAACAGACGGAGGCCATGGAGGAGGAACCGTTGGACTCAAGAATCTCTGAGACCACGCGGATGATGTAGGGGAATTCCTCTTCCGAGGGGATGACGGCAAGAAGGGCGTTTTCCGCGAGCTTCCCGTGCCCGATTTCCCGGCGGGAGGGAGCGCCGATCCGGCCAGCCTCACCCGTACAGAAGGGCGGGAAGTTGTAATGGAACATGAAGCGTTTAAGGCCCTCCTCCATCATGAGGTCGATGATCTGCGCGTCTTTTCTTGTGGCGCCGAGGGTACAGGTTCCCAGAGACTGCGTTTCCCCGCGGGTGAAGAGGGCCGAGCCGTGCACCCTGGGAAGGAGGCCTACCTGAATGGAAATGGGCCGGATCTCCTCAGGCCGGCGGCCGTCCATGCGCTCACCAAGCTCCAAAATGGACCAGCGCACGTATTCCCGATACACATCGTCGAAGACGGTCTTGGCCAGGGTTTTGACCTTTTCGCGTTCCTCCTCCGGGTACTCCTGGGCTACGGCTTCCGCGGCTTCCTCGGCGAGTGTCTCGGCCATTTGATCGCGGGCTTTCTTTCCCGGTGCGCGCTTGAGCTCCGCGAATCGCTCCCAAACCCGGGCCTTCACCTTCTCCCGCACCTCGGCTTCCAGAGGATCGGGCGGTGGCACTTCTTTTTTCGTCACTTGGACTTGGGCCGCGAGCTCTTCCTGCAGGGCAATGAGCTTTTGGATCTCCTCGTGGGCAAGGGAGATGGCGCGGACCACGTCTTCCTCGTCCACCTCTTTCATCAGTCCCTCCACCATGGTCACGGTGTGCTTTGTCCCAGCCACCACGATGTCCATAAGCCCGGTTTCCCGGTCGTGGTCGGAGGGGTGGAGAATGAACTGGCCGTCCTTGAGGCCCACGCGCACACCGGCCACTGGGCCGAGGAACGGCGCAGGGGAGAGCATGAGGGCCGCAGAAGCGCCGAGCAAGCCCGCGACATCCGGCGGAGCATCTTTCTCCGCGGAAAGCACTGTGGCCACGACGTGGACTTCCTCTTTGTAGCCTTTGGGAAAGAGGGGCCGGATGGGCCGATCGATAAGGCGGGCGGCGAGGATCGCCTCATCGGAGGGTTTCCCTTCCCGCTTGAAAAACCCGCCCGGGATTTTTCCGCCCGCGTAGAAGCGCTCCTCGAAATCCACCCGGAGGGGGAAATAACCGGGGTCCTGGGTGAGGGGCTGGCACACTACGGTCACGAGGACCTTGGTGTCGCCCCAGGTGACGAGGACCGCGGCGCTGGCCTGGCGGGCAAGACCGCCGGTCTCCAGCTTCACCATTTTTCCGCCGATTTCCGTTTGAACTTCCGGCATCTTTAGATCCCTCGGAGGTTGAGCTCCTGGATCAGGCGGCGGTAGCGGGCCGGGTCCTTTTGGGCTAAATACTGAAGGAGTCGGCGACGCCGACCCACAAGGATGTAGAGGCCCCGACGGGAATGAAAGTCCTTGCGGTGCACTTTCAGGTGCTCGGTGAGCTGTTCAATCCTTGCCGTAAGCAGAGCCACCTGCACTTCCACCGAGCCTGTGTCGTTTGGGTCCTTCGCGAACTTCGCGATGATCTCTTGCTTTTTCTCCTTAGAAAGCGCCACGTTCCCACCTCCAATCGCCCTTTTCCCGGCGCGGGGAAAAGGGTTCGCATTCACCGGAATTTTGCCGCGAGCTCCCGACAACGCCCGATGATCTTCTCCTCATCCAGGGTTTGCAATTCTCCCTCCAAAAGGAGGAAACGGCCGTCCACGAAAACTGTGTCCACATCAGCTCCTTGGGCGGCATACACCAAATTCGCCAAAAGATCGTAATCTGGGACGAGATGAGCTCGATCCAGTCGGATCATAACTCCATCGGCTCGCCGGCCGGGCTCAATTGTACCCAATTCTTTTCCCCAGCCAAGGGCCGAAGCACCCCGCCAGGTAGCTAAGCTTAGGGCCTCTGGCGCGGGAAGCGCCTGGGGATCGCCGGTCTTCACCTTGGCCAAAAGGGCCGAAAGCCGCATCTCTTCAATCATGTTGAGATCGCCCGCGGAGCCGGCGCCATCCGTTCCCAAGCACACATTGACCCCGCTGCGCAGCATCTCCGAAACCGGGGCGATCCCGCAGGCAAGCTTCAGGTTCGAGGTGGGGCAGTGCACGGCGCTCACGCCGTGCGCGGCGAGGATTTCCATATCTTTTTCGGAAAGATGGACGCAGTGCGCGGCAAGGGTGGGCACGCCGAAAACCCCGAGCTCCTCCAGCCATTCCACGGGCGAGCGGCCCTTTTCCTTTTGCCAGCGGGCCACCTCCTCTGCGGTTTCCGCGAGGTGGGTGTGAATAGGGATGCGGAGCTCCCGACAGAGGGCCACCGCCTTCTTCCAAACTTCCGGGCCGCAGGTATAGGGCGCATGGGGAGAAAGGGCGGCGCGGATGCGTCCTTCCGCTTTTCCATCCCACTCCCGCGCGAAGTTTTCTGCTTTTTTCAGTTCAGACTCGAGGCGCTCCGGTGTGGGTGCAATAATTCCGTAGGAGAGCACCGCCCGTACCCCGGCCTTCTCCACGGCCTCCGCCACCTCCTCCATGAAGAAGTACATGTCGGCGAAGGCCGTGGTCCCGCTACGGATCATTTCCACAAGGCCAAGAAGGGAAAACCAGTGCACGATCTCGCCGGTAAGCTTCTTTTCCCGCGGCCAGACCTCCTTTTCCAGCCAGTCCATGAGGGGCCGGTCCTGGGCAAGCCCCCGAAAAAGGGTCATGGCCAAATGGGTATGGGCATTCACAAGCCCAGGGATGAGGAGCTTCCCTTCGCCCTCGATCACGCGGTCGAAGGGGCCTTGGACCTCTTCGCCCACCACTACCGCGGAGAAGCGCCGGCCCTCAATGACCACATCCGCCTTGGGAATGACTCCGACCTCCGGCCGCGGAATGACCGCTACTCCGCGAATGAGGATCCGCATAACTCTTAGCAGTATACGCCCTGAGCGCCTTTTTGGGCCAATCCGGTAAGATTCTGGGTATGGAGGGCAAAAGGGCCGAGGAGCTGGCTGCGCAGTTCCTGCGGGCTCAGGGGATGCGCATTGTCGCCCGTAACTGGCGCTGGCGCGGCGGCGAGGTGGACATCATCGCGAAAGACGGGGATACCCTCGTTTTCGTGGAAGTGAAAGCCCGGGAAAAAGAGGATTTTGCGCGACCAGAGGAAGCGGTGGACAAGAAAAAGCGCGCCCACCTTTGGCGCTCAGCCCAGGCCTTTCTTTCAGGGAAACCCGCGGTTCCCGTGCGGTTCGATGTGGTGGCCGTAACGGCGGAAGGGATTCGCCACATCCGCGGAGCTTTCGGAGAGGAGGATGTTCGCGAGGGTCTTTAGCGGGACGCCTTACGGGGTGGAGGCGCGGCTTGTGGAGGTCCAGTGCGACGTGGGCCCTGGCCTTCCGGGTTTCGCCATCGTGGGGCTTCCGGAGAAGGAGGTTTCCGAGGCGCGGGACCGCGTTCGCGCGGCCTTCCGCAATTTAGGTTTGGAGTTCCCTCAATTGCGCATCACCGCGAACCTCGCCCCTGCGGATTTGAGAAAGGAAGGAGCCGGTTTTGATTTAGCTTTGGCCGTCTCCCTTCTTTTGGCCACGGGGCAGATCCGGGCCGATGGGGCCGAGGGCGCGGTGTTTTTGGGCGAGCTTTCCCTGGATGGGGAGGTGCGGCCGGTGCGGGGTGCCTTGGCCGTGGCCCTGGCGGCAAAAGAAGCAGGGATTAGCCGGATGATCGTAGCGAGAGATTCCGCTCCCGAAGCGGCTTTGGTGGATGGCCTCCAGGTTTTCCCTGTGGGGAACCTAAGGGAAGTGGTGGCCTTTTTGCGAGGAGAACTGGATATTGCTCCTGCGCCCCGGGTCATTCCCGAGGCCCCTCCGCCGGATTGGCTTGATCTTTCCCTGGTGAAGGGCCAGGAACACGCCCGGCGGGCCCTGGAGATCGCCGCTGCCGGCGGCCACCACCTCCTCATGATCGGCCCGCCCGGAGCGGGAAAATCCCTCCTTGCCCGCTGCCTTCCCGGAATCCTCCCGCCCCTTTCCTTCGACGAGGCGTTGGAAGTGAGCCGCATCCACTCCGTGGCTGGCCTTCTTTCCCCAAAACAACCCCTTTTGCGCTGGCGACCGTTCCGCGCCCCCCATCACACGATCTCTTATGTGGGCATGGTGGGCGGCGGCCATGGCATCCCTGTGCCCGGAGAAATCAGCCTCGCCCATCACGGCGTCCTTTTCCTCGATGAGCTTCCCGAGTTCGATCGCAAGGTTTTGGAGGCCCTCCGTCAGCCTTTGGAGGAGCGGCGGATCACCGTGGTGCGGGCGGGAGTGAGCGTGACCTTCCCCGCCTCGTTCATGCTCGTTGGGGCCATGAACCCTTGTCCGTGCGGTTATTTTGGCGATCCGCTTCGGCCGTGCCGGTGCCGGCCCCACGAGATCGTTCAGTACCGAAAGAAGCTTTCCGGGCCGTTTTTGGACCGCATCGATCTTTTTGTGCACGTGCCAAGGCTCACGAAAGAAGAGCTTTTGGGCGAAGGGGGAGGGGAACCCTCGGAAGCCGTGCGGAAAAGGGTTGTGGAAGCCAGGGAAATACAAGCTCGCAGGTTTTCGGGCAAGATCTACACCAACGCGGAAATGGGGCCAAAGGAAGTGAAAAAGTACTGCGTTCTTTCCCCGGAAGCCAAAGAGCTTTTAGCCAGGGCTATTGAGCACTTCGCCCTTACCGGTCGAGGCTATGTGCGCACCCTCAAAGTGGCCCGCACCATTGCGGATCTTTCCGGCTCCGATACGATCAAGGCCGAACACGTGGCCGAGGCCCTGCAATTCCGGGCCTTTCCAGAGGAGGGGATGCCGTGAAATTCTGGTTTCTTTTGCTTTCCGGGTTTTTAAGTGTTCTCGCCTGGGCCCAGACTTTCCCCGTGGAACGCCTGGAAATCGTGGGAAACACAAACGTCCCCACGCAGGAAATTCTAGCGAAGCTGGGATTCAAGGAAGGGGATGTGGTCGATCGGGAGAAGGTCTTGGCTGGCGCTAAGGCCCTGGAAGAGATGGGGTATTTTGCCCAAGTCACGCCCGAGGTCAGCTTGGAAGAGGGCAAAGTGGTGGTGCGCTACCGCGTGGTGGAGTACCCAAAGATCGAGGACGTTATCATTCTTGGCGTTCCTGAAGAGCCGCGCGGCGGGAAGACCCTTTGGTCCTGGATCCAAATCTGGATTAGTCAGCTCCTCAATCCTCCGCGGGTCTATGCGGAGAAGGTGCGCGAGATCCTCGCCGAGCACGGCATAAAGCCCGGGCAAGTTCTGAACGCCAAAAAGCTTCAGGAGGGCCTCCAGGCCGTGCTCGATGAGTATCAGAAAAAGGATTTAGGCACGGTCCAAGTGGGCCAGGTCATTCCGGAGGCGAAGCTTGTGATCCGCTTTGAGGAGCTTCCCGTGGTGGCCCACGAATTCCGTGGCCTTTCGACCATTTCCGAAGAGGAAATCCGCAATCTCATTACGGTCCCTGTAGGCGAAGTGGGGCGGATCTCCCAAATTCGGGAGAGCCTCAAGCGCCTTTCCCGCTCGGTCTATGTCTCCGAGGTCAAAGTTGTTCCAGAACTCGCGCCGGGCGGGGTGAAGCTCGTTTGGGAGGTGACGGAGCGCGTGGTTCTTCCCCACCCTACCCCCCTTTCCCAAATCGCCGTGGAAGGCGTCACCCTTCTTCCCCAAGAAAAAGTGCAAGCCCTTTTGGGGCCAGTTCCGGAAGGGGTAGCCACCAACGCCGCGGTTTTGCGGGCCCTCCGTCCCCTTTTTGATTACTACCAGAGGGAGGGTTATTTCTTCGTGGATTTCGTGGGAGAAGGGACAGAAAATGGGATTCTGCGAATCCGCGTCCGGGAAGGGGAAATCGGACGGATTGAGGTCAAGGGGAATACCCGGACCGCGGAATGGGTGATCCTCCGGGTTTTGGGGCTTCGGCCTGGACAAATCCTGAACGAAGCCAAGCTCGCGGTAGCCCGGCAATCCCTCATGGCCCTCGGGTACTTCAGCGACGTCCTTCTCACCCCCTCTTGGGAGGGCGAAAAGGTGCTTCTCACCGTGGAAGTGAAGGAACTCGAAAAGCTCGGGAGCATTCAAGGCTCCGTGAGCTTTTCCCCTGAAGCCGGCGGTTTTGTGGGAAACCTCACCTACGCCCAGAAGAACCTCTTCGGCACAGCCCAAGATATCTCCCTTACCTTTTCCCGCGGGCTTACGGGAAGCAAAGAAACCACTTGGAATTTCAGCTACGTAGGTCGCTCGTTCCCCATCTTCACCCAGGTCGAGCTCGACCTTTACCGGAAAGAGGAGGAAGAGCGGCT
>CAZQXP010000019.1:0-12993 GCA_964597525.1 uncultured Thermotogaceae bacterium | reverse complement strand
GCCCACCGCTGCCTCATCCCGCCCGGTAGTCGGGGGGTCTGCATGGTCCGGGAAAACCGCGGCGGAAAACTTTATTCCCTTGTATACGGCCGCATCGTCTCCCAGGCCCTCGATCCTGTCGAGAAAAAACCCCTTTTCCATTTCCTTCCTGGAACGGGAACCCTCTCCATCGCCACCGTGGGCTGCAATTTCCGCTGCGATTTTTGTCAGAACTATGAGATTTCCCAGTTTCCTCGGGAGCACGGCGGCCGCATTGTGGGCGAGGAGGTAACCCCAGAGGAACTCGTTTCCGCGGCAAAAAGCACCCAGGCCCGCTCCATTTCCTACACCTATACCGAGCCCACCGTCTTCTTTGAGCTCTGCTACGAGACGGGGAGGCTCGCGGTAAAGGAAGGGCTCAAAAACATTTTCGTTACCAATGGCTACATGACCGAGGAGGCCCTGGAGGAGGCGAAGGGCTGGCTCCACGCGGCCAACGTGGACCTCAAAAGTTTTTCCGAGGATTTTTACCGCCGGTTTTGCGGGGCCTCCCTTCAGCCAGTTTTGGACACGATCCGCCGCATGTGGGAGGCCGGGATTTGGGTGGAGGTGACGACCCTGGTCATCCCCGGCCGGAACGATTCCGAGGAGGAGCTGCGCTGGATTGCGGAGTTTTTGGCGGGGATCTCCCCGGATATCCCGTGGCATGTTTCCCGATTCGTTCCCGCCTACAAAGTTTGGGACCTTCCCCCCACCCCGGTGCGCACCCTACAAAAAGCGCGGGAGATCGGGCTTTCCGCAGGCCTCCATTTCGTCTATCTGGGGAACGTGCCCGGTGAGGGCGAGGACACTTTTTGTCCTTCCTGCGGAAAAGTTCTCATTAGGCGCTACGGTTTTTACGTTTTGAAAAACGATCTTCAGGAGGGACACTGTCCCCATTGCGGCGCGGTTATTCCCGGCGTTTGGATTTAATCACGCGCCTCTTTGCGGAAGCCAAGTCCCAGGGCTAGAATCTTCCGGAAATGGGAAAGCAACCGATGGGAGCGCCCTGGAATCTCCGGCTCATCACCTTCCTTTTGGTGCTGGGTCTGGTGGTGTTTTTGCTGGTGCAGCTTTTCCAAAGCGGCACCACCGGCCGCGTCAACACTTTTAGCTACTCCTACTTTTTGGATCAGGTTCGCGCCGGACGCGTAGCGGAGGTTGTGATCCAAGGTTCGAAAATCGAGGGCATCCTTCGCACCGGTGAACGCTTCACCACCCAGGGCCCGCCTGAAGGTTCCACCGCCTACAGTGACCTCCTCCAGCTTCTTCAAACGGGCGGCGTAGCCATTCAATTCCAGTCCTCTTCCACAGGGAGCTGGTTCCTCACCATTTTGGGGTATGTGCTTCCCGTGATCCTTGTCATCGCCTTCTGGAGCTGGATGATGCGAAGAATGCAGGGCACAAACGCCTTCACCTTCACCCAATCCCGGGCCAAGCTCGTGACCAAGGAATACACCAAAGTCACGTTTAAGGACGTCGCCGGGATCGACGAGGTGTTGGAGGAAGTGCGGGAAATCGTGGAGTACCTCAAGAACCCTGGCCGCTTCTCTCGGCTGGGCGCAAAGATTCCCAAGGGAATTCTTCTTGTTGGGCCTCCGGGAACGGGGAAAACCCTCCTTGCCCGGGCCATCGCTGGCGAGGCCGGCGTTCCCTTCTTCTCCATCTCCGGCTCGGATTTCGTGGAGATGTTCGTGGGCGTGGGCGCGGCCCGGGTGCGGGACATGTTCCAAAAGGCCAAGGCCAATGCGCCGTGCATCGTCTTCATCGACGAGTTGGATGCGGTGGGCCGGAAGCGTGGGGCGGGGATCGGCGGTGGCCACGACGAGCGCGAGCAAACCCTAAACCAGCTTTTGGCGGAGATGGACGGGTTTGAGGGCGACACCGGTGTCATCGTCCTCGCGGCCACCAACCGGCCCGATGTTTTGGATCCCGCCCTTCTTCGGCCGGGGAGATTCGATCGAAAGATCGTGGTACCTCCGCCGGATCTGCGCGGCCGCGAGGCCATTTTGCGGGTGCACACCCGTAACAAAAAGCTTGCCCCGGATGTGGACCTCGCCCTCTTGGCCCGTCGCACCCCGGGCTTCGTGGGCGCGGACTTGGAAAACCTCTGTAACGAAGCGGCCCTCTTGGCCGCCCGCAAAAACAAGACCGCCATCGAAATGGAGGATTTCGAAGAGGCCTTGGATCGCGTTCTCACCGGGCTTGCCCGAAAAGGCATGTATATCCGTGAGGAGGAGCGCACGCGCATTGCCTATCATGAAGCGGGGCACGCCCTCGTGAGTAAGCTCGTCCCCCATGCGGACCCGGTGATCAAAATCACCATCATCCCCCGCTCTATTTCCCTGGGGCATGTGGTGAACATGCCCGAAGAGGACCGGTATCTGCGCACGAAAGCGGAGCTCATGGATCAGCTCACGGTGCTCTTAGGTGGCCGGGCGGCGGAGGAAGTGGTGTTCGGCGACCAAACCACGGGGGCAGCCGAAGACCTGAAGCAGGCCACGGAGATCGCCAAACGCATGGTGGTGGAATACGGGATGAGCGAGGAGCTCGGCCCCTTGAGCCTTGGAAAAGAGCGGACAAACATCTTCCTCGGCGAGGAGATCGTGAAAAGCGATGAGCATTCCGAAGAACTCACCGCCTCCATTGACCGGGAGATCCGCCGATTTGTCTTGGAGGCGTACGCTCGGGCCAAGGACTTGGTGAGCCGCTACCGGACGGCTTTGGATCGGCTGGCCCAGGAGCTTCTCAAGAGGGAGACCCTCGACAAAGAGGACGTGGACAAAATCCTCGCCGATCTCATTCCCCAGCCGGTGGGATGAAGGTTGCCATCCTCGGCTCCACCGGCTCCATCGGCCTTCAGGCCCTTGAGGAAATCCGGCGCTACCCCGAGCGTTTTCAAGTAGCGGCCCTCGCCTGTGGGAAAAACGTGGAGCTTTTGGCTTCCCAGGCCCGAGAATTCGGGGTCCGCGATTTGGCTGTTTCCGACCCGGAAGACGCGAAAAAGCTCGAAAAAATTTTGCCCGGGGCGAGGGTGCGCCATGGCCCTGAAGGGCTTGCGGAGCTCGCCTCCCTGCCGGAAGTGGATCTTGTGCTCAACGCCGTGGTGGGCGCCGTCGGAATTTTTCCTACATTGAGCGCATTGCGCGCCGGAAAACGCCTGGCTTTGGCCAATAAAGAATCCCTCGTGGTGGGAGGGCCCATCGTCCTGCGGGAGAGGCGCTTCCCCGACCAAATCATCCCCGTGGATTCCGAACACGCCGCGCTTTGGCAGCTTTTTCAGGGAGCAAAGAGGGAAGAGGTATCCAAAGTTTGGATCACCGCTTCCGGAGGCCCGTTCCGAAATCGAAAGGAAGAGGAGTTGGCCCAAGTCACGCCGGAAGAAGCCCTTCGCCATCCCACTTGGAAAATGGGGCCGCGGATCACCGTGGACTCCGCGACCTTGGTGAACAAGGCCTTCGAGGTCATCGAAGCGCACCACCTCTTCGAGATCCCTTGGGAAGAGATTGGGGTACTGCTGCACCCCGAAAGCGTGGTGCACGCCCTTTTGGAGCTGAGGGACGGCTCGATCCTTGCCCAGATGGCCACGCCGGACATGCGCATTCCCATCCGCGCCGCCCTCACCTATCCGGAGCGGCTTCCGCCGCCCATACCCCTTTGCCTTCCAGGCCTTTCCCTCCATTTTGCGGAGATCCCAAGGGAAAGGTACCCCGCGTTTTGGGCGGTGCTCGCGGCAGGGAAAGAAGGCGGTACCGCACCGGCGGTGGCCAACGCCGCGGACGAGGTTTTGGTCGGGGCTTTCCTCGAGGGAAAAATCCCCTTCCCCGCCATTGCTCAAGGGCTTTCCTTCGTCCTTTCCCAGCACAAAAATGGGCCAGCGGAAGACCTGGAGACCATTTTGGAAGCGGATCGCTGGGCGCGGAAGGCGGCCTTGACGTTTGTGGCAAAACACTCCTACGGTGGATAAAATCACGTCCGCTATGCTCACGAGTAAACGCGTCGTTTACGGTTTGCGGATTCTTTACGATTTGGCGAGCTCCAAGGAAGGTTTTCAGTCCGCGCATACCCTCGCTGGCACCTATCAGGTTCCGGAGGCGTTCCTGCGCCGGATCCTCATGGATCTCCGGCGGGCAGGATTTGTGGAGGCCCAGAAGGGCCGGGTGGGTGGGTACAAGCTCGCGCGCAGGCCCGAGGACATCAAGGTGAAAGCGGTGATCCAAGCCCTAGAACCGGAGGCCATGGAATTGGTCTTCGGAAGGGTGCGGGGCCGCGGAGCGAACCTCCAGCCGGTGAACAAATCCTGCCCCACCTGGCCGTTCTGGGAGCGCCTGGAATCCGTATTCCTGGAGGAACTGGAGCGGGCCACGTTGGCCGACCTTCTGCGCCAGGGAAAAAAGGAGCTAGGGTGAAGCCCTCTGCGGAGGAGGTTCGCGCTGTCCTTAGGGACCGGGTTTATGACCCGGAGTTGGGCATCAACGTCGTGGATCTTGGGCTCATCTATGACGTCCAGGTGGAGGAGGACCGGATCGTGGTGGACATGACCCTCACCACGCCGGCCTGCCCTCTGGCTGCGAGCCTCCCCGCAGAGGTGGAGCAGGTTCTGCGGGAAAGGTTCGAGGGCTACGACGTGGAAGTGAACCTGGTCTGGGAGCCGCGGTGGACGCCCGAGCGCATGTCCAAAGAGGCCCGGGAAATGTTCGGGGCCTGACTCAGGATCCCTGTTACCTCTGCGGAAAAAAGGGAGAACGGCGCTGCCCAGCCCTCGACCGCTGGATTTGTAGTACCTGCTGCGGAAGGGAGCGGGGCCGCACCCTTCGGTGCCCTCCGGACTGCCCCTATCTCCTTGAGGCGGAGGCCCGCTGGCGGGAACGCCGAAGCCGCGAGCTTCAGGAGGCCTGGGCCGCTTGGGAAAAGAAAAATCCCGAGCTTCCCTGGTCGTACATTTGGGCTCTCGCGGAAATCCTCGCCGCCTTTTTGCATAAGCATTTCGCCACCGACACAGAGGTGGAAAAAGCCCTTTCCGATTTGGATCAAGCCCTAAGCCCGATCGTGATCATCTCTGCTGCGCCTTCACCCCTGGGAAAAACCCTGAGCGCAGCCTTGGTGCCGCTTGTCCGCGAGGGGAAAGCGGATAGCGAAAAGCTTCGCGAGGCCGCGCGGGCCTTGCGGGAGTGGCTCTCCGGCTGGCGCATCCCCGAGGATAACCGCCGCTTTGTGCGCGCCCTTTTGGGAACTTTTCCGCCCCAAAAGGAGGAGCCGAGCCTCATCATCCGGCCCTGAGTTCCGCAAGAAGCCCGCTTATGTGGGCGAAAGCTCCGTAAACGAGCGCTCCCAAGCCCACGCCCAAAAGAACTTGGGCCCAGGAGCTCAGAGGCGTGGCGAAAGATCTTGTGGCCCACACGCAAAATCCCATCGCTGCACTTCCCAAAATCACAAGCGAAAGCCGAGACCAGGGAATCCATCCCTGGATTCTTCGCCAAAGGAGCGCGCCCAAAAAGATGGTATCCACCCAGCCCGCTACGCCCGTGGCCAACGCCAGGCCAAACGTTCCCCAAATTCGCACCCACCAAAGGTTAAGACCGATGTTCACGAAAAGAGAGAGCGTGGCGCCGAGAAGGGGGAGACTTGGCCGGCCCAGGGCATAAAACGCCCGGGAAAAAAGGTACACCAGGGCGTAAGCCCAAAGGCCCACCACATACCCATGGAGGTTCTGCGCGGTCCAAAGGGTATCCGAGGGCTGAAACTCCCCACGCTCGAAAAGCACCGCCACAATGGGCTTAGCCAAAAGGAAAAGCCCTAAAGAAGCGGGGATCATGAGGGCCGAGGAAAGAAGAAAACCGTGGCGCAACGTGCGCCGAAAATCCTCCTCTTGTGCGGACGCGAAATTTTGGGAGAGGGCGGGAAGGGCCACAGTGGCCACGGACACGGCCAAAATCCCCAAAGGAAACTGAAAAAGACGCATGGCGTACTGCAACGTGGCGATGGCCCCATGGGGGAGATACGAGGCCAGGCGGTTATCCACAAGGGTGTTCGCCTCCACCACAAGAACGCCGGCCAAACAGGGAAGAAGACGTTTTCCCACCTCCGGAAGATCCGGATGCATAAAGGAAGCGGGCGAACCTTTTCCAAGGAGCCGTCGGGAGGAAGGGAAAAGGAGGAGAACCATGGCTGCGCCGCCCGCGAGCGTCCCCACCACCAGCCCCAAAATGGGCGGTTGAAACAAGCGAGAAAAAAAGAGGGCGCCTGCGACCATCCCCAAATTCAAAAAAGCCGGAGCTAACGCGGGCAAAAAGAAGTAGCCATGGGCGTTGAGAAGCGAGGCTTGAAACGCAGCCAAAGAGATGAAGAGGATGAGGGGAAAAAGGTAACTCGCCAAAGTCGCGGCTACCCTCATCTTTTCCGGAGGAAAGCCTGCGGCCAGGACCGGCACATAAAGCCGCGAGAGAACGCTCCCTACCGCGGCCAAGACAGGGAGAAAAAGGAGGAGGATCCGCAGGAAGGAGCGGGCGAAGGCCTGACCTTCCCCGCGGGCCTGGGCCTTGGCGTAAACGGGAATAAACGCCGAGGCCAATCCCGCCTCGCCGATCACTTGCCGAAGGGCTTGAGGGATGAAGAGCCCTACCAAAAAAGCGTCGTAGCTTGCGGAGGCCCCGAAAGCATAGGCGATGGCGGCATCGCGAAAAAGCCCGGTAAGGCGGGAAAAGCCCGTCCCCAGGGCGGCCCGCAGGACCCGCCGGAAGAACATCAGGCCGCGGGTTCCACCCTCACCCGCACCGTGGCCTTTATGTCCTCGTAAAGGAGGATCTCCGCGGTATACGTACCAAGCTCGTGGACGGGCTCAAGCTTGATGCGATCAAGGGGGATTTCCTCCCCCAGCTTTTCCGCGATGGCCTGGGCCAAATCCCGCGCATGGACAGCCGCGTAGAGCTTGTCTTTGTCGTGGACCCGGCGGGAGAAGACGAACTCCATATCCTGAAGCTTCTCCGCGAGGGCTTGGGCTTTGGCCCGCCGATCTGTTACCTCCGCTTGGTAGCGAGCCTTTAGTTTCTCATAGCGGGAAAGCTCATGGGGTGTAGGCAGAACCGCAAGCTTTTTGGGAAGAAGATAATTTCGGGCATAGCCGTCACGGACTTCGACCACATCGCCCGGCGTGCCCAAACCCGGAACCTCTTTGATGAGAAGCACTTTCATTGCGACCTCCTTTGCGTCCGAACAATGGTAGACGGGAAGGGTGTGGGGCTCAATGGCCGGGCTATACTTTTAGGGTAGGAGGCGGAAGATGCGCTTCGATTTGGATGCCATGCGCGCCGCGCCGGGAAAAATCTTTCGGGTGGAAGGGGATGAGAACGTCCCCACCCTGGACTGGCGGGGCGAAGAGGTGAAGGTAGAAGGACCCGTGCACGCCGAGGCCTCGGCGTTTTACGTGAGCTCCGAAAATCAGGTGGTTCTAACGGTACACGTGCAGGGGCGCGTTCATCGGGTTTGTTCCCGGTGTCTTGCCGATGTGGTGGAGGACGTGGATAAAGAAGAGGAGCTCGAGGTCTTTCCCGATGAGATCCAGGGAAAATACCTAGAGCTTCGGCCGTTCATCGAGGCGGGGATGCGGCTTGGGCTTTCCTCAAAACCCCTTTGCAGGCCGGATTGCAAGGGGATTTGCCCCTATTGCGGCGCGGATCTGAACCGCGAACCGCATCGGCCCAACTGCAACCGGCCCAAAACCGCCAAGGATCCCCGCCTAAGCGCCCTCGCCCAGCTCCTTAAGGAGACGGAAGAAGGCCATGAGAAAAGTGCTGGGCGTTGACCCCGGCCTCTCCGCCACCGGCTACGCTGTGGTGGCCGAAGTGAACGGAGGATTTCGCCTTTTGGCCCAGGGAACGGTGAGGACCAAAGCGGATGAGCCCCTTCCGGAAAGGCTTTTTCGCATCTACACGGAGCTTGCGGAAGTCGTGAAAACCTGGGATCCCGAAGGATTCGCCCTGGAAGAGGTTTATCTTGCGCGCAACGCCCCTTCTGCGCTTTTCACCGTGCAGGTGTGTGGCGCCCTCCTCCTTCTTGCCCGAGGACGAAAAGTTTTCACGTACGCTCCGCGCGCGGTTAAGCGGAAAATTTGCGGGAATGGAGCAGCGCCTAAAGAGCAGGTCCTCCAGATGATCGCCCATCTTTTGGGGGAAAAGCCCGGCTCGGATCACGCCGCGGATGCCGCGGCGTTGGCCATTTGCGCCCTTTTGGAGGAAGGATGAACATCTACGAGGCTTTGGGAATTAAAGACGTTCCGGAACGGATCCTCCTCATCGATGGCCACTCCGCCCTTTTCCGCTCGTTTTACGCTCTTCCCGCTCTCGCTACCTCTAAGGGCGAGCCGGTGAACGCGATTTACGGGTTTTTGCGCACGCTCCTCATGGCCCTGCGGGAATATCCCTCCCGCTACGTGGCCGTGGCCTTCGATACGGAAGGGAAAACGGTGCGCCACGAAACCTTCGCGGAATACAAGGCCACGAGGAAACCCATGCCCGATGCCCTGGCCCAACAGCTTCCCAAGGTGAAACCCCTTCTTTCCGCTTTGGGCATTCCCTATCTTGAGTGCCCTGGTTACGAGGCCGACGACATCATGGCTACATTGGCCAAGCGGGCTGAAGCGGAAGGGATCTCCGCCCTCCTCCTCACCGGCGATAAAGACATGGCCCAGCTTGTCTCCGAAAAAATTCACCTCCTTCGGCCGGGCCGAAAACCCACGGACCGCCTCGTTTTGGTGGATCGATCCGGCGTAGAAGAGCTTTTCGGCGTGAAACCCGAGCAAATTGTGGACCTTTTGGCCCTGGAAGGCGATTCCATCGACAACGTCCCGGGTGTTCCCGGTGTGGGTGAAAAGACCGCGGTGGAGCTCCTCAAAGCATACGGAAGCCTCGAAGGGGTATTGAATGCGGCTCCGCACATCCGCAATAAGCGCGTGGCCCAGGCCCTTCTGGAGCACCGGGACTCCGCCCTCCTCTCGCGGGAGCTCGTGAAGCTCCGGGAGGCTCCGCTTCCCCTGGGGCCCAAAGATTGCTTCGTGCGGGAAATCGATCCCGAAGAACTGCGGAGGGTCTTGGAGGAGCTGGAGTTCAAGTCCATTTTGGCCGAGCTGAAACTCGCGGAGAAGAGGCCCCAAGAGCCCCGCTACGAGCTCGTCCTCACCGAGGAAGCTTTTTCCAAGGTTCTGGAAAAGATTTCTTCCGCCGAGGAGTTCGCCCTGGATCTTGAAACGACAAGTGAAGACCCGCTTTCTGCGGAAATCGTGGGGATCGCGGTAAGCGTGGAACCCTATCACGGCTACTACATCCCTGTGGCCCATCGCTACCGCGGCGCGCCGGAGCAGCTCCCCTTGGAGCGGGTGCTCTCGGCCCTAAAGCCCATCCTCAGCGCGGAAAAACCCAAGAAAATCGGACAAAACCTGAAATACGATCTTCAGGTCCTCCTCAACTACGGGATTGAGGTGCGCGGCGTGGCCTTCGATGCCATGATCGCCCATTGGCTCCTTTGGCCCGATGCTCCCTCCCACAGCCTGGAAGCGATCGCCCGGGAGGAGCTGGGCGTTCAGGTGCAGACGTATCGGGAGCTTTTGGCCCAGGGCGGCGAGAGGGAAATCCGGGAGGTTCCTGTAGAACGGGCGGCCCGCTACTCCGGTGAGGACGCGGAAATGGTCATGCGGCTCCGGCCCCTCCTTACAAGAAAGCTACAAGAGGCTGAGCTCCTCGGGCTTTTCCAGGACCTGGAAATTCCCCTTATCGAGGTCCTCCTTTGGATGGAGCGCCGCGGCGTTCTTTTGGATGTGGATGAGCTCCGGGCACAGGGGAAGGAGCTCGAGATTCTCTTGGAAAAAACGCGGGAGGAACTTTTCGCTCTTGCCGGCGGGCCATTCAATCCCAACTCCACCCCTCAAGTGCGGGAAATCCTCTATGAGCGTTTGAAATTGCCCGTCCTAGAGAGGACGAAAACCGGGCCATCTACGGATGCCCAGGTCCTCCGGGATTTGGCCCAATACCACGAATTTCCCGCTAAATTGATCGCCTATCGGGAACTGGAGAAGCTCCGCAATACCTACATCGAAAAGCTCCCCCTTTATGTGCATCCCAAGACCGGCCGGGTCCACACCTCCTTTAACCAAACGGGGACGGCCACAGGAAGGCTTTCCTCCTCCGAGCCCAATCTCCAGAATATCCCGGCAAAAACGGAAGTGGGCGTGGATATCCGCCGGGCGTTTGTAGCCCCACCGGGGAAAGTCCTCCTTGGCGCAGACTATTCCCAAATCGAGCTGCGGGTTTTGGCCCACCTTTCCGGAGACGAGGCCCTCATCGAGGCCTTCCAAAAAGGTGAGGATCTCCACCGGCGCACGGCTTCTGTCCTCTTTGGCGTTCCCCAAGAGGCCGTGGATTCCCGCATGCGCACCCTCGCCAAACGCGTGAACTTCGGGATCATCTACGGGATCACGCCGTACGGTCTTTCTCGGGATATGGGCATTCCCCAAGAGGAAGCGAAAGCCCTCATCGAGAAATTCTTCCAGGCCTACCCGAAGGTGGCGGAGTTCGTGGAAAAACTCGTGGAGGAGGCGAGCCGGACAGGTTACGCAAAAACGCTGCTTGGCCGGAAGCGCCCCCTACCGGGGCTAAAAAATCCCGAGCGCCGTGGAATAGGTCAGGACCGGAGAAACGCCATCAATACCCCCATCCAGGGTACCGCCGCGGACCTCATGAAGCTCGCCATGCTCAAAATCCATCAAGCCTGGAAAGACGGAAAACTTCCGGCGGAGATGATCCTCCAAATCCACGACGAGCTCGTGTTTGAGGTGGCGGAAGAAGAGGCAGAGGAAGCAGGGAAAGTAATCCGCGAGATCATGGAAAACGTCTGGGAATTGCGGGTCCCGTTGAAAGTAGACGTCAAGGTAGGCCGGAACTGGAGCGAAATTTAACCTTGAATCCACGTCCCTTTCCCCACCAAGGCTTTTTCCAACCGAATATTCTCTAGCTTCGCCCCTTCGTCCACCACGCATTCCGAGAGAAAAGCCCGCTTCACCACGCAGGGGCCAAGGAGAACGGAGCGCTCGATGGCCGAATCCTGGATTTCCGCCTCGGGATGGACCCAGGAGGCGCCGCCGGTGAGCCGGAGATTTGCGGCAAGGTAGGACTCGCGGTCCCCGATATCCAGCCATTCCTGAACCTCCGTGAAAGCCACGATTTCCCGGCGTCGCAGAAGCCACTGGAGAAAATATCCGGGCGCATCCTGCCCCTTCGGCGCCTCCGTGAGAAATTCGCTTAAAAGGGGAAGCACATCCTTCGGGAAAAAGTAACAAGCGGTGCTTGCTAGGTCCGAAACAGGGTTTTCCGGTTTTTCCTGAAAGGCGCGAACGAATTTCCCCTCCAAGGCGGCCACGCCGTAGCGGTGCTGCGCTTTCCTGGGGTCGCCTAAAGGGAAGAGGGCCACCGCGGGCTTTCCCTCCGCCCACGCCACAAATTTTTGCAGGTCCAAGGAAAGCCAATTGTCACCAGCCAAAACAAGGAGATCGTCGTTCAGCCCTAAAAGCTTTACCAGATGTGCTAACGCGCCGACGGCCCCGAGCTTTTCCTCCTCCGCCTTTGTTTCCTCCACCACGAGCTCCACGGGTTTGCCCTCGGCCCAGGCTTGAAAAGCCGGAAAAAACCGGCGGTTCACGGAAACCCAAGCGGGAAGGAAATCGGGGGGAAGAAGCTCAAGGATATAGTCCAAAAGCGGCTTTCCTGCGATAGGGAGGAGGGGTTTCGGCCGATCCCAGGTAATGGGCCAAAGGCGCTTAGCGTAGCCACCGGCAAGGATCACCGTGCGCATCTAGTTCCTCCCGTTACACGCGAGGCCCTCGCAGGCTGCACACTCCACCTGCAGGGTCACGTGCTCAATCCCAAAGCGCTCGCTCAAAATTTTTCGGGCTTGCGATAAAACTGCATCTGCCTCGGCTAAGGAGCAATTTCCCATCACCACATGCGCCGTGAGAACAGGAAAACCTGGGACCAAAGACCAAACATGGAGATCATGCACCCCTTGAACACCGGGGAGAGAGCGTAAAGCCTCCACAATTTCCGCAAACGAGAGGTCTTCTGGCATCGCTTCAAATAAAACCCTTCCCGCTTCGCGCAGAACGCGGAGCGCCCCAAGGAGGACAATTCCGGAGATGAAAAAGCTCGCTGCGGCGTCCACCCAAGCCTTTCCGAAAAGGACAAGGGCAAGGCCCGCGAGGATCACCGCGAGCGAACCCAAAGCATCCCCTAAAACATGGAGGAACGCCGCGCGCATATTCAGATCGCTTTTTTCGTGGCGGTGCAAAAGGGCGGCCATCAGCAAATTCCCCACGAAACCCACCACCCCCATCAGCAAGGTGGGACCCGCCCAGATTTCCCGAGGCGCGGCCATTCGTTCTAAGGCCTCGCGCACGACAAACCCCACAAGGAGAAGGAGGAGGAAGGCGTTGAGGGCCGCGGCCAAAACCTCGGCGCGGCGAAAGCCGTAGGTATACCGGGAATTCGGGCGCCGAAGGGCCCAGCGGGCTCCAAAATACGCCAACCCCAGAGCAACCACATCGAGGAAAAGGTGACCGGAGTCGGCAAGGAGGGCGAGGCTTCCTGTAAGCCACGCCACCCCGAGCTCCGCACAAAAAAGGAAAAGCCCGAAAGCAAAAGCCCAGCGGAACCGTTGAATGCGTTCCTGCGTCACGACCGGATTTTAAGAGCCGTAAAGCCACCGGTAAACGAGCCAGGAATTGAGGACCTTGACGAGGTACTCCCGGGTTTCGACGGAGCGTAGATGGGCCGGAAGATCTGCGGGAGCTTCCACACCCGTGGCCCAGCGCTGAAGATTCCCCGGCCCGCCGTTGTAGGCCGCCACCGCCCAGGCCACCTTTCCCCCGAACTGGTCCAAAAGATGGCGGAGATACCAGGTACCAAGGCGAATGTTGTAATCGGGATCGCTGAG
>CAZQXP010000018.1:0-13168 GCA_964597525.1 uncultured Thermotogaceae bacterium | reverse complement strand
GCCCTTCGCCCTTCCTGGGGAGGAAGAAGCCCTTTTGCGTCGCCATCTTCCCGGCTTGTAATGGGCCAGGAAGTCGTTACGCCGTTGAGGGCTCAGGCCAGGAGTCCAACTTGCGCTGATTCTTTTCAGCAGTAGCGGAGAACAGGGCCAACTCTTTGGACAGATCACATTGGAACCCCATGATTTCGAAAACTTTGGGTTTGCCTTCATCCTCTCTCTCCATCCTGTGGCCATTTCAGGTTTCACCAATACACCCAACTTGTGTTGAGGATGCTCCAGTCTCTTTGGGTTCCTTCCGCCAAACTCCTCGCCCAAGTCCCAAGAGCCGCCTTCCCCTCGAGGCCGAGTGCTCTGAGCCAGAGCAGGGCCTAAGCTAAGAAAGCACATGCCGTTCGCAAGGTTGGGCTCGTGGCTTCAAGCAAGAAAGAGGCCATGTTCTTTCTTTGGGAAACATCCGCGGGTAACATGGACCTTTTTGCTGACCAGATTAGAGATTTGCCGCCTTCAAGCTGTCTCAGCGGTGCGCCTGCAGGTAAGGTAAGTCTTCACAAGCTTCTTCCTTCTTTTGAGTTCGTGGCTTCGACTTTCTTGGGAACGCATGTCACTGGTGCTCCTGCTTTCGTGTTTTCCCGAGCTTTCTTAGGGGTCAAAGACTTATTCCACCACTTCATTTCCACCCTCTCCGCCTGGTAACGATCTCCTGGCGCACCAACACCTTCAGCTCGATCAATGCCCTCTTGGGATTTACCATTATTCTTGTGACGGAAAGGCTGACACTGGGAAACACCCGCGCGCTTCTTCTCTCTGTAGCCGAAGAAGTTTTCGGTGAGCAAGGTTTTCACCGCAGTTCCGTGAGCAGCATTTGCCGACGGGCTGGTGTAGCCCGGGCCACTTTTTACCAGCACTTTGCCGACAAAGAGGCACTCTATTCCGCTTTGGTGGAACAACTTCAGAACGAACTTCTCGGCCATTTAGTCCAGGTCTTTTCCGCTCCCTTGAACCCCAAAGAGAAGATCACACGCGGCCTTGAACATCATTTGGAGTTCATCCGCCTTCGGCGCCAGGCCTACCGCGTGTTCCGCGAAGGGGAGTTCGTCCTGCCCGAGGTCTCCCGCCGCTTCTACCGGGCGTTGCTCGCCCACTGGGCCAGCCCTTTGGAGGAAGGGATACGAGCCGGACTATTTCGTCCCGAATTGGACGCGGAAATATGTGCACTTGCCATCTTGGGCATGGTGGAATTTTTGGCTATGCGCTATCTCATCTGGGAGTCGGAAGGGCTTCCTGAGGGGGCCCTTGCAAAAATGGGGGAGTTTCTCCTTTACGGCATGGACTGCGGCACTCCTCGGCCGCCAGCCCCCCAAGGACTTTCCGCAGAGCGGGGGGAGGAGCGAATTCCGGAGAACTCCCGGGAGAGGCTTCTGCAAGCGGCGGAAATCCTTTTTGGAACACAGGGATTTTATGCAACCCAAGTAGTGCATATCACACAAGCGGCTGGCCTTGGAGCGGGCACCTTTTATCTCTACTTTTCCACCAAAGAGGCAGCGTTTGCGGAACTGGTACGGACCATTAACCAAAAGCTGCGCCAGCACATTCGGCAAGCCATTCGGGGCGTTGCGGATCGGCGGTGGATAGAGGAGCTGGGATTCCGCGCGTTTTTCTCTTTCATTATCCGCCATCCCCATGCGTATCGGATCGTGCGCGAGGCGGAGTTTGTCGTGCCCGAGGTGGGCCAAGAATACTACCGGCGGTTTGCTTCCGGCTACATGCGGGGCCTCGAGGAGGGCATGCGGCGTGGGGAAATTCGGGAGCTTCCGCCGGAGCCATTGGCCTATAGCCTCATGGGGATGGGCCATGCCCTGGGTTTGAAGTGGGTCCTCTGGGAGGGAAGAAGAGTTCTGCCGGAGGAGGGACTTCAAGCCCTTTTTTCCCTGATCTTCCGCGGGCTTCTGCGCTAGGGAGGTTCCGGGGGGCCTATTGACAGGGGGTGTGCTTTCGACCTACAATGACACCTGAACCAGGTGTAAAGGAGGGCGCATGCCAGCCGCGCGCATCCTGGGGGTGGGCATGTACCTCCCCCAGGAACGGATCACCAACGAGGAGCTTGGCCGCCTCATGGCCTATGACGTGGTTGGCTACCTCGCGGAAAAACGTATTGGCGTGCGGTTCCGCGCGGCTCCCTACGAAGCCACCTCGGACCTCGCCGTTGCCGCAGCGAAAGAGGCCCTCCGCCAAAGCGGGCTTCAACCCGAGGATCTCGACCTCATCATCCTGGCCACGGATACTCCAGACTTCGTAAGCCCTCCTACTTCTGCTGTGATCCAACACAAACTCGGCGCGAGAAACGCTGGCGCCTTCGACCTCAACGCGGCCTGCGCGGATGAAACGATTGCCCTTGGCCTTGCCTCCCACGCTATCATCCTTGGGGAAGCCCGCTACGTCCTTGTTATCGGCGCCTACGCCATGACGAAGTGGCTGGATTGGAGCCCCTATACGGAGTCAGCCTCGAAAGTTTTGGCCATGCTTTTCAGCGACGGCGCGGGCGCTGTGGTCCTCGGCCCCTCGGAAAAGCCGGGTTTCGTCAAGAGCAAGATCATGGCGGAGGGAGAGTATTGGGACACCTACGGCATCTATTTGGGCACGGCTTGCCCGCCCACAGTAGCCATGATCCAACAAAAGAAGCACTTCCTGAGGTTCCATGAAAACGGCCATCGGGTTCCCAAGGACTACAACGCCACTCGCTGGCCCAAGCTCGTGCGGGAAACCTTGGCTGCTGCCGGCTATGAACCCGCGGATCTCAAGCTCCTCCTCACGAATCAGGTGGAATATCCCGCGTTGGAAGCCACCCTTCAGGCCCTCGGCCTTCCGCCGGATCGGACCCATTGGGTGGCCGACAAGTTTGGATACGCCGGCTCCGCTTCAGCTTTTATGGCTCTCTATGATGCTCTTGCGTGCGGAAAGCTCCGATCCGGGGATCTTCTGGCCTTTTGTACGTCCGGAGCGGGGTTTGTCCTGGCCTCCGCTCTCTTCCGGTGGGTGTGAGATGCGCCTTTTGGGAAAAGTGGCGGTGATCACGGGTGGGGCTCAGGGGATCGGCCGCGCCACCGCCCTGCTTTTTGCCCAGGAAGGGGCGAAAGTGGCGCTCTGGGATATCTCGCCTCGGGGAGAGGCCGTGGTCGAGGACATTCGCCGCGCTGGTGGGACGGCGGAATTCTTCCAGGTGGACGTAACCGACCGCCCGCAGGTGGAGGGCGCGGTGAAGGCCGTGCTCGAGAAATTCGGAAGGATTGACATCCTCATCAACAACGCCGGGATCACCCGCGACGCCCAGCTCCTCAAAATGACCGAACAAGAGTGGGATCAAGTGATTGCGGTTAATTTGAAAGGGGTTTTCAATGTGACGCAAGCGGTGGCGTCGGTCATGGTGGCCCAGGGCTACGGTCGCATTGTCAACGCCGCCTCCATTGTCGCCCTCTACGGAAATTTCGGGCAGACCAATTATGTAGCCTCGAAGGCGGGCGTGATCGGGATGACCAAGGTTTGGGCCCGAGAGCTCGGGAGGAAGGGGATTACTGTGAACGCCGTGGCTCCGGGATTCATCGAGACGGAGATGGTGAAGGGCATCCCGGAAAAGGTGCGGGACATGGTGCTGAGCCGCATTCCGTTGGGGCGGCTTGGCTCTCCTCAGGATGTGGCCTATGCTTATCTTTTCCTTGCCTCCGATGAGGCCTCCTACGTGAACGGCGCGGTCCTCTCCGTAGACGGCGGGCTGGTGTGGTGAGGGATGCCGAAAGTTCGGGTGAACGGGGTCCAGATTTATTACGAGGAAGCGGGGAGCGGTCCGGCTGTGCTCCTCATCCAAGGCCTGGGCCTTTCCGGAAGATTTTGGTATCGCCAAGTTCCTGCCCTCGCCCCGTATTTCCGGGTCATCACTTTGGACAACCGAGGCGCGGGGAAGTCCGATAAGCCTGACGAGCCCTACACCATCCGACAAATGGCTGAGGATGCGCGGGCTTTGTTGGACCATTTGAGGATCGCCCGTGCCCACGTGATCGGTGCCTCCATGGGCGGTTATATTGCCCAGGAGCTTGCCATTTCCTACCCCGAACGCGTAGAGAAGCTTGTTCTTTTGTGCACCCACTTGGGCGGGCCGGAGTATTTGGCGGCCACGCAGTCCCTCTGGCGGGAGATCCTCAACGTTTTTGGTTTGACTTTGGCGGACATCTATCGGCGCGGCATCCGCTATTCAGTGACGCCGGAGTTCTTCGAGGGTCAAAAAGAAGTGGTGGAGGAACTGGTGCGCATGCGGCTTGAGGAGCCCCAGCCGCCGCACGCGTTTCAGCGGCAATTTGCAGCGGCAACTCAATTCGACGCGCGGGAAAGGGCCTCCTCCATCCGCGCTCCCACTCTGGTTTTGGCCGGAGCGGAGGACAAGGTGGTTCCTCTGGAGTTCGTTCGAAAACTGGCTGCTACTCTTCCCAAAGCCCAATTGAAAATTATCGAGGGTGCGGCCCATCTTCTTTTCATCGAGAAGGCTGAGGAGGTGAATCAGGCCATTTTGGAGTTCCTGCGGGCATGAAAGCGCGGGTCAACGGCGTGGAGCTTTACTATGAGCTACGGGGAAAACCCGAAGGGGATCGCCTTGTGTTTTTGAACGGACTTCTTATGGACCTTCGTGCTTGGGAACCCCTTCTTCCTTGGTTTTCCCCGCGTTTTTCCATCCTCCTTTATGACATGCGCGGTCAGGGCCGCTCGGAAAAGCCGGCGGGGCCTTATCCCATCCGTCTCCATGCGCAAGATCTGCACGATCTCCTCGACTTTTTCGGCTGGAAGAAGGTGAGCTTCATCGGCCTTTCCAGCGGCGCAGCGGTGGCCCTTTCCTTTGCCGCCTCTTGGCCTGAGAGCGTGGAGAAGATGGTGCTTGTGGGCGCGTATGCGCACGTAGATGCTGTGCTGCGGGCGAAACTCCGGGCCTGGCTGGAGGCAGCAAAACTGGGAAGCACCCTGCGGTTCATCATCGCCACCCCTTGGGTTTGGGGCAATGAGTTTCTGGAAAATCACCCCGATCTTTATGCCCGTTTTCAGGAGCGGGCCGAGGAGTTCTCCCCCGAGGCAGCCTGCGCTCTCATAGCGGGAGCCGGGGAACACGACGTACGTGGGGAACTCCCACGCATTCGTGCACCTACCCTCCTTTTAGTGGGCGAGGAGGATGTCTTTTTGCCGCCCCGCTACGTGCGGGTAATTGCGGAGGGGTTACCCTGTGCTTTCGTTCGCACCGTGGCCAAGGCTGGCCACGCCCTGCCCTTCGAGTTTCCCGAGGTTTTCGCTAAAGAAGCCCTGGCGTTTTTGGAGGGGCATTATGGAGCCTAATGTGGCGCAAATTTTGGAGCATCGGGCGCGGCTTACCCCCCACCGGGTGGGCCTGGTGGAGTGGGAAAGCGCTCGAAGGTTCAGGTTTTCCGAGCTTGAGGAGCGCGCCCGCCGCCTGGCCGCCTGGCTCTCGCAGTGTGGCGTTAAAAAAGGCGATAGGGTCAGCATTATTGCCTTAAACGGCGTTTACTACGTTGACCTCTTTTTTGCTTTGGCCAAGCTCGGCGCCATTTTCACCCCCATCAACTGGCGGTTGGCTGTGCCGGAAATGGAATACATCCTTAAGGATGCTCAGCCTAAGGTAGTCTTTTACGAAGAGGATTTCGCCGCTCAGGTAAGAGAGCTTCGGGCCTCCTATCCAGATGCTCAATGGATAAGTCTTTCCACCTACGAAGAAAGGCTTTTCTCTTTCCCACCCGAAGTTCCGGCAACGAAGGTAAGCCTGGAGGACCCGCACACGATCTTCTACACCTCGGGCACTACCGGACGGCCCAAAGGCGCTATCCTCCCGCACCGTATGATCCTCTGGAATTCCGTCAACACCATCGTGAGCTGGGGCCTCACGTGTAACGACGTGTTCCCCGTATTCACCCCCATGTTCCACTCCGGCGGGTTCAACGTGGGTCTGATCCCCCTCATCCACGTGGGGGGCTGTTCCGTACTCGTGCGAAAGTTCGAGCCGGAGAGCGCTCTCCGCCTGATCGAGGAGGAGAAAGCCACGGTGGTGTTTATGGTCCCCACCATGTTTCAGATGCTCGCGGAAACGCCGGCGTTTTGGCGTACAGACTGGAGCTCCGTGCGCTTTGCCATTTCCGGCGGGGCCCCTTGCCCCCTTGAGCTCATCAAGCTCTACCAAAGCCGAGGAATCGTGTTCAAGCAGGGCTTTGGCATGACCGAAGCGGGCGTGAACTGCTTCTCCATGACGGAGGAAGAGGCCTTTCTTAAGCCGGGCTCCGTGGGGAAACCCATCTTCCATTCCGCGGTGAAGCTCGTGGATGAGGAGGGCCGGGAGGTGGGGGAGGAGGAGGTGGGCGAGCTCCTGATCGCCGGCCCCCACGTGTGCGCGGGCTATTGGCAAAAGCCCGAGGAGACGGCGGAAACCATTGTGGGGGGATGGATCCACACCGGGGATCTCGCTAAGCGTGATAAAGATGGGTTCTACTACATCGTGGGTCGCAAAAAGGAGATGTTCATCTCCGGAGGGGAGAACGTGTACATGGCGGAAGTGGAGATGGTTCTCAATTCGCATCCCAAGGTGAAAGAAGCCGCCGTGATCCCCATTCCTGATCCCAAGTGGGGCGAGGTGGGCCGGGCAGTGGTGGTGCTCAAGCCGGGTATGACCGCAACCGAAGAGGAGATCAAGGCTTTCTGCGAAGGGAAGCTCGCCCGTTACAAGATCCCCAAATCCGTGGTGTTTACAAACGAACCGCTCCCCCGCAATCCCTATGGGAAGCTCTTGCGTTCCGAGCTCATTCGACGTTACGGGGAAAGGCGATGAAAAAGCGGGTTTTTATCCTTGCAGCGCTGCGCACGGCGGTGGGAAAGTTTGGGGGCGCGTTTAAGGATGTGCCCGCGCCTAGACTCGCCGCTGCGGTGATCCGCGCGCTTCTTGTGAAAACGGGGATTGCTCCCACTGAGGTGGACGAGGTGATTCTGGGCGAGGTCATCACCGCCGGGGTGGGCATGAATCCGGCCCGACAGGCCGCGGTTTACGCCGGTCTTCCCTACGAAGTTCCCGCTCTCACCGTGAATCGCGTCTGCGGTTCCGGCCTGGAGTCCATCGTTTTGGCCGCGCGGACGATTCGCGAAGGTGAAGCGGATTTAGTGGTGGCCGGCGGCATGGAGAATATGTCCGCCGCCCCTTATGCCCTTCCGCAGCTTCGCTGGGGCAACAAAATGAACCATATCCAAGCCATTGACCTCCTCCTTCACGACGGCCTTTGGGATGTGTTCTACGGCTACCCCATGGGGGTCACCGCGGAGAATCTGGCCCGCAAATACGGGATAAGCCGGGAGGAGCAAGATGAATACGCCTATCGCTCCCACATGCGCGCTGTTGCCGCCATCAATTCGGGAAAAACGTGTGAAGAGGTCGTCCCAGTGGAGGTTCCCTTGCCTAAAGGGGGAAGCACCCTCTGGACTCAGGACGAACATCCCCGTCCTGACACAAGCTTGGAAAAGCTCGCCCAGCTCGCCCCTGCCTTTTTGCCCGACGGCACGGTCACCGCAGGCAATGCTTCCGGCATCAACGATGCTGCCGCCGCAGTGATCCTGGCCTCCGAGGAAAAGGCCCGGTCTTTAGGAATACCTCCGCTCTTGGAATTCGTGGATTCCGCGGTGGTGGGATTGGATCCTGCTATCATGGGATTGGGCCCAGTATTTGCCATCCGAAAGCTTCTAGATAAACAGAGTCTGCGTACGGAGGAGATTGATCTTTGGGAGATCAACGAGGCTTTTGCCGCCCAGGTTCTTGCCGTACTGCGGGAGCTCCCCATTCCGGAGGAGCGGTTAAACGTAAACGGTGGTGCGATTGCTTTTGGGCATCCTATTGGGGCGACTGGGGCCAAGCTCGTGGTGGGACTTGCTCACGAGCTGCAACGCCGGGGCGGAGAAATGGGGGTGGTTTCCCTATGTATTGGCGGTGGGATGGGGATTGCCGCCCTTTTCGTCCGCCCCTAAAAGGGGGGGTGAGAGCGGGGTCGGAAAAGGCTTTTCTCAAAAAACGCAGAAAGGAGGGTCGTATGCGCAAAGTTTTAGCGTTTATCTTGGTGGCGATCAGTATGGTGGGCGTGGCCCAGGGTGTTCCTGGGGTCACGGAGGACAAGATTTTGATTGGCTCGTTCCAGGCCCTTTCCGGGCCCGTGGCCCCCATCGGCCTGGACATGACCCGCGGCATGCAGACCTTCTTCCGCTGGATCAACGATCTCGGCGGGGTGTGGGGCCGAAAGATCGAGCTCCTTGTGGAGAACGACCAGTTCAACCCCGCATTGACGGTGGCCTTGGTGAAGAAACTCGTGGAGACCGATGGCGTATTCGCTATTGTGGGCGGCCTTGGCACCCCCGGGTGTCTGGCGGTCATGGACTACCTCAACTCCAACGGTATTCCTTTTGTCTATCAGGGTAGTGGCTCGAGCAAGCTCGCTTTCCCTCCGAAGGAGTGGGTGTTTGCCGTGCAGCCCAACTACACCGTGGAGGGCCAGATCATCGCCAAATACGCGGTGGAGGAGCTTGGGGCCAAAAGAATTGCCGTCATTTACCAGAACGACGATATCGGCAATGAGGGGCTGACCGGCGTAAAGATGTATTTGGAGAAGGTGGGGCTCAAACCCGTGGCCGAAGTGGCTTTCACTCCGGGTCAGGTAGGTTTTTCTGCGGAGGTCCTCAAACTCATGGCGGCCAATCCCGAGGTGGTTGTCATTTACGCTATTTTGGCTCCTACCGTGGGGATCCTGGCGGAGGCTAAGGCCGCGGGTCTCAAGACCCAGTTTATCACCTCTTACATCAATGCGGACCTCTCCCTCGTGCGGCTCGCCGGGGAGGCGGCGGAAGGGCTGTTGCTCACGGGCTGGGTTCCTGTACTGGATCTCACCGACTACGACATGTTTCTCTACTACAGTGTGTTCCGCTATTACAACCCCGATTATCCCGGCATCCCCTCCGGCTACGTGGCCGCGGGATGGATTGCTGCAGAGGTTTTCACTGGAGCCCTTCTCAAAGCTGGCCCTGAGCTCACTCGGGAGTCCCTAAAGATAGCATTGGAGTCCATGCGCAACTGGGATGGCCTTTTGGCCAAAGGCATCACGTACGGCCCCAATGAGCGAGCTGGGAAGATCTCCATGTACTTCTTCCGCATCCAAGGTGGCGCATTCCTTCCGGTTACCGGCTGGATTTCCTTGCCGTAAGGCGAGGTAGCGGATGCTGGCCGTCCAGGGCTTGGTGGTCCAATTTGGAGGCCTCCGGGCCCTGGACGGCCTCGATTTGGAAGTGGCAGAGCGAACCATCCACGGGGTAATCGGCCCGAACGGCGCAGGGAAGACGACTCTTTTCAATTGCATTTCCCGTTTTGTCCAACCGGTGCAGGGTTCCATCCAGTTCGCAGGCGAGGAACTTTTGAAACTCAAGCCCCATCATATCCCTCAGCTTGGCATTGGCCGTACCTTTCAGCATGCCCAGCTTTTCCGCTTTCAGAGCGTTTTGGACAATCTCCTCACGGCTCAACACATTTGGTTTAGGGCCGGTGCCATCCAAAATGCCTTCTACACGCCGTTAACCCGAGAAGAAGAGCGAAGGGCGCGGATTCGGGCCTACGAGATCCTCGAGCTTTTACATTTAAGGGCGTACGAGAATTGGCTTGCAGGCTTTTTGCCCTTTGGCGTGCAAAAGCTGGTGGACTTAGCGCGGGCTCTCATGCTCCGCCCTAGGCTTCTTCTCTTGGACGAACCTGTTTCGGGCTTGAGCCGTCAAGAACAGGAGAGGATTACGGATTTGATCCGCAACCTTCACGAAACACAGGGGATCACCATGGTGGTGGTTGAACATAACATGCCAGTGGTAATGCGGATCTGCCAAAGGATTACGGTGCTCAGCTCCGGGCGCAAGATCGCGGAGGGAACTCCTGAGGATGTTCAGAATAATCCCCGCGTGATCGAGGCTTACTTGGGGGAGCCCTACCGTGCTTGAGGTGCAGGACCTCGTGGTTTGGTATGGGCCGGTGCCCGCATTGCATGGGATTTCTCTAAGTGTGCCGGAAGGGGGTTCAGTGGCGCTCCTTGGAGCCAACGGAGCGGGGAAGACCACGACCTTACGGGCCATATCGGGGCTAATCCGGCCGCGGTCCGGCACAATCCGATGGCGGGGGAGGAATCTCGTAGGATGGCCGCCGGAGGCCATCGCGCGCAGGGGGATTGGTCATGTTCCCGAAGGCCGCGCCCTTTTTCCTGACCTCACGGTTTGGGAAAACCTCAAAATGGGCGCGTATTTACGCCGAAATTTTAAATCTGATCTTCCTTGGATTTTTGAGATTTTTCCTGTCCTCAAGGAGCGGTTGCGCCAAACTGCGCGCACCCTGAGCGGGGGGGAGGCCCAAATGCTTGCCATTGCTCGGGCTCTCATCGGCCGGCCCCAACTCCTGCTTTTGGATGAACCATCTTTGGGGCTTGACCCCATTCATGTGGCCCGGGTATTCCTGGCCCTGAAGAAGATCAATGAGGCTGGGGTTTCCCTCCTCTTGGCCGAGCAGAACGCGTATAAAGCCCTCGAAGTTTGTGCATACGGTTACGTTTTGGAATTAGGTTTCGTGCAAATTTCCGGGCCCGCGGAGAACCTGCGGTCTGCGGAGGCTGTGCGTCGGGTCTATTTGGGGGGCTGAGGACGTGTTTCTTCCCCTTCTCATCGGTGGGTTAGCCAACGGAGGAGTTTATGGCCTCGTGGCCTTAGGGCTGGTGTGGCTGCATCGCTCCTATGGGGTCATGAATTTTGCCCAAGGCGAAATGGCCCTGTTCATCACCTTTCTGGCTTTCTTTCTCCTTGGAATTGGTTGGCCTATGACCGGCGCTCTACTTGCCGCCCTTGCCGCCGCAGCCTTTTTGGGGTGGGCGGTGGAGCGGCTGCTCCTCAGACCTTTTGCGAGCTCTTCTCCTCTCAGCTTGGTCATCGTCACCATGGGACTTCTCATGGCGCTGAACGGTTTGTCTTCCGGAATCTGGGGGACTTTGCCCCAACGGTTTCCCCCGGCTTTTTCCGGGCCGCCCGTGCGCCTCGCCTCCTGGCCCATACAGCGGCAGGATCTGTTGATTCTGGGTGTATTGATTTTTTCCGCTCTTGTTCTTTTTGGATTTTTGTTTTTCACGAAATTTGGTCTGGCCAGCCGTGCTGCCGTACAAAATCCTTGGATGGCCAGGCTCCTCGGAGTTTCCATCAATAAGGTGTACGGTGCGTCCTGGGGTTTGAGCGCGGTTTTGGCTGCCCTGGCGAGCATGCTCTTTGCCCCCAAGACTGTCCTCACCACCTCCATGATGATGTCGGTCCTTGTAAAGGGCTTTACTGCCGGCGTTTTAGGGGGTTTCAACAGCCTCCCAGGTGCCATTTTGGGAGGCATGTTTTTGGGCGTGATGGAGAACCTCGTGGCTTTTTACATCTCCACTCAATGGAAAGATTCGCTTGCGCTAGCCTTAATCGTGCTTGTGCTTTTGGTGCGGCCAGAAGGGTTGCTGGGCAGAAAAGGGGCGCAACGCGTATGAAAACTTTTAAAGCTTTTCTTTTCCCCCTCATTCTCTTGGCATTTGCACTCCTTCTACCTTTCGCTTTCAGACTTTCCGGATATGTGCTTTATCTCTTGGGGCAAGTGGGAATCAATGCCTTGGCCGCATTGGGTTTGAATCTTCTCATGGGGCTTGCCGGGCAAGTTTCTTTAGGCCACGCGGGTTTTGTGGCTATTGGTGCCTATGTTTCCGTTCTTCTTGAGATCCGCGGAGGGTTGTCGTTCTTCCCGGCCCTCCTCGCTGCGCTCTTCGCTTGTGGTCTCCTGGGAGTCATCATTGGGTTGCCTGCTTTACGCCTGAGCGGCTTTTACTTGGCTGTGGTTACCATGGCTTTCGGTCTTGTCACGATACAAGTGATCACCAACTTGGATTGGCTCACCGGTGGCCCTCATGGCATACGAAATATTCCACGGCCCCGAATTGGGTCTTTGACCGTGCATTCGGACCTGGCCATGTATTTTCTTATCCTTGCCTTTCTCCTCCTGGGGCTTTGGACCTACCAAAACCTTCGCCGAAGCCGAACGGGGCGGGCTTTCCAGGCCTTGCGGGATAACGAACTTTCTGCTCAAGCCTATGGCATTCCTGTGGCCCGCTATAAACTTATTGCCTTTGTCTGTAGCGCCGTGTACGCAGGCCTGGCGGGCGTACTTTACGCCCACCAAGTGCGCTACATTCATCCCAACGATTTCAGCCTTTTTCTTTCGCTCGGTTACATGGCCATGATCGTCATCGGAGGGCTCGGATTCGCAAGCGGCGCGCTGGTGGGTAGCATTGTGTTTACTCTCCTTCCGTACTTTTTAACCCGCATGGCGTGGGTCACCTGGGTGATACAAGGCTTTGCGATTGTTTTTATCTTGCGACTAGCACCCTTCGGCCTAGTGGGTGCTTGGAATGTGCTCAAACTTAAATGGCAGCGCCCGGAATCGGTTTTGATGCGGCTTGCTTCCAAAGCTCGTTTGGTTCGAAAAAGTTAAAGGATTAGCTTGTTCTTGCTGATCGAAACCAGTATGGAAAAGAAGCGGTTTTCGTCTCGGGTGAACTGGAAAGCCACAAAGATTTGCTGAATGTAGGCAGTCGATGAGGCATTTTGAGCTGATTCTTAGGGGTTTGATTGTAGATTTGAGGCCCGCTAGCTTTCGCGGTGTGGTCCGCTTCTGTAGAGGATCTCGTGGGTTTTGGCAAAAGGGCTGGTTAGGCTGACTACCCAAGTCTCGGACACGGAGCAGTGCGTATCTTCCTTTTAGCCTGACCTCGGGTAGAAACAACACCCTGCCGGAGCGAGACCATTACGTTTTCTCCGATTTTATGTGCACTCGCTGCCTTACAAGAAATCAGCCAGGAAGCAATGCCAGCCAAAGGAAAGAAGGATTGCTTCCTTCCTGGGAGCCTTGTTTCCTTTCGGTGCTACCCCTGAAGACCGAAAGCGCTAGTAGGGCAGGAAAGCGTTACCATACCTGAGGGCCTAGTCCGCACTGATTCGGTCCAGCACTTGCGTCGGAAATAGGGCACACTCCCCATCCCCAGCTAGATTTCCGAAAGTT
>CAZQXP010000017.1:0-13470 GCA_964597525.1 uncultured Thermotogaceae bacterium | reverse complement strand
CCTTTTCCACGGGTGGAGAATAGACCGGGGGCTTGGGAACCGCGGCCTTGGGCAAGGCGGAAAGGAGCTCGCGCAACCCTATTCCCCGGGAGGCCACGGTAAAGACGACGGGCACCCCCAAGATTTCCGAAAGCTTTTCGCGGTCGATGCGAATTCCTTTATGTTCGGCCTCGTCGGCCATGTTCAGCACTACCACCATAGGGATCCTCAGCTCCGCGAGTTCCAGGGTGAGGGAAAGGGAGCGGGAAAGGACGGAGGCATCGACTACGTTGATGATGAGATCAGGCCGCTCCCTAAGGAGAAAGTCGCGGGCCACGCGTTCTGCGGGATCCTCGGCAAAAAGGGAATAGATGCCAGGAAGGTCCACGATCTCCGCGGGTTTTCCGGAAATGAAGGCGCGGCCGCGGAGGATTTCCACGGTCGTCCCCGGAAAGTTCGAGGCAATGGCCTTAAGGCCGACAAGGGCATTGAAAAGTGTTGATTTTCCGGAATTTGGCTGGCCTACTAGGGCAATTTTGAGCTTATTTTGTGGCATGATTTTGGAGCGGGGAAACGAGGATTCGCCGGGCAAGTCCTCTTCCCAGAGCCACGCGAGTTCCATCCACCTCGAGGAGGAGCGGCCCGTATCCGGGCCCGCTGGAGATCAGGCGGACCACCGCACCCGGGCGGATGCCCAGGGCGGCGAGGCGGAGGCGCACGCCGCGGCCGGGGCCGAGCACGGCCCGCACCTGAGCTTCTTGCCCGGGAGTTAAGTCACAAAGCGGAATCTCGGAAAAGTTGATGGTCATTCTCAAAAAGCATTCTACCCACCCGGGAAAAAACGGGCAAGGAACACGGAAAATGAGGACAGATGCCCAGCCTTTTCCCTTCGCTTGGGATAACTTCGGGCTGTGGAGAGAATTGGGCCCCTTTTCCTCCTCCTTTTTGCTGCCACTTTGGCCCTGGTGGCCCTTCTCTCCGTGCGGCCCATCCCGGAGATCATCGTGGTGGTGGATGCGGGCCACGGCGGCCACGATCCAGGAGCCGTGGTCTCCGGCGTTCAGGAAAAGGACCTCAATTTAACTTTGGCTCTCCTCGTTGCGCGCAAAGCCCAGGGAATGAGGGGACTAAAGGTAGTGCTCACCCGTTCCACGGACACCTATGTGGATTTGGTGGAGCGGGTTCGGATGGCCGAGGCCCTGGGCGCGGCCCTCTACGTCTCCATCCACGCCAATTACCATCGGGATTCCAAAGTCTGCGGGGTGGAAACCTGGGTAGACACAAACGCCCACGCAGAGAGCGTGCGTCTGGCCGAGGCCTTGCAACGGGCCGTAGTTTGGGCCACGGGCGCCGCTGACCGCGGTGTCCGCCGCCAAACCCTGTACCTCCGGCATACCTCCCTTCCCACGGCCTTGGTGGAGGTGGGATACCTCTCGTGTCCCTCGGAGCGGAAAAAACTCCTGGATCCTGCGTACCAGGAGAGGATTGCCGAAGGAATCCTTCAGGGAATCCGGGAATTCCTGGGGATTTAGGCGCGGGCCCTCTGCCCACTTTCCAGCCAAGCCCAGATAAACGGCCAGATCTCTCCGTCCAGGACAGCCTCGACGTTTCCCACCTCCACCTCCGTGCGGTGGTCCTTCACGAGCTGATAGGGCTGAAGGACATAGGAGCGGATCTGGTGACCCCACTCGATTTCGGAAAGCTCGCCCCTAAGCTCCTCGATCTTCTTGACCCTCTCCTGTTCCATGAGCGCCCGCAGCCTCGCCCGAAGAATTTTGAGGGCCGTCATCTTATTTTGGTACTGAGAGCGCTCGTTTTGGCAGGTCACCACAATCCCGGTGGGTTTGTGGATGATCCTTACCGCCGTTTCGTTTTTCTGCATGTGTTGGCCACCCGGCCCGGAGGAGCGGAAGGTCTCGATGATGAGGTCCTCTTCGTTGATCTCGATGTCCCCTTCGGGAACGATGGGCGTCACCGTGACCGCGGCAAAGGAGGTGTGGCGCCGATGGGCCGCGTCAAACGGGGAAATCCGCACCAAGCGGTGCACACCGGTCTCGCCCTTGAGGATCCCGTAGGCGTAGCGGCCGCGGATCTCTAAGGTAGCGCTTTTGATCCCCGCTTCCTCGCCCGGCGTTTCGTCCACAAGGCGCGCCTCAAATCCGGCCCGCTCCGCAAACCGCGTGTACATGCGGAGGAGCATCTCCGCCCAATCCATGGCGTCGGTGCCGCCCGCGCCAGCGTTGATGGAAAGGAAGCAGTCGTTGGGGTCATAGGGCCCGGTAAGGAGGAACTCCACGCGAGCCCGGGAGAATTTTTCCTCGAGTTTAGAAAGGCGCTCCTGAACCTCGGCTTTTGTGCCTTCGTCCTCCTCTTCACTGGCTAACTGCCAAAGTATCTCCAGATCCTCGAGCTCACGAAGGAGGGCCTCGTAGTTTTGGAGGCGCGCGCGGGCCGTCTCGAGTTCCTTGGCTTTCGTTTGGGCGGAGCCCCGGTCAGCCCAAAAATCCGGCCGGGCCATCTCCGCCTCCAAGGCCCGGATCCGCTCCCTAAGCTCGTCCACACCGATTCCCTGGCCGAGCCTTTCCAGGCGCTCTTTCAGGTCCCGAAGACGCTCCTCCATACGGATTCACCTTAGCCGGGAGGGAAGTTTTTCGCAACCTTATAATCGCGAAAATGCCCGGCGTTCTTTACCTCTGTGCCACGCCCATTGGAAACCTTCAGGACATCACCCTGCGGGCCCTACAGATCCTCAAGGAGGCGGATGTGATCGTGGCTGAGGACACGCGCCGTACGCGAAAGCTCCTCTCCCACTACGGCATCCCTACACCCCTTTCGGCAAGCCTCTACCAAGGAGTGGAGGAAGAAAGGGTGGAAGGCGTTTTGGCCCTCCTGCGGGCGGGGAAGAAGGTGGCCCTTGTTTCCGACGCGGGAACCCCCCTCATTTCCGATCCCGGGTTTCCTCTGGTGCGGGCCTGCATTCGCGAGGGAATTCCGGTGGTTCCCATTCCCGGGCCTTCTGCCGTGCTGGCGGCTTTGGTAGGTTCAGGGCTTCCCACGGACCGCTTTCTGTTCGCGGGATACCCGCCGCGGAAGACGGGGGAGCGCCGGCGCTGGCTTTCCGAACTTCTTTCCATTCCGGCGACGGTGATTTTCTTTGAATCCCCGCACCGGCTCATCTCCACCCTGAAAATCCTCGCGGAGCTGGATCCGGAAAGGCCGACAGTGGTCGCCCGGGAGCTCACCAAAATCCACGAGGAGTTCGTGCGGGGGACCTCCGCGCAAGTTCTCGCGGAATTCCAAAGCCGCGGGAAGGTCCTGGGCGAATGCGTGGTTCTCGTTGGGCCTCCCAGCAAAACGATTGCTCCCGACGAAAAGGAGATCTTTGCAACCTATGAAGCACTTTTGGCCCAGGGCCTAGCTTCCAAAGAGGCCATCAAAGAGACGGCCCGCGCCCTCGGCCTTCCCAAGCGGGAAGTCTATAGAATCCTGCATCGCAGGCCCAAGCCCGCCCAGGTTTTCGATGAGGGTGAACGTCAGAGAAATTCCCCGAGCACGGAACGCAGGTCCTCAAGGGCCGGGAAGGGCTGAAGAGCTGGAGGGCCACGGCGAATCACCGGATGCCTTTCCTCAAAAGTCGGTTCCTCCACGGCGTACAAGATCCCCACGGGGATAACCTCCTGATCGGATAGGGCTAAGCGCATGGCCTTCGCAAAATCCGTGGGATCGTGCTCTTCCCCGACGGCACGGATGCGCTCCTTGTACCAGGCAAAGGTTTGGACGCGATTCCAAGAGGGGCAAGGATGAAGCACATTCACCAAGGCGAAGCCGCGGTAGCGGATGGCGGCGGCCATAATTTGGGAGGTGCGCTCCACATCGCCTGAGAAGGCCTGGGCGACAAAGCCCGCGCCCAACGCCAAAGCGAGCGCCAGGGGATTGAAGGGACGCGAAAGGACGCCAAAGGGCTGGGCCCGGGTGGTGTATCCCGGCGGTGCGGTGGGGGAGGCCTGTCCCTTGGTGAGGCCGTAGACGCGGTTGTCGTGAACAATGACGGTGATGTCCACATTGCGGCGAATGTTGTGGATAAGGTGATTTCCGCCCTCGCCGTAAAGGTCCCCATCCCCGGACTCGGCGATGACCACAAGATCGGGACGCACCATTTTTAAGCCCGCTGCGGCGGCGATGGTGCGACCATGGAGCCCATTGAACCCGTTCACCCGCAAATAATGAACGATCTTCGCCGCCTGACCTATCCCCGTCACCAACACCACCCGATGCGGCGGGAGCTCGAGCGCGGCCAGGGCCCGGACCAGAGCTTCACGGATTTGAAAATTGCCGCATCCAGGGCACCAATGGATCTCCACATCCGCGAGGTATTCCTCAGGCCTCACGGAGAAGCACCTCCACCAATTCCTCGGGCACAAAGGGCCGGCCATCGTAGCGGGCCACGTGCCGCCCCGGAAGAATCCCGGTCTCCTGGGCCAAAAGCTTGCCCAGCTGCCCCCAAGCATTGTTCTCCACGGTAATCAGTCGGCGGGCAGAACGCAGAAAGTCCGCGATCTCCTCCCACTTTTGCGGCCAAAGATCCTGAAAATGGACGAGCAGGAAATCCCCACCGCGGCTGTTCAGTTCTTCCACGGCTTCACGCAAGGCCCCGAAGGTGGAGCCCCAGCCCAAAACCACGGTTTTTCCCGAGGGTTGGACATCTGGATAGACGACAGGACCTTCCACCTCTTCTTTCAACCCCTTTTCCTTTTTCAGGCGTTTTTCCACCATGGCTTTCCGGATTTCCAAATCTTCGGTGATGCGGCCGAACTCATCGTGCTCATCGGAATCAACCAGGACGAGGTGAGGGGAGAGGCCGGGCAAGGCCCGCGGGGAGACCCCGCTCGGGGTAAGGGCAAACCTTTGGTAGGCGGGAAGCGCCTCGAGCTCCTCCAGCGAGAGCACGTGGGAACGCACGGGAATACGCTGGGGATCCAGCGGGGGAACCACAGCGTAGGAATCCACCAGAAACTGGTCCGTGAGGATGATGCCGGGAACCTGATATTTTTCCGCAAGTTCAAAGGCGCGGATGGTGCAGTAGAACGCGGATTCCTGATCCCGGGGCGCACACAGAAAGCGCGGGAACTCGCCGTGCCCCGCGTAAAGCGCAAAGAGGAGGTTCTCCTGAGAAGTGCGGGTGGGAAGGCCGGTGGCGGGCCCGGGCCGCTGCCCCAGGTGGATCACCACTGGGGTCTCGATCATGCCCGCAAGGGAAAGGCCCTCCACCATGAGGGCGAATCCTCCCCCGGAGGTGGTGACCATGGCCCGCGCGCCGCCGTAGGCCGCGCCCAGGGCCATATTGATGGCGGCAATCTCGTCCTCGGCCTGTTCCACCACGATCCCAAACCGCTCGCTCCTTTGCGCCAAGAATTCCATCACCGGGGTGCCAGGGGTCATGGGATAAGCCGCCAAAAATTTGCATCCTGCGGCAATGGCTCCCGCTCCCACCGCTTGGCCGCCCGTAAGTAGCATCCTCTCACCAGGTCCAAATTGGGGACGAGGAAGTTCCCAAACCGGGGGACTTCCGTGTTCGTAGCCCAAAGAAAGAGCTTGCAAATTGGGTCCAGCTTTTTCTCCGAACACCTCCTGGAGAGCTTGGGCGAGCTTCTCCTCGGGCAAGCCCAGGAGCTTGGCCGCAGCGCCAAGAAGAATGACTCCCATGGCAATGGGCAACTTCAGTTTCTCCCGGGCCAGCTTCCCCGCGGGAAGCCGAAGAACCCGCGGGCCCTCGATCCCGAGGCTCTCTTCCGCCACCACCCACGCGCCCTCCCGCAGTTTCCCGCGGTAGGCTTGCCACATCTCCTCGGTGAGCACGACCAACAGATCCGCGTTTTTTCGGGTAGCGAAGACGGGTTGATCAGAGATGCGGAGCGTAAAGGCGTTTTCTCCGCCGCGAATGCGGGAGTGGTAGGAAAGCTCGGCGTGGAGATAAAGGCCACTCCGGAAGAAAGCGCGGGCCAATATCTCGCCGAGGCTTTGGATGCCCTGCCCGGCCGCGCCGGCCAGGCGGATCACAAGCTCCATGCCCTCACTCGCAATACCGGCTGAGATAGGCGGAAAGACCCATTTGCCGGATCTCGTCGAGCTGGGCCTCCAGCCAATCGATGTGCTCCTCCTCGTCTTTGAGAATCTCCTCGAGAAGGACTTTGGTGCCGTTATCCCCGAGCTCCGCCGCCAGTTTGATCGTCTCGTTGTAGGCCCTGTCCGCGGCGTATTCGGCCTCAAGATCGTTTTGATGGATCTTTTCTACATCCCTGCCGATATGGACAGGAGCGATTTTCGTCACCAGGGGCTCGCCCTCCAGAAAGATGATGCGGGCCACGAGCTTCTCCCAGTGCTCCATTTCCTTTATGGCCCGCTTCTCCACAACCTCCGCGAGCTTGGTGTAACCCCAGTTCTCCAAAAGCTCCGCGTGCACCATGTACTGGAGAACGGCGCTCAATTCCTCGGAAATCCTTTCGTTCAAGGCCTCAATGATCTTGGGATTGCCCTTCATTCTCCCTCCTTTCCGGGCATAATAGCCCTTTTGGTCAAACAAGCCAAACTTTTTCGCGAAAAAATGCCGAAGGGAACTACTCTTCTACCGCCTCCGCAAGCTCTTCCACCTTGAGCTTTTCCGGCTCCAGGGCGGAAAGGGCGGCCTTCATCCGCGCCATCGCCTCATCAAAGCTCATGGTGACGATCTTCTTGCGCTTCACAGGGTTGACCTTAGAGACCACTCCGTGTTTGATGAAAGGCTGGGTGTAGCCGCGCTCGCGGAGGGCCTGGACAATGGGCTCCACAAGGGCATCCACTTCCAGAAGAAGCCTAGCCCGGCGCTCCCGCTCCTCCCAGGCCAAAGGAAGCTCCAGATCCAAAAACCGATCCACTTTGCGCAGGATGGGAACGTACGCGGAGCCGGAAAACCGCTCGCTTTTCTCGTAGATGAGCCCCAACGTGGCCAAATGAGCTTCCTCGAATTGGAAGGCAAATTCCTTTTCTTTACGTGTGGGCTCGGAAGCGAGGAGGGCCCGGTACATGCGGATCACCTCCAAAGCCTTTTCCTTTAAGTTGTGGGCCTTTTCCGTGTTCAGGGCGAGGATCTCAAAGGCAACTTGAGGATCGGGGACAACCACGGCGGCGATGTATTCCCGGCCCAAGCGCTTGAGGGCCTCCCGGCGGTGGTTTCCGTTGGGCGTCCAAAATCCGCCATCCGGCGCAGGTACCGCCACGATGGGATCCAAAAATCTTCCGAGTTTGGCAATCACCTCCCGAAGCCGCTCCACATGGGCTTCCGAGAGGTCCCGTTGGAAGGGTGTGGGCTGGACTTTGCTTAGGGGAAGGAGGGCGAAGATCTGCCACTGGTTCTTGTAGGGCTCGGGGTAGGCGGCGAGGGCCTGCCCGCCGGCGGCCTCAATGAGCTCTCTTAGGTGCTGGATCTCCGGAGGAAGGGCTTCAGACATGGCCAAAAATTATCCGCTAGTTTTCTCCTTGCCGCAAGAGAAATTCAGGGCCTGGGCTTTATTTCGTAGCCGCAGGAACTGCAGCGCCAGGTAATCTCACCGGTGAGGAGATTCCAGCGCACCGGAATTAACGTGCCGCTTCCGCACTTGGGACAGCGCAAAAGGTTCACCTCCGCTTCCACCGGCTCAGCGAGGGACACGGAAAACTTCTCGGGGAAAGAAAGCGCGATTTTCTCCACTTCCACTTGGAGGGGGGTGGAGAGGCGAACAGGTCCAGCGAGCCGGACCTCGAGGGGGCTCGGAAGGGAAACGGGCTCAGAAAGCCGCACCGGAATCCCTTCCCGCATGACTTGGAATCCCAAAAAGAGGAAGGCGCCGAGGACGCCGGCGACAAGGAAGAGGCCTAAAACGAGAAGGATGCGGTACACGGTTTCACCTCCGCGCGAGTATAGGGCAAAAGAAAAAGCGCGCCCGGGAGGACTCGAACCCCCAACCCTCGGCTCCGAAGGCCGATGCTCTGATCCTATTGAGCTACGGGCGCGAAATCCGGCCCGCCGGCTTGTCCTCGGCCAATCCGGATCTGTCCTTCAGAACCGTTGCATCCTACAACCGCCGGCGACCCGGCTGGGAGGAGCGACGGGACTTGAACCCGCGACCCCCGCGTCCACAGCGCGGTGCTCTGCCAGGCTGAGCTACGCTCCCCTGGCGCGCCCGGGAGGACTCGAACCCCCGGCCTGCGGCTTAGAAGGCCGCTGCTCTGGTCCATCTGAGCTACGGGCGCTTATCCCCAAAAAGCCCGCAAGGCTTTCTGGGAACGATGGAGCGGGTAACGGGAATCGAACCCGTGCCGCTGGCTTGGAAGGCCAGTGCTCTACCACTGAGCTATACCCGCTTCCCCCTTTTGGGGCTGGTCGGAGAGGGCGGATTCGAACCGCCGACCTCATGGTCCCGAACCATGCGCGCTAACCAGGCTGCGCTACTCTCCGACCTTTTTATTTTACCCGCTAGCGCAAAAGGATGAATCGCGTCCGGCCCGCCCGGACCACCGTGAGGAGCACCTCCTCGTCCTCCGCGATTTGGGAAACGATCCGGTTCCAGTCCGAAGTGGAGGAAACCGGCTGGCGGTTCACCTCCACGATGAGGTCGCCCACTTGGAGTCCGGCCCAGTAGGCCCGAGACCCAGGCTGAACGTCCACCACCACAACCCCGTTTTCCCGGGTAATTCCGTACCGGCTTTTCAGCTCAGGAGTGAGATCCTGGACCGTGATCCCAAACCGGGAAATCCCCCGGGGCGCCACGCCCAGACCCTCTCCAGGCCGCTCCTCAAGAACGACGCTTAGAACAAAGGTTTGTTTGTCCCGCATGAGGGTCACGGTGACCCGCTCTCCCGGTCGCCGGTACATGATGGCCATCTGGAGATCATTGGAGTTCCGGATCTTCTGGCCGTCCACAGCGGTGATCACGTCGCCGGCGCGGATCCCGGCCCTCGCCGCCGGGGAATTGGGCACCACTTCTGTCACGAGAGCCCCTTCCCGCACCCCAAGCTGCTTTTCCATCCCGGGGATCACGTCCTGGATGTACACCCCAAGCCAGGCCCGCGTAACCCTGCCTTTCTCCACGATCTGCGCCAACGCCAGCTTGATCTCGTTGATGGGCACCGCGAAGTTGATCCCTTCCACCGCGAGCCCGGTAGACGTTTGCCGGGCAATGAGGGTATTCATCCCCACCACTTCTCCATAGGCGTTCACCAAGGGACCTCCGGAGTTCCCGGGGTTGATGGCGGCATCGGTTTGGATCATGCGCCGGTAGTATCCTGAACCGTCGGGCCTGGGCACATCCCGGTTAAGCGCAGAAACAATCCCCAGGGTCACCGTGTGGGAAAAGCCCAAGGGGTTACCGATGGCGATGACCCAGTCTCCGATCTCCAGGGCATCAGAGTCGCCCAAGGGCGCGGCGGGCAAATCCGCGCCGTCCACCCGGAGCACCGCCAGATCCAAAAGGTCATCGGTGCCCACCACCTGAGCCGGCCAGGAATCGCCGCTCTGGGCCGTCACCAAAATGGAGACCGCGTTTTCCACCACGTGGTAATTCGTGAGGACGTACTTTTGGCCAGCATATTCCACAACGAATCCGGAGCCGAGGGAAGTGGTTTCCGGCTCGCCGAAGAACCGGCGGAAGAAGGGATCCTGGAAGAACTGGTCCCACCAGGTGGAAACCCGGCGGGTAGCCTCCACCTTGACCACCGCGGGCGCCACCCGGGCAATGGCCGCCTTAATAGCTGCTTGTCCGGAAGCCGCGATGGCCTCCTGAACTCCTTGAGCTAGGCCCACTCCGGCCACGATCAACGCCAACGTCACCGCCCAAACCTTGCGCACCGCTTCATCACCTCCGTGCCCTTTTTATCCGTCCCTTCTTGCAAAGGCCGCGCAGCTTTTGTGGAGAAACGGTGGAGACGGTTTTTCCTAAGGCCTATCATAACGAGGTTATGGGGGAGCCGCAGAGGAAAGCCATTGCCCTCATGTCCGGCGGCCTGGACTCCGCCTTGGCCGCGGCCTGGACGAAAAAACTTGGGTTTGAGGTGGTGGGCCTGAACCTGGCCACGGGCTTCTGTGTGGGCGAAGGCCGCTGCGATGCGGTTTTGGCCCAGGGCTTGGCCCTGGGAATCCCCGTGAAACTCCTCGATGTTTCCGAGGAGTACCTGGAAGTCGTAAAGCACCCGAAATACGGCCGAGGACAAGGGATGAACCCCTGCTTGGATTGCCGCATTTTCATGGCCAAAAAAGCAAAAGAGGTTATGGAGGAGGAAGGGGCTTCCTTCGTAGTCACCGGGGAGGTTTTGGGCCAGCGGCCCATGTCCCAGCATCTTGCGGCCTTGGATTTGGTGGCGCGGGAATCGGGGCTTGGGGAAAGACTTGTGCGGCCCCTTTCGGGAAGGCTTCTGGGGCCCACTTTCCCCGAGCGGATGGGCTGGGTTCGCCGGGAGGATTGGCTGGACCTCCAGGGCCGCTCCCGCAAACGCCAGCTTGCCCTAGCCCAGGAGCTGGGAATCCCCACGTTCACCTCGCCCGGCGGGGGCTGCTGCATCCTCCTTGAGCGCACCTATGCTAAAAGGCTTCGGGACCTCATCAAGGAAAAGGGCGTGGAAGCCCTTACCAAAGAGGATTTCGCCCTCCTCCGCCTCGGACGACACTTTCGCTTGGGGCCCAAGGTGCGGGTGGTGGTGGGCCGGGATGAGCTCGAAAACGCCGCCCTCCTTGGGCTTTCCCAGGATCGCTACCTCCTAAGTTTTCCTGATGTTCCCGGCCCGGTGGCTCTCGTTTTGGGAAACCCAAGTGAGGAAGAAATTCTCTTGGCCGCCCGCATCGCCGCGCGCTATAGCGACGCTCCTAAAGACCAGCCGGTGCGGGTAAAGGTGAGCAAAAACGGGCGAGAAAAGGACTTGTTCGTAATCCCTTTGCCCCAAGATGATCCGCTGCTTCGAAACCTGCGCGTGGGCTGAGCGTATAATTGGCCTGCTATGAAGGGGTTCATCGTGCGCACAAAGGCCAACAGTTTCAAGGTGCTGTGTGCGGAGTGTCTTGCGAAGGCGGAATTTGAGGAATACGTAAAACCTTGGAGCACGGCGATCGGCAGCCGCTGCGTGAAGTGTCAGCGCCGGGTCCTTATTAACCCCGAGGACTATCAACCCCCGGCGAGAAAAGGTAAGGCCTAAAGGGGCGCAAAGCGGGCGCGGAAGTGCCGCAAGGGGCCTTCTCCGCTTATGAGCCTAAGCCCCTTTAGGCTTTCGCGTTTTTCCAAAATGATCTCGAAGGTTCTCACCACGTGGCGGAGGTGCTCTTCTCCGTAGACCCGGCGGGGAATGGCCAACCGCACAAGCTCGAGCTTCGCCTCCTTCCCGAGCATCCCGGAGCCCACCTCCACCGCCCGCACCCCGCCTTCAAGATACAGAGCGCAGACCAACGCTTGACCGGGGAATTGGTCCCGCGGGATGTGGGGAAGGAGGCGCTGGGCGTCCACATAAACCGCATGCCCTCCCGGCGGCCAGTACACGGGCACCCCGATCCTCCGGAGCTCGCTCCCAAGCCAACGCACCTGCTCCACCCGGTCCCGCAGGTAGAGGGGGTCCAAAGCTTCCTTTAGGCCCACGGCCAAGGCCGCGAGATCCCGGCCGGCAAGACCTCCATAGGTGGGAAAACCCTCCCAAAGGATAAGCCGTTCCGCGCAGCGCTCGTAAAGCTCCGGATCCCGCAAGGCAATAAAACCACCGATATTTCCTAGCCCATCCTTTTTCGCGGACATGAGGCAGCCATCGGCAAGGCGGAAAACCTCTTGGGCGATTTCCTCCGGCGTTTTTTCGGAGTAACCCGGCTCGCGTTCTTTGATGAAGAACGCGTTTTCCGCGTGGCGGGCGGCATCGAGAATAAGGGGAATTCCGTGGGCATGCGCAAGCTCGGAAACGGCACGGATATTGGAAAGGGAAACGGGCTGGCCCGCCATAGTGTTGTTGGTGAGGGTGAGCATCACAAACGGAACACGGATGGACTTGTCCTCGAGGAGTTTCCTCAGCGCTTCCACGTCCATATTTCCCTTAAACGGCGCGTCAAGCTCGGGATCCAAAGCTTCGGGCACAGGGAGATCGAGGGGCTTAGCCCCAAGGAAAAGGAGGTTTGCGCGGGTGGTATCGAAGTGGGCATTGCTCGGGATCACGTCGTCTTTTTGCACAGCAACAGAGAAGAAAACGTGCTCGGCGGCGCGGCCCTGATGGACGGGAAGCACATAAGGGTAGCCGGTGATCTCCTGGACGGCTTTTTGGAAAAGCTCGAAGGAGCGGCTTCCCGCATAGGCTTCGTCGCCCTCCATGAGGGCCGCCCATTGGGCCTGGGACATGGCGCCCGTTCCAGAGTCGGTCAAAAGGTCGATATAGACATCGATGGAGCGGAGATTGAACACGTTGTAGCCAGCTTCCCGAAGAAGGCGCTCCCGCTCTGGCCGGCTGGGAAGGCGGATGGGCTCAACGACCTTGATCTTGTAGGGCTTTGGCCACCATCCTTCGTCCATGTCCGAAAAGTTTATCCCAAGCAAAGGCGCTTTTCCTATCCCTCTTCCTCCTCAAGGGGAACGGAACCGCCCAAGTGAAGGAAGAACTGGAGCACCGGGGAATGGAAAGCGGCCGGCGGACCAGCCACAGGAACCCCGTTGGCTTCCCAAGGGCCACCAAACGTGAAGAGAAACCCCAGGTTCACCTTGAGGAAAGCCCAGTCCACAAGGAACAACTCGGCGCTAAGATAAGGCGCAAGGAGGAAAAATTCCCGCCGGAGGCGCGTGCACACGGGATTTGCAAGGGCATCGTCAAAAGAAGAGGGTTCGCGAAAGACCAAAAAGAGCTCGGCATCCCCTCCGCCGATCATGAGGCCAAAGGCGAAAGCAAAGGTGTTCTGGGAAAAGAGCGAGCGCTCCGCCAAAAATCCCCCTCCCCCCACGGAAAGCAAGGCCCTTTTTCCGTCTAAAAGGCTCTGCGTTTCCCCACCGAATCCTGCGCCTCCCATGCGTGTTCCCTCCAAAAGGCCGCCCATTCCTCCGCCTCCCCAAAGCACAAGGGGAGAAGGGAGGCCGGCAAACCCGTTTTGGATTAGGTACACGTTCAGCTCGCTAAGATCGGGGAAGAGGAACCCGGTCATAAAGCCTCCGCCGCCCAAGCCTATGGGCTCCTCACCAAAGGCGAAAAACGCTGCGCAAAACAATAAAAACACGATACGCACAAAAATCACCTCCATGCGCATTTTGGCAAGCAAAGGAAGAAATGGCAAATGCGCGGTTTCAATTTTTCGGGTAACATGCGCCTTGGAAGGGGACGAACTCGATGAAAAAAGCGCTTGCCCAGTGGCTCCGGTCCAAAGGCGGAGAAGTCCAAGATACCGGACGGGAACTCGTTTTCACCAAGATTTTAGGGGAGCGTCGTCTCCTCTTTTTGCGCCAGCGGATCTTTTTCAAAGCCCGGTTCCTCGTG
>CAZQXP010000016.1:0-13702 GCA_964597525.1 uncultured Thermotogaceae bacterium | reverse complement strand
GAAGAGAACGAACTCGCCTCTGCCATTGGCGCTTATGTGCAAAACCTAAAGAGCGTGCTTTTCCCGCCCTCGGAGGATTGGGTGCCCTGGGTCGACGAAGAGGTAGCCTTAGGGCTGACGCCTCTTGCTTTAGCGGAGAAGCTTTCCGAAGATTTTTGGCCTAATGTTCGGGCCGCAGTTCTCACCTCCGCAACCTTAAGTGTGAATAAAAAGCCGGATTTTCTCCTTCAGCGGCTGGGGCTACCTTGGGATACGCCGTTTTTCTCGTGGCCTTCACCTTTTTCCTACGAAAACGTGCGCATTGCCATCCTTTCTTATCTTCCCGAGCCGGACGATCCCCAATATCCCCAGGCTTTGGCTGAGACGGTTCGCCGGGCTCTGGCCAGGGCTCCCGTGAAGGCCATGGTCCTTTTCACCGCCAAGCGCGCTTTGGATCAAGTTCATGCCCACCTTGCTGATCTTCCTCATCTCGCCCAGGGGTGGGATGGGGAAAGGGATCAGCTTCTCCGCCGTTTCCGCCAAATGCCGCCACCCGCGGTGCTCTTGGGACTGGAAAGCTTCTGGGAGGGAGTGGACCTCCCTGGAGAGGAATTGGAGCTTTTAATCGTAGCAAGGCTCCCCTTCCCTCACCCAGGGGATCCCGTGCTCGAGGCGGAGGCCGCGCGGCTCAAAGCGCAAGGGAAAAACGATTTTCAGGAGCTTTTCCTCCCTATGGCCGTGCTCAAGCTCCGCCAAGGACTGGGAAGGCTTGTGCGCACGCCGGAAGATCGCGGTGTGATCCTCATTGCCGACCCAAGGCTTTCCTCCCGCTCCTACAAGAAGGCGTTTCTTTCCAGTTTCCCGCTCGCGCCACGTTTTTTGGGAAGCTCGGAGGAACTGGACGTTGTTTTGGGCGAAGTCTTTCGGTAACCTTGGGGCCAAGATGGCTGTAGTTCGGGCAAGCGCCTATTTTTTGCCCACCTGGAAAGAGGATCCTGCGGAAGCGGAGCTCCCCAGCCACAAGCTCATGCTCCGCGCGGGGATGATCCGCAAGCTCGCCGCGGGGATTTACACGTACCTCCCTTTGGCCCGGCGCGTTCTCCACAAAATCGAGGGGATCATCCGCGAGGAGATGGACGCCATCGGCGGGATGGAGATCACCATGCCCATGATCCATCCCGCGGAGCTTTGGGCCGAGACCGGAAGGCTTGGGGATTTTGGGCCCATTCTGGGCCGGTTCCGCGACCGCGCAGGAAGGGAGATGGTCCTCGGCCCCACTCACGAAGAAGTTATCACCGATTTAGCGAGACGGGAAATCCGGTCCTGGCGGCAACTTCCCCTCATGTTCTACCAGATCCAAACGAAGTTCCGGGACGAACCAAGGCCCCGGGGGGGCCTCATCCGCGCCCGGGAATTCACCATGAAGGACGGCTACAGCTTTCACGAATCCAAAGAGGACCTGGACCGCTTTTACCTTCGGGTCTACCAGGCCTATTTGAATATTTTCCGGAGGTGCGGGCTTTCCGTGGTCCCCGTGGAGGCCGACCCTGGCCTTATGGGCGGCTCGGAGTCCCATGAGTTCATGCTCCCCAACCCCTACGGAGAGGATTCCTTTATCCAGTGCGAAAACGGCGATTACGCTGCGAACCTGGAGGGCGCGGTGAGCCTAAAGGATGAAGATCCTCCTGAGCCTCTCCTCCCTTTGGAGGAGGTGGCCACACCCGGCTGCTATACCATCGAGGCGGTGGCCAATTTCCTTGGGATCCCCACGCGCAAGACGGCGAAAGCCGTGTTTTATCGGGCGGGCGAAGAGCTTCTCTTCGTCGTCATCCGGGGCGATTTAGAGGTGAACGAAGCAAAACTGGCGCGGGCTCTTCGGCGACCGGACCTCCGGCCCGCCACGGAAGAGGAGATTGCCGAAATCGGTGCCGTTCCCGGCTACGCCTCGCCCATCGGGATCCGACGGAACGCGGTCAAAGTCGTGGTGGATGATTCCATTCCCAAAGCGCGAAACCTTGTGGCCGGTGCAAACCGCGAGGGATTCCACCTTCGGAACGTCAACTTTCCGCGGGACTTTCAGGCGGACATTGTGGCCGATGTGGCCGTGGCCCGGGATGGCGACCGTTGCCCCCGCTGCGGCGGCCGCCTCCGGGTCCAGCGGGCCATCGAGCTCGGCCACATCTTCAAGCTCGGCACGAAGTACTCGGAAGCCATGGGCGCGACCTTCCTTGATCGAGAGGGGAAATCCAAGCCCCTCGTCATGGGCTGTTATGGGATCGGGGTAGGAAGGCTTTTGGCCGCGGTGATTGAAGCCCACCACGATGAAGAGGGCATCATCTGGCCCGAGAATTTGGCGCCGTTTCAGGTGATCGTGAGCGTTTTGGATCCTGAAGACCCAGGGCTTTTGGGGCTGGGCGAGGAATTGGCCGAAGCTTTGGCGCAAGCGGGATGGGAGGTCCTTTTGGACGACCGCGAGCAAAGCCCGGGCGAAAAGTTCCACGATGCAAAGCTCCTGGGGATCCCGGTGTTGGTGGTGGTAGGGCCGCGGGCGGCAAAGCAAAAAAAGGTGGAATTGGAGCGCCGGCGCGATGGCGCGAAAATCGCGGTGGCTGCAGAACCTGCGGAAGTGGTGGCCAAAACCAAAGCGCTCCTCAGCGGGGCTTGACGAGAGGTTTCCTCGGCGCTATAGTGCATTTCGTCGGCCCGGAATTTCATCCCCATGAAAATCTCCGCCATCGTCCCAGCGTATAACGAGGCAGAAAGAATCGGTGCCGTACTGGAACCGCTCCTTGCCGCGCCTTCCGTGGACGAGATCGTGGTGGTGGACGATGGCTCTACCGACGGCACCGCGGAAGTGGCCCAAAGGTACGGGGTGAAGGTGGTGCGGCTGGCCGAAAACCGGGGGAAAGGGGCAGCCATGGCCGCCGGCGTAAGGGAGGCGAACGGTGATACCCTGCTTTTTCTCGACGCCGATCTCACCGGCCTCACCCCTAAACACTTGGAAGATTTGGTGAACGCCTACAAGGCGGGCGACGCGGACATGGTCATCGCGGTATTTCGAAAGGGAAGACCGGCCACAGATTTTTCGCAGCGGTTGGTGCCCTTTCTCTCCGGGCAGAGGATCATGCCCAAAAAACTTTGGGAAAAGGCGGAAGGGTTAGCGAAAGAAAGCAATTTCGGGATCGAAGTGGCCCTCACCAAACTCGCTTTCCGTGAGGGATGGCGGCAAAAGACCGTGGTTTGGGAGGGCGTTTCCCACATCCGAAAGGAGGAAAAGCGCGGTTTTTGGTTGGGCTTTTTGGACCGCCTTAAGATGTATTCCCACGTAGTCCGCTCGATTTTTCGGAAGATCTAACCCCAAGCGAGGTGATGGGGATGGAAATCAGCGAAATCCGAGCCCTCGGGCAGGAAAAAATCTTGGAGCTTGCGGAAAAGCTCGGCATTGACGGGACCAGCGAGCTTTCTCCGGCGGAGCTGGAGATGGCGGTGATGCGGGCCCTCGCGGACCGCCAGGAGCTCACCGTCACCGGGATTTTGGAGATCATGCCCGATGGCTACGGATTCCTCCGGGACAAATCCTGCCTGCCTAGTCGCTACGATGTCTATGTTTCCCCTTCGCAAATCCGCAAGTTCGCCCTCAAGGACGGGGACATCGTGAGGGGGCCGGTGCGGCCGCCCCGCGAAGGGGAACGCTACTTCGCCCTCCTCCGCGTGGAGGAAGTGGATGGACTCGATCCCGAAGTGGTCAAAAAACGAAAGGACTTCTCCCAGCTCACCCCGCTCCACCCCAACCAGCAGTACGTTCTTGAGCACGATCCCGAGGAGCTTTCCACCCGCATGATCGATCTTTTTGCCCCCATTGGGAAGGGCCAGCGGGGCCTCATCGTCTCCCCGCCCAAGGCCGGAAAAACCACGCTCCTCAAACACATCGCCCAGGGGCTCGAGGCCAACTACCCGAACATCAAGCTCCTCATCCTCCTTGTGGATGAGCGGCCGGAGGAGGTCACGGATTTCCGGCGCTCGGTGAAGCGGGCGGAGGTGATCGCCGCCACCTTCGACATGGAGCCCCAGCACCACACGAAGCTCGCGGAGCTCGTGACCGCGGAAGCCAAAAGGCTGGTGGAGGTGGGCTACGACGTGGTGATCCTCATGGACTCCCTGACCCGGCTTGCCCGCGCCTACAACCTCTCCATCACCCCTTCCGGAAAACTTCTCTCCGGCGGGATTGACCCCACAGCCCTCTATAAGCCCAAGGAATTCTTTGGCGCGGCCCGGAACATCGAGGAGGGCGGTTCCCTCACGATCATCGCCACCGCCCTCATCGATACGGGTTCCCGCTTGGACCAGGTGGTGTTCGAGGAGTTCAAAGGCACCGGAAATATGGAGCTTGTGCTCAACCGGGATCTCGCGAACCGCCGAATCTTTCCGGCCATCGATCTTATCCAGTCTGGCACAAGAAAAGAGGAACTCCTCCTTGAGCCAGATGTCCTTCGCAGGGTGTGGATCCTGCGTAAGCTCATCTCCGAGATGCCGGACCCAGGGGTAGCCCTGGAGTTCATCAAACAGCGCATGGAGCGCACCAAAACGAACAAACAGTTCCTGGAGCTGATGAACAGTGAATAACCTTTGGTTCATCGCCGTTTTGGCCCTGTGTCTCCCCCTGGTCCTCTTTGCCCTTTCTTCCCAGCCGGAACTCGGTGGCCCCCCACAGACCCTTCCTGCGCTCCAGGCTAAAGTCGCGGTGTATGAGGTCCGTGCAGGTGATACCCTTTCAAGCATCGCCTCCCGTTACGGAGTCCCTGTGTCTTGGCTCATGGTCTCCAACAACCTCTCCACCACCACGATCTACCCGGGCCAACGGCTTTTGATCCCCAAGGACGGGGTGATCCACACGGTAAAACCCGGGGAAACGTTAAAGGAAATCGCCGCCAAATACGGGGTGAGTGAGGAGAGCCTGCGGGAGGCCAATGGGCTCCGGGCCGACCCTCCAGCGGGAACTTCCCTTTTCGTTCCCAATCCCAGAACCATCCCCACTTTGGGCACGGAGACCGCAAAATTCTTTTGGCCTGTGCGCGGCCCCATTTCCTCCCCGTTTGGGCCCCGCATTCACCCCATCTACGGAGTGCCCTCGTTCCATACAGGGATCGACATCGCCGTGCCGGAGGGCACGCCCGTGCGGGCTGCGGCCTCAGGAACCGTGACTTTTGCCGGCTGGCACGAGGGCTTCGGCGTGCTCGTGGTCATCGATCATGGAAACGGCTACGAAAGCTACTACGGGCACCTTTCTAAGCTCTTGGTGAGCGAAGGGCAACGGGTTTCCGCCGGCGATGTGATCGCCCTCTCTGGGAACACCGGCCTTTCCACCGGACCCCATCTCCACTTCGAGGTGCGGTATTTGGGCACCCCTGTGGATCCCCGGCCTCTCCTTCCGTGATCCGCATCACCGGCGGAGAAAGGCTTAGGGGAGAAGTGAGGATTTCCGGGGCAAAAAACGCCGCCCTCCCAGCGATCATCGCTGCCCTTCTTACTCCGGAGACGGTGATCCTCCGCAATGTTCCCAGGCTCCTCGATGTGGAGACGGCAGTGGAGCTGGTCCAGGCGTTAGGTAAGGAGGCGGTTTGGCGGGATGGAGTGTTGGAGATCCGCGGGGGAAAGGAGTTATGTACCGAGGCCCCACCGGAGCTCGTGCAGAGGATGCGGGCTTCCTTTTTGGTGTTGGGCCCGCTTTTGGCGCGGGCGGGACAGGCCAAGGTCCCTCTCCCTGGAGGATGCTCTTTAGGGCCAAGGCCTGTGGATTTTCACCTCTATGGCCTTTCCTGCCTTGGGGCGGAGATTCAATTCGTCAATGGCGCGGTCTTCGCGAAAGCGAAGAAACTTCGGGGCGCCGAAGTTTATTTGGATTTCCCCTCCGTGGGCGCCACCGAGCAGCTCCTTTTGGCCGGTGCCCTCGCGGAGGGAGAAACGGTCATCGTGAACGCCGCCCGCGAGCCCGAGGTCGCGGATTTGGCCGCTCTCCTGGAGAAGATGGGGGCGGAGGTGCGTTGGGAAGTGGACCGCGTCTCCATTCGCGGGGCGGGATCGTTGGGAGGCGCAGAACACACGATCATTCCCGATCGCATTGAGGCGGGAACCTATCTTTTAGCCGGGGCCATCACCGCCGGCCGCGTGCGGGCCGTGGATGTGGAGCCCCGACATCTTGCGGCCCTCCTCGATCGTCTTGCCCTGGCAGGATGTGAGGTCGAGCGTGGTCCGGACTGGGTGGAGGTTTCTGGTCCCCCAAGGCCAAAACCCCTGGATTTACGGACTTGGCCCTATCCCGGGTTTCCCACGGACCTTCAACCGCCCATTGTGGCCTTCCTTTCTTTGGCCGAAGGCCGCTCCACCGTTACGGAGACCGTTTACGCCTCGCGGTTTGGCCACGTGGAGCCTCTTCTCCAGATGGGCGCGAAAATCCAGGTGAGCGGGAATGTTCAGGTGGTGGAGGGCGTGGAAAGATTGCGGGGCGCGCAAGTAGAGGCCACGGACATCCGAGCCGGTGCGGCCTTGGTCCTCGCCGCTTTGGCCGCGGAGGGCACAAGCCTCATCCGCGGACTTCACCACCTCCGCCGCGGCTACGAAAATATGGAGGAAAAACTGCGCGGCCTTGGGGCCAAACTATGGGAAGAGGATTAAAGCGCCTGGTTATTGAGGACTACCTCGGCGAACGGGCCCGCATCCGTGGCGGAGAGCGGGCGATCCTCGTGGAAGTGGTCCCTCCGGGCCTGGATCCCGGGGAAAGGCTCGCGGAACTCGCGGCCTTGGCCCAAACCGCGGGCGCAAAGGTCGTGGCCACCACCGTCCAGCGGCGGGATCGGCCGGATCCCGCTACCTACATCGGCAAAGGAAAAGTCTTGGAGGTTCGGGAACTGGCCCAGGGGTATGGTGCGGACACCCTCATCTTTGGGGTCGAGCTCACCCCCGCCCAGGCCCGAAACCTTGAGGAGTTCACCGGGCTCAAGATCATCGATCGCTCCCAGCTCATCCTCGATATTTTCGCCCTTCACGCGGGGACGAAAGAGGCGGCGTTGGCGGTAGAGCTTGCCCAGCTCCAATACCTTCTTCCTCGCCTCAGGGGTTGGGGACAGGTCCTCTCCGACACCGGCGGGATTGTGGGGACCATGGGACCGGGGGAAACGAGGCTTGAACAAAGCCGAAGGGCCATCCGCCGGCGGATTCAAACCATCCTCCGCGAGCTCAAAGAGGCGGAGCGTGCCCGGGATGTGCGGCGCTCCCGCCGCCGGCGGCGCGGCTTTCCCCTGATCGCCCTCGTGGGCTACACCAACTCCGGAAAATCCACGCTCTTCAACGCCCTGGCTAAAGGGGATGCGCTGGTAGCGGACCAGCTTTTCGCCACTTTGGATACGAAAGTCCGGCGCATGCTCCTTCCCGACGGCCGCTTCGCCCTCGTGGCAGACACAGTGGGGTTCATTCGGGATCTTCCACCTCAGCTTATCCCCGCTTTCCACGCCACCCTGGAGACTGTGCGGGAAGCCTCCTTGATCCTGGTAGTGCTGGATATTTCCTCCCCTGCAGCCCCTGCCCATCTTAAGGTGGTGCGCGAAGTTTTAGCGGGAATTTTCGAGGGAACAGAGCCTAGGCCACCTCTCCTTTATGCCCTCAACAAAATGGATCTTCTGCGCACCCCTGCAGATTGGGCGCGGGCTGAAGAGATCCTCGAGGAAGCCCAGCCAGGCGTCCTCATCTCCGCGAAAACCGGCGAGAATTTAGGGGAACTTCGCCGCCGCATTTCCGAGCTTCTCCCCCAAAAGAGCGCGAGCTTTGCGGCCTCCCGGTATGATTAGCCGGGAGGTGGAACGATGCGCTGGTGGAGGTATGGCGCGTTCGGATTTGGTTTTCCGCCGTTTTTCTTCTTCCGTTTCGGCCCAGGGCGGTTTGGGCCGTGGTGGAGCCGGGAGGAATACCGCCGGTTCCTCCGCGACTACCTTGCCGAGCTCGAACGCATGCAAAAGGAATTGGAAGAAGAGATCGCCGCAGTGAAGAAAGAGCTCGAGGAGCTCGGAGAATAGTACAATGCCAAGGGGTGATCCTGTGCGCGTACTTTTGCTTTTAGCGACCGTAGGATGCTTGGCCTTGGGACAAACCCAGCTCGTCCTCTATTCCCAGGGTCTGGCCCTCGTGGAGGAAGAGCGGGCTTTTCTTTTGGAAAAGGAAGGAGTCTTCGAACTCCAGGGTTTTCCCCGGGAAACCCTCTGGGAAAGCCTTGCTGTGGAAGGGGTGGAGATTAAAGCCCTGCGGCCTTTGGAGGTGCGGGGCTGGAGCATGGAGGACCTCCTCGGGAAGGAAGTCACCGTGCAAACGGGCACCCTGGCCTTCCGCGGGATTCTAAGGACCATCCTTCCCGAAGGGCTGGTTTTGGAAACACCGGAGGGCGTGAAGGTCGTGCGGGATTATCTTTGGCTCTCTGGACCAAAGTTCGTAGAACCCTCTCCCGTCCAAGCCCTTCTCTTCTACAAAGCCGAAGAAGGGGGTACGAAAACCTTGCGGTTCCGGTATTTGGCGCGCGGGTTTTCCTGGAAAGCAGTTTACGACGCGGATTTCTCCGAAGGAACGCTCCGCCTTTTCGGCAAAGCCGTGGTCCAAAACGCTACCGGCCGAGATTTTTCGGATGTGAAACTCGTTTTGATTGCGGGCGAAATCTACGGGGCTCAGCCAGAGCTTGGGGTCCGCGCTCTGGCCTTCGCCCCTGCTGCGCCAGCCCAGGCCTTTGAGTACTACCGCTATGACCTTCCCGGCCTCTGGGACCTCCCGCAAGGGACGCTGGTCCTGCCTCTCGTTTCCGCGGAATTCCCGGCAACCCAAGTGTTCCGCCTTTCCGGGGAAAAGGTGGAAACCCTCATCCAATTTGTGGCTCCTGAGATTCTTCCTGCCGGAGAAGTCCGGGTTTATGCGGAGAGAATCTTTGTAGGGGCCGATGCCATCTCCCACACGCCCAAAGGGGCGGAAGTAGAACTCCGCCTGGGGAGCGCCTTTGATCTCAAGGCCCAGCGCATCGTGGTCAAGCGCGAAAAACTCGGGGAAAACCTGTTCTTGGAAACGAGGCGCATCCTCATTTTTTCAAGCAAAGAAAAGGCCGTAACGGTGGAGGCCATGGAGGACCTTCCCGGATACTGGCGGATCTTACATGCTACCCTCCCCTACGAAATCCTGGACGCCCAGCGGGTAAAATTCGCCATCCCGGTGGAAGCTTTAGGTAAGGCCGAGCTGGAATACACCGTGGAATGGCGGTACTAGGATGCCCGAGCTCGAGGAGGAATTAACCCGATTGAGAGAGGGATACTGCCGGGCTTTGGAGAAAGCCCTGGAGAAGGTCCCGGTGCGAAACGGCGTGGTCTTTGTGGAAGATCTTTGGTTGGAGACGGCGATTCCGGTGGACCTCATCGTGGAGCTTTTGGAAAGCGACGGGGTGAAAATCCCGCCCCACATTGAGCGGGTGGACTTCCGGGGAATAAAGAGGAAAGGGCAGAAGTGAAAGAGGAAATTCATTTTGGCACGGACGGATGGCGAGGGGTGATCGCCCGGGATTTCACATTTGCCAACGTGGCCCGGGTGGGCGCGGCCATCGCCTCCTATCTTCGGGACCCCAAACGCCGGGAGGGCCGCATTTATCGGGAATGGGGGGTGCCCTTTCGGGAGGCGGAAGCGGGGATGCTTGTGGGGTACGACACGCGCTTCCTTTCCCGGGAATTCGCCCTGGAGTTGGCCAAGGCCCTCAAGGTAAACGGCGTTCCTGCCTGGATAACACCGGAGCCCGTTCCCACGCCCGCCCTCTCTTTCTCCGTGGTGGCAGAAGGCCTTGCGGGCGGAGTGATGATTACGGCTTCCCACAATCCTCCGGAATACAACGGCGTTAAGTTCAAGCCAGAATACGGTGGTTCCGCCACCGAGGAGATCACCAAAGCCATCGAAGCGCGGCTTCCGGAGAAAGCGCCGAATATTGGCGCGGCGGAAATCCCCACCCGTTCCATTCGGGAGGCTTATCTGGAAAAAATCCGTCAGGCTGTGGATTTAAAACTTATCCGCCGCGCCCCTCTTTTCCCTATCGTGGATGCCATGTATGGCTCCGCCCAAGGCTATTTGGCCACAATTCTACGGGAACTTCGCCTTCCGCACGTCATCATCCGCTCCGGACTGGATCCCCTCTTTGGCGGAAAAAAGCCCGAGCCCATTGCGGAAAACATGGGACCGCTTAAAGCGGTAATCCGGGGCCTCCGAGGAAGGGTGAGGGGGCGTATCCTCGTAGGCTTGGTCACCGATGGCGACGGCGACCGCGCCGCCGGCATGGACGAGCAAGGCGAGTTCCTCAACACCCACCGCACCGCATCCCTCCTTCTTTGGCACCTTTTCCGCAACCGCGAGCTCAAAGGCCCCATCCTAAAATCCTTTGCCCTCACGGACATGGTGGGAAAAATCGCCGAAGAAGCGGGCGTCCCTTGCCAGGAAATCAAAATCGGGTTCAAGTGGGCAGTGGAGGGCTTGGTCACAAAGAGGGCAGTTTTCGCGGGAGAGGAATCCGGCGGATATGGCTATTCTTGGCACCTTCCCGAGCGGGACGGGATCCTTTCCAACCTCCTTCTTTTGGAGCTCGTGGCCACCGAAGGAAAACCCCTCTCGGCTTTAGTGGAAGAGCTTTTTTCCCGGTTTGGGCCGCATTATTACTCCCGGAGGGATCTCCTCCTCCCCAACCGCTTGGAGATCGCCGAAAAACTTCGGAAAAACCCGCCGGAAGTGTTGGCCGGCCATCGCGTGGTGAAAATCGAAGACTTGGACGGTTTAAAACTTCGATTTTCGCGGGGATGGCTTCTCCTTCGAGCCTCAGGAACAGAACCAATTTTGCGTCTCTACTGCGAGATGGATGATCCCATGGAGGTTCAAAAGGTCTTGGATGAAGCGGAGGATTTGGTGAAAGGGGGGCTCCTGTGAACCGCGAACCCTACAATCCCCAAAAGATCGAAGAAAAGTGGCGGGATTTCTGGCGCGAACGCGGGTTTTTCAAGGCCAAGATCCACGACACCCGCAGGAAGTTCTACTACCTCAATATGTTCCCCTATCCTTCGGGAAAGCTTCATGCCGGGCACGGCCGGAATTACATCCTGGGCGATGCCATCGTGCGGTTCCTCCTTATGCGGGGATGGAACGTCCTCAACCCCATGGGTTGGGATGCCTTCGGGCTTCCCGCGGAGAACGCGGCCATCGAGCAGGGGGTACACCCTCGGGATTGGACCTGGCAGAACATCCGCGAGTTCAAGCGGCAATTCAGGGCCTGGGGTGTGGAATACGACTGGGACAGGGAAATCGCCACCTGCGAGCCGGACTACTACAAATGGACCCAGTGGCTCTTCCTGAAGCTCTATGAGAAAGGCCTAGCCTACCGAGCCAAAGGGAAGGTCAACTGGTGCCCGCACTGCGAGGTGGTTTTGGCCAACGAACAGGTGATCGGTGGCCGCTGCTGGCGCTGTAATTCCCTTGTGGAGAAAAGGGAGCTTGAACAGTGGTATTTCAAGATCACCGCGTATGCCGAGCGCCTCCTTAAGGATTTGGAGAAGCTCGATTGGCCGGAGCACGTGAAGAAAATGCAGGAGAACTGGATCGGCCGCTCGGAGGGAGCGGAGGTAATCTTCCGCGCCGAGACTGGCCAGGAAATCCGCGTTTTCACCACAAGGCCGGACACCCTTTGGGGCGCAACTTTCCTCGTCTTGGCTCCGGAGCATCCCCTCGTGGGCGAACTCACTTCACCTGAGCGCCGCGCCGAGGTGAAGGCCTATCAGGAAGAAACTGATCGGCTCACAGAAGTGGAACGCACCTCCACGGAGAAGGAAAAAACCGGGGTTTTCCTGGGCACATACGCCATAAACCCCGTTAACGGCGAGCGTATCCCCATATGGATTGCTGACTACGTGCTCCTCGGCTACGGTACCGGTGCGATCATGGGTGTCCCCGCCCACGACGAGCGGGATTTCCTCTTCGCCCTCAAATTCGGGCTTCCCGTGGTTCCCGTGATTGCCCACCCCGAAGGAAAAGCCAAGGCCTATATCCCCGCGGGCTCCTTCTCGCGCGAGCTCCCTCAGGCTTTGGCGTCCGCAGGCTTCTCCCCGAAAGAGGAAAACGGCGCTCTTCTCCTTGAGTTCTCCCAAGAAGACGCGGACAGGGTAACGGAAATCTTGAGGGAGCAACTTTCGCCGCGCGGCTGGGCCGCGGTGGTGGGAAAGGGGTGGCAAATCGTTTTTGCCAAGGAAACCATCAACATTGGCTCCGTAGCCGAAGAGAGAAAAGCCCTCGTCGAATTGCAAAACCGCGATCCTCGTTTCACCTCAAAGCGAACGGTGGCGGAAATCCTCTGGGATATTCCTTTCCTTCGGGATCTCCTTTTCCACGCGGGCTTTGGGACCATGGTGAACTCCGGCCCCCTTTCGGGAACGCCGGGGTCGGAAGCGTTTTCCAAAACGGTGGAGTGGCTTTCGGAAAAGGGCTTAGGAAAGAAGACCGTGAGCTATAAGCTTCGGGACTGGCTCATTTCCCGCCAGCGCTATTGGGGTGCGCCCATCCCCATGATCCATTGCCCAAAGTGCGGGATCGTTCCCGTTCCGGAGAAGGACCTTCCCGTTAAGCTTCCCGAGGTAAAAAGAATTGGAAAACTCGGCCTTGCCGACATTCCCGAATTCATCCCCACGACTTGCCCCCGCTGCGGAGGCCCGGCCCGCCGCGATACCGATACCATGGACACCTTCGTGGACTCCTCTTGGTACTACCTCCGCTATATCTCCCCAAAGGACGATACGCGGCCGTTTGATCCGGAACTTGTCAACAAATGGCTTCCCGTGGACCTTTATGTGGGCGGCGTGGAGCACGCTATCCTCCATCTCCTGTATTCCCGGTTCATCACAAAATTCCTCTACGACCTTGGGCTCCTTTCCTTCGACGAGCCGTTCAAGCGGCTTTTCACCCAAGGGATGGTGACCTATCCCGCTTACTGGTGTCCCACCCACCACTGGATCCCGCCAAAAGAAGTTTTGGAGGGGAACCGTTGTCCCAAATGCGGGGCGGAGCTCGTGGTTTCCGTGGTGGCTATGTCCAAATCCAAGAAGAACGTGGTTTCTCCCGACGAGCTCATCGCCCAGTACGGCGCAGACACCGAACGACTTTACACCCTCTTCATGGGCCCGCCGGAAAAGGAAATCGAGTGGAGCGAGGAAGGCGTGCGGGGATGTTACCGTTTCCTCCACCGCTTTTGGAATATGGCCCTTGCCATCATGGAACGAGCCTCCGGCATAACCGAGGAGCCAGATCCCCAAGAGTTCGGCCCCAAAGAATGGGAGATCTGGGGAAAGCTTCACGCTACGATCAAAAAGGTCACCGAGGAATTCGAAGGGAGGCTGGCCCTGAACACGGCGGTGGCCGCGATCATGGAGCTTGTGAACACCATCTCCGAGTACCTGGAGGACCCGCAAGGGGATGCGCGGCTTTTGCGAAGGGCTCTCAGGGATACGATCCTCCTCCTTTCTCCTTTTACGCCGTTCATCTGTGAGGAGCTTTGGCAAAGGCTCGGGGAAGGAAAGGCCATCTTGGAAACCCCATGGCCCGCTTATGATCCCAAGGCCTTGGAAGGCGGCGAAGTGGAAATCCCTGTGCAGATCAACGGAAAAGTGCGGGCCCGTCTCCGCGTGCC
>CAZQXP010000015.1:4170-15156 GCA_964597525.1 uncultured Thermotogaceae bacterium | reverse complement strand
GGGATTTTTGTGCCGATCAAGCGCACGAAGTTATAGGGCGAGCGGCGAAGATATTCGGCTTCCTCTTTCTCGCCGATGCGGTCGTAGGGCTGCGTCACCACCAAAGACAAATCCGAAACGACTTTGGGGTTATACCGAATCCCGCGAAACGCGTAGATCCTGGCCATCTCAGCCCTTTCGTGCCCAGGAGAGAAGAATCTCCACGATCTCGTCGCCGATGCGGGCCTGGGCCTCGTGGGTTTGGGCGCCGATGTGGGGGGTGAGGGTTACTTTGGGGTGCCGAAGGAGCTCCATGTTTTTAGGGGGCTCCTCCTCGAACACATCGAGACCCGCCCCGCCCAGTTTTCCGGAGTTCAGGGCCTCAAGGAGGGCTTTTTCGTCGACCACCCCGCCGCGGGCGCAGTTGATGAGGAATGCGCCGTCCTTCATCATGGCAATTTCTTTCGCGCCGATGACGGGCCCGGCTGGATCCGGCGGAATATGGAGGGTCACGAAGTCGCTTTCCCGCAGAAGCTCTTCGAGGGAGACCATCCTCACCCCGGGGACCGGCGATTCCTTCACGAATTTATCGTAGGCGATCACCTTCATCCCCAAGCAAAGGGCCCTCCGGGCCACGGCCTGGCCAATCCGGCCAATTCCGATCACGCCCAAAGTTTTCCCCTGGAGCTCGATCCCGTGGAAGGCCTTCTTCTCCCACTTCCCTTCCCGCATGGTTTCTGTCGCCCGTACCAAGGAGCGGGCGAGGGCGAACATGTGGGCCAAGGCAAGCTCCGCCACGGAATCCGTGCTCGCCTTGGGTGTATTCAAAACCTCGATCCCCTTTTCTTTGGCGTAGTCGGCATCGATATTGTCCAGGCCTACCCCAGCGCGGATGATGAGCCGCAGGCCTTTCGCTGCATCGATGGCGGCCTTCCGGACCTTTGTCGCCGAGCGAACCACGATGGCGTCGTAGCCTTTCCCCAGTTCCTCAGCGAGCTCGGCCTCGCTCATCCCCGTCTTGACCGTGACGGAAAGGCCAGCCTCCCGGAGCTTGGCTATGGCCTTCTCATCAATGGGATCGCAGATGAGAACCTTCATCCTCCCCTCCTCAGCTTAACTTCAGAATTTCTTCGATCGCCCGCAGAACCCCGTAGATATCGGCAGGGGTGAGGTCGCCCATGTGGGCGATGCGGAAGGTTTTCTCCCGAAGATCTCCATAGCCGTTGGAGATGCGCATCCCGTACTCGCGAATGAGGGTTTTGTTGAGCTCGTCCACGGAAATACCCCGGGTGTTCTTGATGCACGTCACGGTCTTCGACCAATACCCCTCCTCCGGATAGATGTCGAAGTACTTTTTGGCCCAGGCTTGCACGATTTTTGCCATCTCTTCATGGCGGGCGAACCGCCGATCGAGGCCTTCCTCAAAGAAGTAATCGAGCTGGAGGTTCAGGGCGAACATGTGGGGAATGGAAGGCGTAGCCGGGGTTTCGTTCTTTTGGTGGGATTTGAGCATAACGAGGAAGTTGAAGTAGTAGGTCTTGGGTTTGACCTCCTCGGCGCGCTTGAGGGCCCGCTCGGAGACGGCGCAGACGGTGAGGCCCGGCGGTAGCCCAAAGCACTTTTGGACCCCAGCCAAACACACGTCCAAGCCGAGTTTGTCGAACTCAATTTTCACCCCGCCCATGGCGGTGACGGCATCCACAAGGAGCAAAACGTCGGGGAACTTCCGCACCACTTCCGCAATTTCCGCAAGCGGGTTCATGAGGCCGGTGGAAGTCTCATTGAAAACAAGGGTCACAGCATCGAATTCGCCAGTTTTGAGCTTGGCCTCCACTTGTTCGGGCCGGATAGCCTTATCCCAGGGCACCTCCAGAGCCTCGCAGGGGATGCCGCAGGCCTGGGTGATCTCGTGCCAGCGCTTGGCAAAGGCGCCGTTCACGAGGTTGAGAACCTTCTTTTTCACGCAGTTGCGTACCGCAGCCTCCATCACGCCTGTGGAGGACGAGGTGAAAATGAAAACCGTCTGCTCGGTGTAGAGGAACTTTTTGAGCTTCGTTTGGAGCTCAGCGTAAAGCTCGCGGAACTCCGGGGTGCGGTGGTAGATCTGGGGGGTAGCCATGGCCTGGAGGACCTCCGGTCGAACCTCAATCGGCCCAGGAACGAAAAGCTTCACATGGGATTTGCGCATCCCTCCTCCTTCCGCATTCATTCGAGAGGAATCTTCGCCGAACTTGTCTGACCGTCAAGGAGGATTAATGGGGGCCAGCGCGGCGCAGGCCCAGAGCCTGGGCCAATGCCAAAGCCTCGCGGTATTCCGCAGACGTAATGCGCCGGGAAAGCTCAGGAAACTGCCAAGCCCGATGGGTAGGGTAATACTGGGCCATGATGTTAACGTAAGTATCCGGGGAAATCTCATTACGGATGAACCGAAGGACCCGCTCTGTTCCCGCAAGGCCAGAGGGCAAAACGAGGTGCCGCACGATGAGCCCGCGCACGGCAATCCCATTTCGAACCTGAAGATCGCCCACTTGGCGGTGCATCTCCTTCAAGGCCTCACAGGCCCGCTCAAAATAATCCGGAGCCTTGGAAAATTTTGCGGCCACGGTGTTATCCCCGTACTTGAAATCGGGCATGTAGATATCCACAATGCCCTCAAGAACTTTCAGGGCCTCCACGGATTCGTACCCGCCGCAGTTCCAAACGAGCGGGATCTCTAAGCCCTCCTCCCGGGCTAGCCCCACGGCCTCCACAATCATGGGCGCCTGGTGGGTGGGCGTGACGAAATTGATGTTGTGGCATCCCATGTCCTGAAGCCGAAGCATGATTTTTGCCAAATCCTCCACGGTGATTTCCTCCCCTTCCCCAAGCTGGGAGATTGTAAAATTCTGGCAGAACACGCAGCCGAGGTTGCAGCCGGCGAAGAAGATCGTGCCGGAGCCAAAACGCCCCACGAGCTCCCGCTCCTCGCCAAAATGGGGGCCGAAACTTGCCACCCAAGGTTTTAGGCCTGTGCGGCAAAAGCCCTTTTCGCCCTGATCGCGGCGCACCCCGCATTTCCTTGGACAAAGCCGGCAGGGCGAGGAGAGCTCATAGAGGGCTTGAACGCGCCTTGTGAACTCCGCCGAGGAAAGCCCCAAATATCCCGGATACTTCAAGCCTTTTTCGGTCGCCATCCCATCTCCCAAAGGAGTTTCCAGAGGGCACAGAGAGGAAGGCCCATGACGTTGTAGAAATCCCCGTCAATGCGCTCCACAAACACGGCGGCCCGGCCCTGAATGGCATAGGCGCCGGCTTTATCCAAAACCTCCTCCACTTCCAGATACCAGGCGATCTCCTCCTCGGAAAGCTGGCGAAAAAGGACCCGCGTTTCCACCAAGGCTTTGCGCGCACTTTCCCCTTTCCGAACCACGAGGGCAGTGAACACGGAGTGCCAGCCCCCGGAAAGGGCGGAAAGAAAGTTCTTCGCCTCCTCAAGATCTCTGGGTTTCCCAAAGCTTTTTCCGTCCCGAAAAACCCCGGTATCGGCGGCGATCACAATGCTTTCCGGGAATTTTTCGGCCACAACCGCAGCTTTAGCCTCCGCGATTTCCAAAAGATCCTGGGGCGTTTGGGCCTCGGCTTCCTCCAGCTCCGAAGGGACGACGAGGAAGTTCGGGGAAAGGAGGCGGAGGAGTTCCCGGCGGCGGGGTGAGGAAGAAGCCAAAACGAGGGCGGGCGTATAATCCTTGGCCATGGAGATCATTTTCAGCCCACGGTGCTTGGAGTATAACGCCATCGGCCACCCGGAGGGGCCGGCAAGGGTCCGCCTCCTGAAGGATTATCTTGAGCGCTTGGGCTTTTCCTTCCGGGAGCCCGCGCCCGCCACGGACGAGGAGATCCTCTCGGTTCATACGCCGGAGCTTCTTCGCCGCGTGAAAACCGGGGATTTTTACGATCCCGACTGCCCGGTTTACCCCAATTTGGAGTTCTATGCCAAGCTTTCCGTGGGCGGTGCCCTCTTGGCCCAAAAGGTGCATGGCTTTTCCATCCTGCGGCCTCCGGGGCATCACGCCGGCCCCAATTTCCTCGGAGGCTTCTGTTACTTCAACAACATCGCCGTGGCCGTGAAGCTCTCGGGGAAAAAGACCCTCATTGTGGACATCGATGGCCACCACGGAAACGGAACGGAGGCCATTTTCCTCGGCGACCCCAAGGTCACCTACGTCTCCCTCCACCGCATGTACAACTACCCGGGAACGGGGCATCGCTCCTACGCCAACGCCATCAACATCCCTCTTCCCCCTCGGTGCGGACGGGAAAGGTATGTGGAGGCTTTGGAAGGGGCCTTAGAGCAAGCGGGAAGGGATTACGAAGAGCTTGCGATCTCCGTGGGGTTTGACACCTACAAAGAGGATCCGTTGGCGAGCCTGGGCCTGGAGGTCTCCGACTACTACGATATCGGCTACGTTTTGGGGACTCTGAAGCTCCCGACTTTCTGCGTTTTGGAAGGGGGGTATGTGCCGGAGATCATGGGGCCGGCGGCGGAGGCATTCATCGCCGGGCTTAAAGAAGGCGGAGCCAGAACGGAAGCGTCTTAAGGACCGCCGCTTCCCCTCGGCTATAATCCAGAACCATGAGGCTACGTTACCTTCTGCCGTTGTTTTTTGGGATCTTGGCTTTGGCCACGCCAATTCGCGTTTCCCTTCCCCCCTTGCTTGGGGCATTACCCGTGGCCATAGCCCAAAAGCTGGGCCTTTTTTCCGAACAGGGGCTAGAGGTGGAGCTCGTACCCCTTCCCAGCCAGCGCGACCGGATCCTCGCCTTCCAGGCGGGACAAATTGACGCCCTGGTGACGGACCTCACCTCTGCCATCCTCCTTGTGGCCACGAACCCAAGGGAGGCAGCCATCGCTGCGGCCCTGTTTTTGCCGCCCCAGGACGGCTCCCACCTCGCCCTCATCACCCCCGCCAATTACTCCCGCGTTTATTCTTTGGCGGAACTCGTAGAGGCGGCACGAACGCGCCGTATGCAAATTGCGATCCCGCGGCAATCGGATCTGGAATTCATGCTCGACCAGCTTTTCGCCCAGCACGGCTTTTCCTACCCTCCGGAGCTTTACGTGGGCCAGGATAACCTCCTCATCAACGCCACCTGGACCCTGTTTGGCATGACCGCTGCGGCTGTGCTGCCCCAGCCCTACGTGGACTATCTCCTCCACTACGAATTCGAGGGAAAGCCAACCCTCTTGGTGCTTGCCGATTTCGCGGGCCTTCCGGTCCCTCCTGACGTTTTGGTGGTGCGGCGCTCTATGTCCGCCGAGGCCCGCGCGCGGTTCCTTTTCGCGGTGGCGGAAGCCGTTGCCCGCATCCAAAGCATGAGCCGGGAAGAGCTCGTGGAGCTCGCCATGCCTCTGGCCATTGACCTTTTCTTCCCCGGGGTGAACCTGGAGACGGCCGCACCGGAGGATCGGGCGCGGGTGGAGGCCGCAGTGGATGCCCTGCGTATGCCTAAATTCACCGAGCCTTCCCCTCTGGATCCGGAAATCTTCGAGCTTGTGGCCTCTTGGGCGAGAAAGAAAGGCTACTTGCCGCGAACCATCTCCTACGCCGACGCCGTCCTGGGTCAATGATCGAGGTCAAAAACGTAACCCTGGTTTATGGGAACGGATCGGAATCCGTTCCCGCCCTGGATAACATCTCCTTCACCGTAGGGGAAGGGGAGATGGTGGCGGTGGTGGGGCCATCGGGGTGCGGAAAAACCAGTTTACTTCTCATTTTGGACGGTCTTCTTCGCCCCACGTCCGGTCAGGTCCTCATCGATGGCGAAGAAGTCCGGGGCGTGCGCCGGGATGTGGCCCTCATCCTTCAAGACGCCGGCCTTCTTCCCTGGAAAACCGTGCGGCAAAACGCGGAGCTGGGCCTTCGCCTCCAAAAGAGGCGGGAGAGCGTGGATGGGATCCTTTCCGCTTTGGGCCTGAACGGCTTTGAACGGCGCTTTCCCGCAGAGCTTTCCGAGGGGATGCGAAGAAGGGTGGGCATCGCCCGGGCCCTGGCCCTCCGGCCCCGCGTCCTCCTCATGGATGAGCCCATGGCCAACCTCGACTCCCTCACCCGCGAGCGCATCCAGAACCTCATTCTCGACCTCTGGTGGGAGATGCGGTTCACGGGGGTGCTGGTGACCCACGACATCGAGGAGGCGGTGTTCTTGGGACAGAGGATTTTCGTTCTTTCCCCGCGGCCGGCGCGGATCCGCGAGGTCCTGGAAAACCCGGGGATGGGCGAGCATGAGTACCGGGGAAGCCCGGAATTCCTGGAGCAAGTGAAGAACCTGCGCCGGGTCTTGGAGATGAGCGGATGAGGCAAGCGATTGCGTATCTCTTGGGCGTGATTTTGGTGTTCGGCGCCTGGGCCGCGGTCTCCTTCGGGCTTTCCTGGACGAAAGGCCGGCCCATCCTTCCCTATCCCTGGCAGGCGGCTTCTGCTGCAGGCGAAAATATCTGGACCCTCCTTTCCGCTTTCGGCTTTTCCGCCCTCCGCTTCCTCGTGGCCTTGGCCATCTCCTTCTTCCTCGGCCTTCCCGTGGGATTGGCCGTTGGGTTTGAACCCAAACTCGACCAGTTCCTCTCCCCTCTCATTTACCTCCTCTACCCCATGCCGCCGGTGGCCCTCCTCCTCTTTTTGTACTTGGCCTTCGGGCTCGGCGAGGTGGTGCGGCTGGTAGTAGTGGTGATAGCCCTCTTTTTCCAGGTAGTGGTGGCTGCCCAGGGCGCGGCGAAATTCATCTCCCCCACCCACGTGATTTCCGTGCGCTCCGCCGGCGCCTCCCGCTGGCAGGTGTACTGGCACGTGGTCATTCCTGCCACCCTCCCCAACGTCCTCACCGCGGCCCGCGTCTCCGTGGGCTTGGGGATCACCATGCTCTACATCGCCGAGACGAAGCTCGGGATCCTCCTTCCCCCAAGCCAAGGCCTGGGGAGGTTCATCGAGTACTACACGTTCCGGGCAGACATTGCTCTCGCGGGCGTGGTGGCCTTAGCCATCCTGGGCCTTCTTTTCTATGTGCTCCTTGAGGTTTTGGAGCGCAAGCTCTGCCCGTGGAAGTACGTGGGGGTGAAAGGCGGTGGAAGTTAAAAAGGTTTGGCTTTTGCCCAGTTCCCACCGTAAGGAAGCCCTATCCGTGGCCGAGCGGGGGACGCGCTTTTTGAGCCGCGAGGGAGTGGCCGCGGAAATTGTGGGGGAAATCCCGACGCCCCAAAGCCCACCAGATCTTGTCGTCACGATCGGTGGAGATGGCACGCTCCTTCGGGCGGCCCGCGCCCTCTATCCCCAGGAAATCCCCATTCTCCCGGTGCATTTGGGAGGCGTGGGATTTTTGAGCTCTTGCCGGGCGGAGGAATTGGAGGACGCCCTCCATCAGGTGCTCCAGGGCCGGGCTCTTTTGGATAGGCGGATGCGCCTTTTGGGACAAGGGCCCGGCCTTTCCGCCACCGCTCTCAACGAGTTTGCCTTGGTGGGCACCGCACAGTCGCGCTTCGTGGAGCTGAAGGTGCGGGTGGGCGAGGAGGAGCTAGGGGATTTCGGCGGGGATGGCGTGGTGATGGCCACGCCTACAGGCAGCACGGCCTACGCCCTGGCGGCAGGGGGTCCCATCCTCGCTCCTGAGCTTCCCGCCATCCTCCTTGTGCCCCTTTGCCCGCACCGGCTGGGCCTAAGGCCCGTGGTCCTTCCGGAAAGCTGGGAGGTGGAGGTGGAGGCAGGGCGGCAGACCCTCGTCTTGGCCGACGGGGATCCCGTGGGCGTCCTTCCGCCTGGCGGGAAAATTCTTATCCGTCGCGCCCCCAAAGAGACGGTGCTTTTGCGTTTACCGCAAACCCCAAAACTTTTCGCCCGCCTTCGGGAAAAATTGGGCTGGCCGTGAAAGGAGGGAATTTTGCTGGCCGAAAAAGCCCTGGAAGAGGCAAAGAAACTGAGGGTCGCGGATGATTTGGAGCTCATCCTCATCCGCGAGCGGGAAGAGCTCACCCGCTTCACCTTTGGCCACATCCACCAGAACGTCGCCGCGGAAGATGCTGTTCTTTTTGTGCGCGCTTGGGTGGAGGGGAAAACGGGGGTGGCCCAAACAAACGATCTTTCCCCGGAAGGAATAAAGAGGGCGGCCGAGGAGGCGGCCAAGCTGGCGAAAGCCCAAACCAAGCCCGCGGGCTATGAGCCGCCCGGGCCTTCTCCGTACCCTGAGGTTCAGGCTTTCGATGAGGAGACGTGGAACGCCACCCCGGCCCTGCGAGCGGAATTGGTGGGGAGGGCCGTGGCCGAGGCCAACAAACTCGGGTTCAATGCCTCCGGGTCCCTGGCCACCGGCGGAGAGGAAATTTGGATCGTCACCACCCGCGGGGTGAACGCCCACTTCCGCGCCTCCTCCGTGCGATTTGTGACCGTGATCCTCGGGAAAGAAGCGGGTTCCGGGTACGCGGAGTTCACAAGCACGAAAATTCGGGAATTCCATCCCGAAGAGGTGGCGGGAAGGGCTCTGGAGAAGGCCGCCCGCTCGGAAAAGAGGATCGCTCTCCCGCCCGGCGAGTATCCCGTGGTCCTCGAGGAGCCGGCGGTGGCCACCCTCATCGGAATGCTTGCCTCCATGGGCTTTTCCGCCCGCGCCGTTTTGGAAAACCGGAGCTTTTTCTGCAACCGCTTTGGCGAAAAAATGGTTTCGGAATTGGTGACCATTTACGACGACGCCCTGCACCCCCAAACGATTCCCATGCCCTTCGATTTCGAGGGCGTTCCCAAGACGAGGGTGTACTTCTTCCGAAACGGCGTGGCGGAGGGGGTGGTGCACGACTCCCGCACGGCCAAACTCATGGGCACGAAATCCACAGGCCATGCCCTGCCCCCTTCGGCTGCGGGATGGTCGCCCATGCCCACCCACTTGGTGATGGAGCCCGGCAAAGCTTCGGAAGAGGAGCTCCTCTCCGGGCTTTCCCGGGGGTTACTGGTTACCCGCTTCCACTACGCCCGCACGGTGGACCCCATGCGGGGGATCATGACGATGATGACCCGGGATGGGACCTTCCTTGTGGAGGAGGGGAAGATCGTGGCGGCGGTGGAGGATCTGCGCGTCACGGAATCCGGCCTTCGCGCTCTTTCCCTGGTCCAAGCGGTGGGAAAAGAGCTGAGCCTCATCACCGGTGGCGAGGCCTTCGGCGCCACCTTGGTCCCTAAACTCCGGATTGAAAGGTTCGCCTTCACCGGGCGAACGGAAAGGATTTGACATGTCAGCCCTGGCGGAGCTCAAGAACTACGTGGCGGAGATGGTGGAACTTGGGGCCGCGGCGGCCATTGCCCACTGGGATGCCCGCACCTATATGCCCGAGCGGGGTGTAGAGACCCGCGCCCGGGTTACAGGGAAACTTTCGCGCCTCGCTTTCGAACGCTTGGTCTCCCCGAAATTCGGCGAGCTTTTAGCCCAAGCGGAAAAGGAGCTTGAGGGTGCAAGCGAAGCGGAGCGGGCCATGGTCCGCATGGGAAAGCGCGACTATGAGCGGGCAAAAGCCATTCCCCCGGATTTCTACCAGAAATTCGTGGAACTCTGCACCCGGGCGGAATCCGTTTGGGAAAAGGCCAAGGCCCAGGCAAACTTCGAGCTTTTCCGGCCGTACCTTGCGGAGATCGTGGACATGGTGCGGGAAATGGCCCGGATGATCGGGTACAAGGAGCACCCTTACGACGCCCTCCTGGAGGAGTACGAGCCGGGGATGACCACTGCTCAGGTGGCGGAGATCCTGGGAAACCTTCGGAGAGAGCTCGTCCCATTTGTAAAAAAGCTCATGGAGGAAGGAACTCCGCCCCCGCCCATTCCCGCAGGGAAGTACCGCATCCCAAGCCAAAAGGCCCTCTGTCGGGAGGCCCTCCAAGCTATCGGCTACGATTTTTCTGCGGGGAGGCTCGACGATTCCGCGCATCCTTTCACCATCGGCCTTGGTCCAGGCGATACCCGGGTCACCAACCGCTACAACGAAGCCGAACCTTTCTCCGCCCTTTACGGCGCTCTTCACGAAGGGGGGCATGCCCTTTACGACCAGGGAATTCCCGCGGAGCTTTTTTGGATGGGTCTTTCCGGTGGTGCCTCCTATGGAATCCACGAATCCCAGTCGCGCTTTTGGGAAAACCAAATCGGAAGAAGCCTGGCATTCTGGGAGTTCTTCAAGCCCAAGCTTTCCCGGCGCTTCCGCGTTTTTGCCCGAAAGAAGCCCGAGGAGATTTTCCGCATGGTGAACAAGGTTGAACCCTCCCTCATCCGGGTGGAGGCGGACGAGGTTACCTATAACCTCCACATCTGCCTTCGGTTTGAGCTCGAGCTTGGGCTCATCGAAGGGAAGATCAAAGTGGAGGAGCTTCCGGAGCGGTGGAACCAGGCGATGAAGGAGTATTTGGGCGTAGTCCCGCCCGATGATGCGAAAGGGGTTCTCCAGGATGTGCACTGGTCGGGCGGCTCCTTTGGGTATTTCCCCTCCTACGCCTTGGGTAACCTCTACGCGGCGCAATTTATGGAAACCATGGTTGGCGAAATCCCCCATCTTTGGAAAAACGTTCGGGACGGAAATTTTGGCGAGGTCCTCTCGTGGCTGCGGGAGAAAATCCACCGCTTCGGAAGAATGTACTTTCCCGAGGAGCTCTGCAAAAAGGTCACGGGAAAGCCGCTTTCACCCGAGCCTTTCCTCCGCTACATCGAGGAGAAGTACGCGAGCGTGTACAAACTTTAAGGCCTCAGATCTCCAAGCCTTCGCGGAGCGCTTGGGAGACGATCCCGATCTCCTGGGCCTTCCGCAGGAACTCCTCCGGGGTGTAGGGGAGCACTTCCAGGGCTAGATCGGAATCCCAAAACTCGACTACCTCTCGAATCCTCTGGAGAAAAGGAATTCCCTGGAAGTCCGGGGAGACGATGATGAGGTCGACGTCGCTTGTGCGGAGGTGATCGCCGCGGGCACGGGAACCAAAAAGGATCATCTTGGAAACGCGGAACCTTTGGGAT
>CAZQXP010000015.1:0-4070 GCA_964597525.1 uncultured Thermotogaceae bacterium | reverse complement strand
ATCAGCTACTCGTTGTGGGGAATTTTGAGGGTGCTTCCGCCGATGAATTCCCGCACAAGATGATCGCCGGGGATCAAGGCGTAGTCCTGGACCTCCCAGCTTGTTAATCCGGCGATCTGGGAAAGAAGGTTCGTGATGCGGCGGTAGCGGATCTGGGCATCCAAGAAGGAGCTATAGGGGGCGAGCTCCTCCGGCCGCGGCCAAATCCCATCGGGAACGAAGAACGGCTTCAAAACCGGCAAATCGAAGGGCATCCCGCCCTGGATCATGTGGTCCGCTAGGCCCATGAGGGGGATGATGGAGAAAAGCTCCCCGGCCCGCACATAGTGCCAGTGCAAAAGGGTGTGCAGGGGCGGATGATTCCGGTGCACCGCATCCCGCAGCATCCGCCGAAGGAGGCGCACATCTGTAAATTGCGTGAGCCTTCCTGTAGTTCCATCGCCCTCATAGAGCATGTTCGCAGCCTCGATGTACACCCGGAACATGTTTTCCCTGGGAATCCCCGCGGTGAGAGGCGGATAAAACCCATGGAGACAGTCCAAAAGGAGGATCTGGTCCTTCCTTAACCGTACGGGCTTTGTGCCCACGTGTTTCCCCTCTTTGAAGCTGTAGATGGGCTTCTCGATCGTTTGACCGTCTAAGAGGGCCCGAAGGTGCTGGTTGATCCTCTGGATATCCAGGGCCTCCGGGGTCTCGAAGTTGCGGTCGTTGAGCCAGTCGGTCGGGTGCTCCACCACCGGCCAGAAGTAATCGTCGAGGTTCAGCATCAAAAACTCCAGGCCCTCCCGCTCGAGCCTCTGGGTGAGCTTCACCGTGGTCGTGGTCTTTCCGGAAGAGGAAGGCCCGGAGATCCAGATCATCCGGATCTCATCTCCTTTTTCCATCCGGCGAAGGACTTTTTGGGCCGCTTCATCCAGGGATTTCTCGTAGCGCTCCGTGGCGGCCTCGATGAGCTCCTTGAGCTTCCCGGTGCGTACGATCTCGTTCAGGCCTTCCACGGTGTCGCAGCCGTGGGCCCGGTTCCACTCCAGGGTCTCCTCGTGGAATTTCGTGGGATAACCGTTTCCCACGAACTCCTCCATGGTGATGGCGCCGGCCCGCACCCAGTACTTCCCCCACCGCCAGCACTCGTAGGCGTCGGCCACGGTCACCAGGCCAAAGCTCCGGAGTACGTGCAAAACCGTATCTTGGATCTCCTCGATGGTGGGCGGGAAATTGGCGATCCAGTGCCTGGGATCGCGGTTGAGGGTGATCACCACCACGTCGGAGAGGAACTCTGCGATGTGCTCGTCATCCCCGAACATGAAGAGCTTGTCGTTGATTCCCGGAAGGAGGTCCTGGGCAAACCCGCCCACGGAGCGGGCCGCCCGGAGGATGGCGTTCACGATGCGGCCCTGATCGAACGGAACTAGGGAGCGATCGCGCTTTTGGACCTTGCGGATCCTGTTCTGAACGATCACAAAAACAAATTATACGAAAGCGCCTTAGTAGAGCCAGCCGTGTTCGAGGCCAATATAGAGGAGGGTGCGCAGCCTGGCCGCGGGGATTTCGCAGCCGGGCTGGGGCAGGCTCAGCCCCCAAAGCACCCCCAGGGCGCCAAGGAGGCTCACGAGATGCCCCGCGGGCTCATAGCCCAAAGCGTTGAGCCACTGGCCAAACCCAATGAACACCAGTCCAGCTAAGACCATCCCTTGCCGGATGTTCCGGCAATTCCAGAACTCCCGCTGGACTTGGCCCAAAGCCCGCGACCACTCGGCCCGCGCTACTCGCGGCTTGGGATCCGCGGCGAGGTTCAAAGTCACCCGGCTTACCCTTTCCAGAGGAATTTGTAAGAGACCCGGCGCGCCAGAAAAGCGGAGGGTGGTAGCGCTCACCCCCTCCACGCGTCCTTCGAGAACCGTGCCATCCACAAGGACCAAGGTATCCGCCAAAGCCGCAAAGCCCAAAAGGAAAATAGCCAAAATCGCGGTGCGCATAGCTCTCCTTTTGAAATTACGGGAGAAAAGCCCGCGTGTTCGGTCAAAGGTTCTTTGAGGCTATCGCTTCTGTCCTAAAGTACAATCCATTTGTGCGGATTTTGGCCGTTGGCGATGAGGTGAGCCCCACCTTGGAGCGAGCAGTGCTTTCCGAATCCTTTCCCAAGGTGGAGTTGGTCCTCTCCTGCGGGGATTTGCCCTACGATTATCTGGAGTTCCTTGTGGATGCCGTGGGCGCGCCGCTCCTTTTCGTGCGGGGAAACCATGATCGGCCTGTGGAAACGGAGGAGCGGGTGATCCGCGCACCCCAGGGCTGCCTGGAGGTGGATGGAAAACTCGTGGAGGTCTTAGGGCTCCTTATTTTGGGTCTCGGCGGAAGCCCAAGATATTCGCCCAAGGGCGAAAACCAGTACACGGAGGGGGAGATGCGGCGCAGGGTCTGGCGGGTTTATCCCAAGCTTTGGTGGCAAAAGCGCGTGCGCGGAAGGACTCTAGATATCCTCCTCACCCATGCGCCGCCCCGGGGCATCCACGACGGCCTCGATCCCGCCCACCGGGGCTTTGAGACCTTTCTCGCCCTGATTCGGAAATGGAAGCCCAAGCTCCATGTGCATGGCCATACCCCGCCCCGGCCGGGCCTTCCCACGGAAACCCTCTTTGAGTCCACCCGCATTGTGCACGTGCGGGGCTTCCGCCTCCTGGAGCTTTGATATGCCTCCGCGTCTTCCCTGGGTTGGCTTTCTCCTCCGCCTCTTTTCCTTGGCTAAAAAGGAGCCGGCTTTGCTTTTGCCCTTCGATTGGGTGAAGGATCACGTTCCCATAAGGGGCTGGCGTTACCTCGGCCTCCAAGAAGTGGAAGTGGAGAAAATCGTGGGAAGCGTGGATCGCTATGAGGATTTCGACCGCGCCTTCCTGCCCCGGCGCGGGGAGGACGAACGCCAAAAGCGGATCGAGGAAGCCTTGGCCCGGGGAGAGGTTCTTCCGCCGGTGAAGCTCTACAAAATCGGAGAGGTCTACTTCGTGGTGGACGGTCACCACCGCGTCTCCGCCGCGAAAAAAGCGGGCGCAAAGTTCATCGATGCCGAGGTGGTGGAGCTCCTTTCGGATGTGCCCCTTACGCCCACGGACACGGAAAAGGACATTCTCCTTAAGGCCGAGTACGCAAGCTTCCTCCGCCACACAAAACTTAAAGAGCTCCGACCGGAAGCGGAGATCATCCTGAGCGAGATCTCCGGCTACCGAAAACTCCTGGAGCATATCGATGTCCACCGCTACTTCCGGGGCCTCGAGGAGAGGCGGGAGATCCCTTATGAGGAGGCGGTGATCTCCTGGTACGACCGGGTGTATCGGCCCATTGTGGAGGCCATTCGGCGCACGGGCATCCTCAAGAAATTCCCGGGCCGCACGGAAGCGGATCTCTACGTTTGGCTTTCGGAGCACCTCTACTATTTGGCCAAGGAAAAAGGAGTGGCTCCGGATCTGGAAAAAACCGCCCAGGAATTCGCCCAAAAGTATGGGGACAAACTCAGGGGCTTTGGGTAACCCGGAAAAGCTTGCGCGCCCGCCAGAAGTATTCGCCTCCGGAAATAACGGCCAAGGTCAAAGCCAGATAGAGAAAAGCCTCCTTGGCCAATTCGCCCCAGGCGCCGATCCCGAAATAGCGCGTGGCCAAAATGAACAGGGCCAGACCCACGTGGGAAATGGTTTTCGCTTTGCCCAAAGAGCTCGCGGTGATCACCACGCCCTCGGCCATGGCGAAGATCCGAAGTCCGGTCACCAAAAACTCCCGGGCCAAAATGACGATCACAGGCAACGCCCGGAGCTCCCCGAACTCCACGAAGGAGACGAAGGCCGCAGTGACAAGGATTTTGTCGGCAATGGGGTCGGCAAGCTTGCCAAAGGTGGTGACCTCGCGGAGGGAGCGGGCCAAATACCCATCCACGGCATCGGTGAGGGCGGCCAGGGCAAAAATGGCGAGGGCCAGGATTTTGAACACCGTTCCGGGAAGGAAAAGAAAAAGCAAAAAGAGGGGAACGGAAGCAATGCGCGCCACCGTGAGGCTATTGGGAATATTCCAGCGCACAGGCCAACGTA
>CAZQXP010000014.1:0-17641 GCA_964597525.1 uncultured Thermotogaceae bacterium | reverse complement strand
GGTCAGGAACAACCCAGCGCGTCACTCGGCCTCCTTTCCTTCCGTAGATTGCCGAAAGAAAATGGTAGCCGGAGGTCTTCCGATCTCAAGGAGCAAAGGAGGGAAGGTAGAACTCCACCCAGGGCCGACCTGTGACGGGGTGGCCCAAAACCAAAGCCTTCACACCGAACGCTTTTTCCAAAAGCTCAGGAATTAAGACCTCCTGGGGACGACCTTGGGCCAAGACCCGGCCCCGGCTCAAAAGGAGGAGACGGTCGGAAAATTGAGCGGCAAGATTCAGGTCATGGAGGGCCATCGCTACCGCAAGGCCTTCCCGCGCGAGCTTCCGAACCAGGATTAAAAACTCCAGGCGGTAGCGCACATCCAAATGGGCTGTGGGCTCGTCCAAAAGGAGGACCTGGGGCTCCTGGGCCAGGGCCAGGGCCAAAAAGACCCGCTGCCGCTCTCCCCCCGAAAGGGAGGAAATTGGCCGCTCCGCGAGTTCCTCTAGACCTGTCAAGCGCAAAGCCCTCTTCACCGCGCTTTGGTCGGCGGGGCCCAAGCGATCCGGCGGCCGAAGATGCGGAAGCCTCCCGAGCTCCACCAGCTCCCGCACGCGGAAATCCAAACTTACGGAAGGAACCTGTGCCACCATTCCAATCTGGCGGGCCACCTCCTGAGGTTTCAGTTGCCCCAGTTCTTTCCCATCCAGATAGACTACGCCGAAGCTTGGCCGGAGAGCTCCGGCCATGGCTCGAAGGAGGGTAGTTTTCCCTGCTCCGTTGGGGCCAATAACTCCGAGGATCTCGCCGGCTTTCAACTCCAAATCGACCCCTTCCAGGACATTTCGGCGGTCGTACCCCACATGAAGCCTGCAAACTTTGACCTTCATCGGGCCCTTCGCAGAAGAACGAGGAAAAAGGGAACACCCACGAGGGCGGTGACCACGCCCACGGGAAGCTCAGCAGGCGCCAAAACGATGCGGGCAAATACATCAGCCCAGACCAAAAAAGTTCCTCCCGCCAAGGCCGCGGCAGGAACAAGACCTCGGTGTCCAGGTCCCAAAATCAGCCGCACCATATGGGGCACAATTAGGCCCACAAACCCAATGGTTCCGGTAAGGGAGACCGCGGAGGCCGTCAAAAACACCGCGGCTCCTAAAAGGAGGTGCCGTAAGGCTCGCGGTTCAAGCCCAAGGAACCTGGCGCCTTCCTCGCCCAAGGAAAGGGCGTCCAATCTTCGGGCCCAGGCCCCCAAAAAGAGGGCACCGAAAAGAACAACGGGAGCCAAAAGCCCTACCCCCTTCCAATCCGCCCGGCTCAAACTCCCCATGGTCCAAAACAGGATCTCTTCCAGCCGGCGGTGGCCAGCGGCCAAAAAGAGGAGGAAGCTCGTCAACGCGGAGAAAAGGGATCCCAGGGCGATCCCCGCCAGGATCAGCCCAAGCTCGGTGCGCGAAAGCCGCATCACGAGGAAAGCGGCAAGGACACCGCCCGCAAAGGCCGCTAAGGGCAGAGGGATAAACGGCCGTAGGCCCAAAACCACCACCGCCGCTGCTCCTGCGGTGGCCCCGCCCGCCACCCCCAAAAGATAGGGGGAAGCCAGAGGATTCCGAAAAACCCCCTGCATTACGGCCCCGGAGAGGCTCAAGGCTGCACCCGTAAAAAAGCCAAGAAAAACGCGGGGAAGCCGCAACTGCCACACAATGAGCCCCACGTTTTCTCCTCCTTTTCCCATGAGGCCTGAGATCACCTGGGAAAAAGGGAGAGGCTCAGCGCCGAAAAACACCCCAGGAAAAAGGCTCCCTAAACCAAGGAATGCCAAAAAAGCAAGGAATAAGGCGGGCCGCGTGCGGAGTTTAAATTGGGGGCGAGCTGGACGGATCACGCGTCAGGGAAAAACTTCCGGATGCAGGAGTTTTGCCAATCGCAAGAGAGCCTGAGCCAGGCGCGTGGAGGTGACCTCTGCTGCTGGAAACCCGTAAACCCTTCCGGTCTGCACAGCTTTTATCCTGGAAAGGACCCGGCTCGCAAAAAAATGGTCAACCTGCGCAGGATCCGTAAGAATAACCTCGGGATCCCGCATAATAAGGGTCTCCAGGCTCACCAGGGGATATCCAGAAAGATCGGAAAGCACGTTTTCCCCACCGGCGCGGAGGATGAGCTCGTGCTCCGGGGTACCTGCACCGGCAGCATAGGCGGGGGAATCGGGAGCGGGAAGATAAAGGAAAGCCACGGAGATTTTCGGTCGTCCCAAAATTTGGGCTTCCACGCGCACGATCTCCTCGCAAATTTTGCCGATCATCCTTTCGGCTTTTTCTTCTGCTCCCACCGCCTTTCCCACCGTGCGGATGGTTTCTAGCACATCCAAAACCCCGCGGATCCAGCCCTCCGGACCGCCAGCGGTGAGCACCACGATGCCCAAGGTTTCCAAGCGTTCCCGCACCTCGCCCCAACCGCCCAAAACCAAATCCGGCGTCAAGGCCACAATCCTCTCTAGAGAAGGCGCAAACGTCGGCCCCACCTCCGCAAGGCCGAGGAGCTCCGGCGGGTTATCGGGAGAACTGGCCAGACCCACGATCCGCCCCGCCAGTCCCAAGTCCACGAGGATCTGGGCATAAAGTGGAAGAAGGACAACGATGCGCTCCGGTTCTTTGGGAATGAGGATTTCTTTGCCGCGGTCATCCAAAACCTGTACTGGGAAGGCTTGGCCCAAGAAGGCCATCGCCAAAACGCTTAAAAGAAAAGCCTTCCGCATTCAGCACCTCCTCAGGGATGCTTGCGTTTCTGCGGCCACCACGGTGTTCCAGAGGAGCATAGCCACGGTCATTGGTCCCACCCCGCCGGGAACCGGGGTAATGGCCTCCACCTTCTGGACCAAAGCCTCGAAGTCCGTATCGCCTACAAGCCGGAATCCGCTAGCCTTCGTGGGATCAGGAACGCGATTCACGCCCACATCGATCACCACCGCCCCTTCTCGCACCATGTCCGCCGTAATAGCTTGCGGCGCGCCCATGGCGGCAACAAGAATGTCCGCCTGCCGTGTTATTTCGGGAAGGTTACGCGTTCCTGTGTGACATACAGTGACGGTGGCATTCGCGCCGGCCTTTTTTTGGATCAAGATAGCAAAAAGGGGCTTTCCATTGATGTTGCTGCGGCCGCAGATCACCACGTGCTTTCCTTCCGGAGAGTAGCCGGAGCGCAAAAGGAGCTGCCAAACCCCATGGGGGGTGCAGGGCAAAAGGTACGGCTCGCCCAAAAGGAGTTTCCCCACGTTTAAGGGATGGAAACAGTCCACATCCTTTAGGGGATCAATGGCTTCCACAACTTTCCTTGTGTCGATCTGCGGAGGAAGCGGGAGCTGGACGATGATGCCATGCACAGCTGGATCGCGATTGAGTTCATGAATCTTGGCCAAAAGAGTCTTCTCTTCCGTTTGTTCGGGAAAAACCAGGGTCTCCGAGGCGATGCCCACTTCCGCCGCGCTTTTCTCCTTTTGCTTCATGTAGGACACGGAGGCAGGATCCTCCCCTACACGGATCATAACCAGCCGAGGGAGGATGCCTCGGGCTTTCAGGGCCTCCACGCGCTCCCGAATCTCCGAATGGACTTGGGCCGCGATTTCCCTCCCGGAAATAATCTTGGCCGACACCTTTCCCCCTCTTTACAGTATTATAGCGACGTGGCCATGCAGGAGGCGGTAGAGGTTTGGAGAAAGTCTCTGATCCCCAGGATTTCCGCGGCCAAGGAAGTTTTAGCACGCCTCCATTTTGCGGAGTTAGCGCGCCGAAGCGGAGCTATTCCCAAAAGAAATGGGTTGGAATTGGTTTTTCTTGGTAAGAAGTACACGCTTTCGCCCGAGCTATCCCTCTTTGATCCCGAGGGAAAGCCCGCACCCGAGGAGGTTCAGGCCATCCTTTTCGATTATCTTGTGAATGCCGACGGTACAGGTCCCAGCGGGAATTGGGTGGGTTTTGGGGATTTGCCCCACGGCGTTTTTTATAGCCAGGCTTTTCAGAGCTATAGCGGCGACGAGCTCGTGCGGCGTCTTTCCTTTTCCGCATTTAAGCGGGCGGCGGAAGCCGCTGGAGGTGTTCCCATTCCTTTAGGCGACGCCGGTTTCGCCTTCCATGCCCTCCCGCTTCTCCTCCTTGGAGTTGTCTGGTGGGAGGGGGAGGAGGGGATACCGGCCAAAGCCGTAGTTCTCTTCGATGCCCAGGCGCCCCGGCTTTTGCCCACGGAAGGGTTGGCCATTGTGGGAAGGCTTCTTTGTCGGTGGCTGATCAAGCTGGGAGTAGGATGAAACTGGCTGTGGCAGGAAAGGGAGGGGTGGGCAAAACCACTGTGGTGGCCCTTTTGGCCCGCGCTGCCGCGGCACAAGGATATTCTGTAATAGCAGTGGATGCTGATCCCAATCCGACCTTGGCCCAAACCATGGGCGTGGACCCTCCTCCCAGGCCGCTTCTGGAAAATTACGAACTTTTAGCGGAACGCGTGGGACAAGGGGTCATTCGACTTAACCCGTTTGTGGAAGACCTTGTGGAGCGATACGGCGTGGAAAAGGACGGGGTAAAGGTGCTGGTCGTGGGAGGCATTCGTGCGGCCGGCTCGGGTTGCGCCTGCCCGGCCAGCGCCCTGCTGCGGGGCCTTTTGCGCCACCTCTTTCTGGGAACCAAGGAGATGGTCATCGTGGACCTCGAAGCGGGGGTGGAACACCTGGGCCGAGCTACCGCCCAGGGCGTGGACGCCATGCTCGTCGTTGTGGATCCCGATCGAAGAAGCATCGCTACTGCCAGCCGCATTTGGGAATTGGCCCGGGAAATCGGTATCAGCCGCATCTACGCTTTGGGAAACAAAGGCCCCAAAATATCGGAAATTTCCGAGCTTCTCCCTCCTGATCTTCCCCTTCTTGGGATCCTTCCCTACTCCTCGGCAATAGCCGAGGCGGGGAGAAAAGGGCAGCCAGTGCCCCATATTCCCGAAATCCAAAGGATTTGGGAGCAATTGGAAGAAGTTTTGGGACAAAGGCAGAATCAGGAGAAAACTTCGAAAGGGGGGAGCGGATGTCCAGAGTGATTGCGCGAGCGGCCATTCGGGGGGCGCATTTTTACGTGCAACAAGCGGAGAAAGAATTGAACGAGGCCATTGAAGCATATGGTCCCCAAAAAAAGATAGGTTTCCCCAACACCGCGTACTACCTTCCCCTTATCCTCGCCTTTACGGGTATTGAGGTAAAGACCTTGGCGGATGCCCAGCGGGCCCTAACCATTGCCAAGTCCTTTCTTCCGCCCATCCCGGAGGAACGCCTTTGGCTACCCTACCTCGGCCCAGCTCTGGATGCAGGGGTGGCTACTCTCATTGCCCAGGAAATTATCGAGGCCCTCAAATATCTGCGCGGTGAGGAACCTAAAGGGATTTGGCTGGGATTCACCGATGACGCGATCCTTCGTACTCAAGGGATCAAGCTTGTGGACGGCCGCATGCCAGGTTTCGCCGCTTGCGTGGGGGCACTGCCCACCGTAGAGGAGGCAGTGGAGCTAGCAAGGGCTCTTCAGGAGCGCAATATCCTCGTATTCATGGCCTCCCACACCCGCGGGGTTTCCATGGCGGAGCAGCTCGCAGAGGCCGGCATTGAAATGAACTGGGATACTTTCCTTGTACCCTATGGAAAGGATACGTCCGCAGCTGTGCACGCTCTGAACTTCGCGGCGCGGGCAGCGATGACTTTCGGCGGCATCAAACCCGGGGATTTCGAGGCCGCCCGCAAGATCCTCCTTTACAACAAGGAAAGGGTTCATGCCTTCGTTCTTGCTTTGGGTGCGGATTTTGACCCCGGAGAAAAAGATGGGCAGCTTCTCACCGACGAAAAGTACGCCACCGCCGCCGGAGCCATCAACTTCGGGTTTCCCGTGATTGCCGACGTCCCAATTCCTCAAATTCTGCCCCGGGGCATCTGCACCTACGAGCACGTGGTTTCCGGGATTCCCCGCGATCAACTCGTGCCTAAAGCCTGTGAGGTCCGCGGCCTCAAAATTAAAATCACCAAGATCCCCATTCCTGTTCCGTACGGCGCAGGGTTCGAGGGCGAGCGGGTGCGCAAAGAAAACCTCTACGTGGAATTTGGCGGGAAATCCTCCCAGGCCTTTGAACTCCTTTTGGCCCGGCCCATGGCCGAGGTGGAGGACGGAAAGGTCGAGCTCATCGGCCCGGATATCGACCAAGTTCAGGAAGGCGGGGCCATGCCGCTAGGGGTCATCGTGGAGGTGGCCGGCCGCAACCTAAAACCCGATTTCGAACCCGTTTTGGAGCGGCGCATCCACCACTTCATCTCCTGTATCAACGGGGTCATGCACATCGGACAACGGGATATCCCCTGGATTCGCATAAGCAAAGAAGCCTTCCAAAAAGGCTTTCGCCTCAAACATTACGGCACAGTCCTTGTGGCCAAGTTCAAAGAGGACTTCGGAGCCATCGTGGACAAGGTTCAGGTAACCCTTATCACCGACCCCGAAGAGGTGGAAAAGAGGATTCGCGAAGCTCGGGAGGTCTACCGCCAGCGGGATGAACGGGTCATGGGCATGACCGATGAAGATGTGGACGTGTTTTACTCCTGCACCCTTTGTCAGAGCTACGCCCCAAACCACGTGTGCGTAGTGACCCCCGAACGGCTCGGCCTTTGTGGCGCCTACACTTGGCTGGACTGTGCTGCTTCCCACGAGATGGACCCCCATGGGCCCAACCAACCGATCAAGAAAGGAGAAACCCTGGATCCGGTCCTCGGCCAGTGGCGAGGGGTCAACGAATTCGTGCGCCAAGCGTCCCGCGGGAACGTGGAGCGGGTTTCCATGTACTCCATCCTCCAGGATCCCCAGACTTCTTGCGGCTGCTTCGAGTGCATTGTGGCTGTACTGCCGGAAGCAAACGGGGTCATGATCGTGAACCGGGAGTACCTGGGCGAGACCCCAATTGGCATGACCTTCTCCACCATGGCGGGCCAAATCGGCGGCGGAGTGCAAATGCCCGGGTTCTTGGGAATCGGAAAACTTTACATCACCAGCAAAAAGTTCATCTCCGCGGAGGGCGGAATCAAACGGGTGGTGTGGATGCCCAAGGATCTCCTGGAGGAAATCCGGCCCAGATTGGAGCGCAGGCTTGCCGAAATGGGTGAGCAGGACTTCATCAACAAGATCGCCACCGAGGCCGAGGCCCAAACCATTGAGGATCTTCTGGCCCACTTAGAGCGCGTGAAGCACCCGGCTTTGGAGATGGAGCCGCTTGTGTGAAGGAGGGATGATGAAAAAACTCACGGGGTTAGACGTTTATAAGCTCCTTCCCCGCACAAATTGTGGTGATTGCGGCTTTTCCACGTGTATGGCATTTGCCATGCAGGTGGCAGCCAAACGCGTGGCCTTGGACCAATGCCCCCACGTCTCAGAAGCCGCCAAGGAAGCCCTGGGGGAGGCTCAGGCACCCCCTATGCGCACAGTTCACATCGGCCAAGGCGCCCGGGCCATCGCTGTGGGCGGGGAGACCGTCCTCTTTCGCCACGAGGAGAAATTCCACCGGCCATGCGCCATCGGCATTACCGTGCAGGATGACCTTCCGGAAGAGGAGCTGGCGCGGCGCGTCCGCGAGATTACGGACCTCCGGTTTGTGCGCATCGGTCAGGAAATCGGAGTGAATTTGGTGGCGGTGGAGCACCGCAGCGGTGATTTCCAAAAAGCTCTCAAGATAGTCCGGGAAAACACCGATCTCCCCCTCCTCCTCATTTGCGAGCAGCCGGAAACGATGGCGCAGGCTCTGGAGACCGTGAAAGACACACGCCCCGTGGTTTACCCCGCCACCCCGGAGAACTGGAAGGACATGGCCACTTTGGCCAAGGAGCATGGGTGTGTGCTGGGCGTGCGGGCCAATGGCGTGGAAGGCTTGAGCGAGCTCACTCCCAAAATCCGAGAACTGGGCGTGGAGGACCTTCTTTTGGACCCGGGAACTTCCGGGTTCTTTGAAACCTTGAGCGCCCTGGTGCGCCTGCGCCGACTGGCCTTAAAGAAGGTATTCCGGCCAGTAGGATACCCTACCTTGGCTTTTGCCCAGGGTGAGGATCTTTTTGATCTTGCTGCGCAGGGCACAACCTTTATTTGCAAATATGCCCAGGTGGTGATCTTGCCCAAAGCCACTCCTGAGCTTTTGCTCGCCCTTCTCACCGTGCGTCAAAACATCTACACGGATCCCCAGGTGCCTTTGGCCATTGAAGCCAAAGTCTACGAAGTGGGCCGGCCAGGCCCGGACTCCCCGGTTTTGGTCACCACCAACTTCGCCCTCACCTACTTCACCGTGGAAGGCGAGGTGGAGCGGAGCAAAGTGCCCGCTTACATCGCGGTGATCGACACCGGAGGTTTGGGGGTGCTCAATGCATATGCAGACGACCGCTTCACCGCGGAGAAAATCGTGAAAGCGCTGCGGGAATACGGGATCATGGAAAAAGTGCGGCACAAAAAGCTCATCATCCCCGGGCTCGTGGCCCAACTGAAGGCCGAAATCGAGGAGGAGTCCGGATGGGAAGTGATTGTGGGGCCGGAGGACGCCGCTGGAATCCCTGCTTTCCTGCGCCAACACTACACAAGTGAGGGAGGATGAATAACCCCCGGGAAAAAGCGGAAAGGCCAAACGATCCCGCCCCCTTCGGCAATCTCTATGCGCGCGTGCTTTTTCTTCCGGAAGGGAGAGAGATCCGCGTCCCTTTGGGAACGACCTTGCTCGCCGCCGCAGCGGAGGCTGGGTTGGAACTGCAAAGCATCTGTGGAGGGGAGGGGATCTGCGGCCGCTGCCGCGTCCGGGTGCGGGAGGGCCCGGTGGAAACGGAACCCACCCTCCTCCTCTCTCCGGATGAAATCAAAGCTGGGTATGTGCTCGCCTGCCAGGCGCGGGTGGCCGGGGATGTGGCCGTGGAAATCCCCAAGGAAACGAGGGTTGAGCGACCAACCCCTGATCTGGATGCCCAGGAGTTCCTCGCTCCCGAAGCGCTTGTACCGCCCTTTCGCGTAGATCCCCTCGTGCAAAAGCTCTTTCTTTCCCTTCCTCCGCCCTCTTTGGAGGACAATCTTGGCGATCAGGAACGGGTTTTCCGGGAAATCCAAAAACAGCAAAATATCCCGATTTTGCAAGCTGGCCTTAAGGTCCTGCGAGCTCTCCCCGGGATCCTCAGGGATGCAAACTTTCGGATCACCGTGACTCTGGCGCGCCGAGGAGGAACGGTGGAGCTTCTGCAAGCCGAAAAAGGAGATCGCACAAAGGAAGCTTACGGAGTGGCGGTGGATGTGGGAACCTCTACGGTGGTAGCCCATCTTTTGCATCTTCCCAGCGGCCGCACCCTCGCAGCGGAAGCGAAGTACAACTCCCAGAGGATTTTTGGTGCAGAGGTCACTCGCCGCATCCTCGCCTCTGAACGGGAAGGCGTGGAAAAGCTACAGGCTTTGGTGGTGGAGGATATCAACGATCTCATCTCCCTCATGGTGGAGCGAAAGGGCGTGAAGCTTGCGGATGTGGTGGCGGTGCTGTGCGCGGGTAACACGGCCATGACCCATTTTCTCCTAGGCCTTCCCGCCTCAGCCTTACGTAAAAACCCTTATGTGGCGGCGGCCCTGCGGCCACCGCCCGTGCGCGCCGCAGAGGTGGGGATTCGCATTAACCCTCGCGGCCTCCTCTATACCGTGCCGGGAATCGGCGGCTGGGTCGGAGGGGACATCACCGCGGGGATCCTCGCCTCCGGCCTCCACCGTTCGGAGGAGCTCATCCTCTTTGTGGACATTGGCACCAACGGCGAGGTCGTTTTGGGGTGCCGGGATTGGATGGTGGCCGCTTCCACCTCCGCCGGTCCCGCGTTTGAAGGAACCGGGGTCACCTGCGGAATGCGCGCCTCCCGCGGAGCTATCAACCGCGTCCGTCTTACCCCCACCGGCGTATCTTACGAGACTTTGGGCAATGCCCCGGCCAAAGGGTTGTGCGGCTCAGGCCTCATCGATGCCATCGCCGAAATGTTCCGCGCCGGGTATCTCGATCGGGCAGGACGGCTCAAAGCCCATGGAAAATTCATTTTAGAGCACCAGGGTGAGCCCGCCTTCCTTCTTGTTCCCCAAGGCTTAGCGGAGCGGGATATCTTCGTTACCCAACGGGACATCGAGAACGTTCTGCGGGCCAAGGCCGCCATTTTCGCAGGCATCGCTGTCCTCCTTAAGGAAACGGGGCTCACTCCTGCGGACATCTCCTGGGTATACATTGCTGGAGCATTCGGCAGCCACTTGGATCCTCAAAACGCTGTGGCTCTGGGGCTTATTCCCGATATCCCACCGGAGCGCATCAAATTTCTGGGGAACACCTCCCTCATCGGCGCGAAAATGGCCCTTCTTTCCCAGGCCGCCATGGAGGAAGCCCAAAGAATCGCAGAACGCGTTACCTATTACGACTTGGCAGGGTGCCCCTATTACTATCAGGAATTTTTGGCGGCAAAATTCCTCCCCCATACCGACCTTTCCCGCTTCCCCCGAGTGGCCCGGCTTTTAAAAGTGGGGGGTGATGCGTGATGAGCGATAAGTGTGCTCAAGAATCTGTCACTCGTCACTCATCACTTGTCACCCCATTCACCTTGGCCGTGGCGGGAAAGGGCGGAACGGGCAAGACCACCTTGGCCGCGCTTTTGGTAGAAGAGCTGCGGAGACGGGGGCCGGTTTTGGCCGTGGATGCCGATCCCAATTCCAATTTGGGGGAAGCCTTGGGCATCCCCGTCCGCCGTACCATTGGACAGATACGGGATGAGCTTTTGGAAAGGATCGCGGAGCTTCCCCCGGGCATAAGCAAGGATCAGCTCTTGGAAATGGGGCTTCATGAATGCCTTGTGGAGTCCGACGGTGTGGACCTTTTGGTCATGGGACATGGAGAGGGGCCGCGCTGCTACTGCATGGTGAACCATGTGTTGCGGCGGTGTGTGGAGGCTCTCCGCAGGAACTACCGCTACGTGGTCTTGGACAACGAGGCCGGCATGGAACACCTTTCCCGCCGCACCACCCAGGATGTGGACGTTCTCCTCATCGTGGCTGAGCCCAACCCCGCCTCCTTGCGCGCAGCACGAAGAATTTTAAGAATAGCGGAGGAGCTTAAGCTCCGCGTCTCCAAAACCTTTTTGGTGCTCAACAAAGCCGGGGAACGCCCTCCTGGGGAGGTAGGGATTCCCGTGCTGGGAACAATCCCTTATGATGCGGAAGTGGAAAGGATATGGGCAGGCGGCCAACCCTTGCGTGAGCTTTCCCCCTCTTCTCCGGCCCGCCTGGCGGTGAGAGAAATGGTGGAAAAACTGCTGCCAAAGGAGGTTTAATGGAAATTCCTGAAGTGCGGGAAAGCTTTCCCCAGGCCATTTATACCGTGCGGATTGGTGCCACCCGGGAGGAGGGAGGCACGCGAACCTCAGCGATCACCGTGGGGGGAGAACGTACCCTTCCTTTTTACCACTTCGATGGGGAAATGCCCAATCCGCCCGTGGTGGCCATGGAGGTTTGGGATGTGCCCCCCGAGGATTGGCCGGCTCCGGTGCGGGAGCCATTCGAGGATGTTCTCACCTCACCGGGTAGGTGGGCCCAAAAATGCGTGGAGGAATACGGGGCTGACCTCATCTGCCTGCGCCTGGTGGGCTGCGACCCTTCGGGCGAGAACCGCAGCCCCGCGGAAGCGGTGGCCGTGGTAAAGGAGGTTCTCGGTGCCGTGGGTGTTCCCCTCATCATCTGGGGGTGCGGAAATTCCGAAAAGGACAACGAGGTTTTTCCCGCGGTGGGCGAGGCCGCGGCCGGGGAGAATTGCCTTTTGGGCACCATCACCCAAGATAACTATCGAACCCTCGTGGCCGTGGCCACAGCTTACAAACACAAAATCATCGCGGAATCGCCTGTAGACATTAACATCGCCAAACAAGTGAACATTCTGGCCATGGATGCTGGTTTCCCCTTGGAAAACTTGGTGATTTATCCCTCTACAGGCGCTCTGGGTTATGGCATCGAATACGTGTATTCCATCATGGAGCGCATCCGTTTGGCCGGGCTTAGTGGGGACAAACTTTTGGCTCAACCCATCCTTTGCGACATCGGGGCGGAAGCATGGGGAGTGAAAGAAGCCCGGGCCACGAAAGAAGAGCAGCCGGAGTGGGGGGACGAACGCCTGCGCGGCCCCCTTTGGGAGGCCACCACGGCTTATATGTATCTCCTTGCTGGTGCGGATATTCTCGTGATGCGCCATCCCCAGGCCGTGCGCGCGGTAAAGGCCATGATTCAGACCCTTATGGCAGGGGGTAAAAAATGATCCTCATTGGGGAGCGCATCAACGCCGGGTTCAAAGACATTGGCCGGGCCATTCGCACCCATGACCCCGAGCCCATCCGCCGGTGGGCTAAGGAACAGACCGCTTCCGGCGCGGATTATCTGGATCTCAACATTGGCGCGGTTTCCAAAAACCCCGCGGATATGGCCTGGCTGGTGGAGGTGGTGCAAGAGACTGTGCCCACCCCCATTTGCGTGGATAGCAACCACCCGGAGGTTCTGCGGGCGGGTCTGGAGGCGGCGGATGGCCGGCCCGTTATCGTGAATTCCACTACCGCCGAGGACGAAAAGCTCGAAAAAATTTTGCCGTTGGCCGTGAAGTTCAACGCCTCCATCATCGGGGTGGCCCAGGATGAGCAAGGAAGCCCTCAAAACGTGGAGCGCAGGGTGGAACTGGGAGCGAAGATTTTTATGGCCGCCATGGAGGCGGGCCTCACCCCGGACAGGATCTTCCTCGACCCCGTTCTCATGCCTTTGCGGTTCATGCAGGACCAAGCCCTGAAGGTCTTGGAAGCCATTCGGGAGTACCGCATCCTCTCAGATCCTCCACCTCACATTTCCGTGGGGCTTTCCAACATTTGCTCCCAGGCCAAAGAGCGGAGCCTCATCGCCCGCACCTTTCTGGTGATGGCCATGGCCGCTGGCTTGGATGCGGCCATCTGTAACGTTTTGGATCCCGAGCTTCGGGCGGCCGTCGCTACCGCTGAGCTCATCCTCAACCGGGAAATTTATTCCGACGACTACCTCAGGGTGTGGAGCCTGAAGCGGGTCAAAGGAGGGGCGTGATGGAGCGGAGTGCGGATCGCGCGGCTCAGGAAATGCTTAGGGTGGCCCAGGAATTGGGCATGGAGACGGCCTGGGATCGATTTGAGGCGCAAAAGCCCCAGTGCCGGTTCGGTGCAAGCGGCCTCTGTTGCCGAGTGTGCGTAATGGGGCCATGCCGGATTGTGGAGAAGAAGGCGCCCCGCGGGATATGCGGCGCGGGCGTGGACACCATCGCCGCCCGCAACCTGGCCCGCATGATCGCTGCTGGCGCGGCCGCCCACTCCGACCACGGCCGCGACGTCGCCCATACCCTCCTTCTCGCCGCCCAAGATAGCGATTACCGCATCAAAGACCCTGTGAAGCTGCGGCGCTTGGCGTACTCCTTGGGGGTGGAGCTAGCGGGAAAGGACGACCTCACCCTGGCCAAGGAGGTGGCGGAGCGGTGCTTGAGGGAATTTGGCCGCCAGGAAGGGGAACTCAAACTGGCCCTTAGGGCCCCGGAAACGCGGGTGGAGCGCTGGCGCAAATTGGGAATCATGCCCCGAGGGATTGACCGGGAAATCGTGGAGGTACTGCACAGAACGAGTATCGGCGTGGATGCGGACTATAAGAACCTCATCCTGCAGGGGATGCGCTGTGCTCTTGCCGACGGCTGGGGTGGCTCCATGATCGCCACCGAGCTCCAGGACATCCTCTTTGGCACACCCAATCCTTTGCGGGCCCGGGTGAACTTGGGTGTTCTCAGCCCTCGGGCAGTGAACATCGTTGTTCACGGCCACGAGCCCACCCTTTCGGAAATGGTGGTCTTGGCCGCTCAGGATCCGGAGCTTCAAAGGCTGGCCAGGGAAAAGGGAGCGGAAGGGATCAACATCGCGGGAATTTGTTGTACGGCCAACGAGATCCTCATGCGCCACGGCATTCCCATTGCCGGGAACTTCCTCCACCAGGAGCTGGCCGTGATGACCGGCGCAGTAGATCTCATGGTGGTGGATGTGCAGTGCATTATGCCCGCCCTAGCGGATTTGACGAGGCACTTCCACACCGTACTGGTGACCACCTCGCCCAAGGCCAAAATCCCGGGAGCGGAACACCTGGAGTTTGCGGAAGAGCGCGCTCTGGAGGTGGCCAAAGAAATCGTGCGCATGGGGATCGAGAACTTCTCCCGCCGGAACGGAAAAGTTTACATTCCCAACGAGGCCATGGACCTCATCGCTGGGTTTACCGCGGAGTCCGTGTTCTATTTCCTCGGCGGCCGCTTGCGCGCCACTTACCGCCCCTTAAATGACGCCATTATCGATGGAAGGCTTCGGGGTATCGCAGGCATCGTGGGCTGTAACAATCCCAAAATCACCCAGGACTTCGCCCATATAGAGATGGCCAAGGAGCTCATCCGGAACGATGTGCTGGTGGTGACGACGGGGTGCGCGGCCATTGCTGACGCGAAAGCAGGCCTTTTGCGGCCGGAGATCGCCTTTGAGCTCGCTGGAAAAGGCCTTCAGGAGATCTGCGAAGCCGTGGGAATCCCGCCTGTCCTGCACATGGGATCCTGTGTAGACAATTCCCGTATCCTTATTGCGCTCACCAACATGGTCCACGAAGGTGGTCTTGGAGACGATATTTCCGACATCCCCGCTGCGGGAGCTGCTCCCGAGTGGATGTCGGAAAAGGCTGTAGCCATCGCTTTCTATTTCGTGGCCTCCGGAGTGTTCACCGTGCTGGGGAACCCCTTCCCTATTGAGGCTTCGGAAAACCTCACCCGTTTTCTCACCGAGGAAATAGAAAAACTCGTGGGCGGAAAGTTCGCGTTCGAGCCCGATCCCATAAAGGCTGCGCATCTGATGCTCGAACACATCGAGCGGAAGCGCCACGCCCTCAAACTCCCCGCGCCCATGTACGCGTGAAAAGGAGGCGAGGATGTGTGCCATTGTGGTGAAACGCGGCGAAGAAACCGTAGCTGAAGAGGTTGTGGAATTTCATTATGAAGAGGGCACCTTGCGCCTGAGGCGCCTTTTTTCTGAAGAGATTGTGCTTCAAAATGTTCGCCGCTTTGAATGGCGCGAAAAAGACGACACTTTGCGCATTTTGGAGTAATCAACGTCCGCGGAATTTGCGGGCGCAGGCCCGAAGATCTTGGAGAATTGTATCCAGCTTCTCCGGGCTGTAGCGAGGCGGGGCAAGGCCACAGGGAGGAGTAATGAGGTCGCCTGGCCGAAAATCGCGGATGTCTTCGGGCTTTTGTATGCCCCAGGCGATCTTTTTCCCGTGTCGCGGATAGTAAAGGGTGATGTCGTAGCGGGAGGCATCAAAGCTAATGATGTCGATAACGTCACTTTGAAAAAGCTTGTCCCACTGCATATTTCCGCACACGTGCACCCCCCGTATCACCGAAAAATCCTGGAATATTTGGCGCCAAAGCTCCTCGTAGTCAAACCCCGCTTGTCCTAATGCCGGTTCATCCAGAAAGAGGATGATTTCCTCCGCCCTGAGCCCATCCAAAACGGCCTCCACATGCTGCCAAACTCGGATGAGGGCTTCGTCCGGTTCGAAACCGGAGAGGATGAGGGTGGCCGGCCCAACGGCTTGGACCTTAACCGTAGCAAACCTATATCGCTTGAATTCCGCAAGGCAAGCGAGCGATCCCGGCCGCCGGATATACGAAAGCATCCCCTCCCCAAGAAGGGGAAGTTCCGGCAAAAAGGGGATGTCATGTTGAAGGCTATACTCCACGGCCTTCTTGGGATCAGAAAGGGGAAGGGAGCCAATCTGTGTGATTATCCGCCCATCCTCAACGTACCTTGCCACGCCAAAAGTTTAGCGTAAAGAGTTAAGATTTGGCCATGGATTTTGCGGCAATTATCCTAGCCGGAGGAAAAGGGACTAGATTGGGAAAGGATAAACCTTTCGCACTTTTTCGCCGAAAACCTTTACTGCTACACCAAATCGAGACTCTTCAGGAGCTGGGTTTCTCTGAGATAATTGTGGCTTTGGGGGCAAAGCGGCCGCTTCCCCTCGACCTTGGCGTCCCTGTGGTAGAGGACAAGTTCCCCCAAAGGGGACCACTTGGGGGAATCCATGCGGGCCTTGTTGCTCTTTCCGCCCCCGCCGCCCTCGTTTGGGCCTGCGATATGCCCTTCCTTGTACCCGCTCTTGTACACGAACTTTTCCGGCTTTCCCAAGCGGAAAAAATCGCGGTTTGCCTAAGAAGAGGACATATCGAGCCCTTTCCCGGCGTTTATCCCAAGGTTCTTGTTCCCCTTTTGGAAGAGGCCCTAAGGGGGAAAAATTGGGGGGTGCAAAAATTCATCCGAAGCGCTCCCCACGCTTTTCTTTCGGAAGAAGAAATCCACCGGCTCGATCCAGAAGGGCTATCCTTTGTGAACATAAACACTATGGCAGAAGCAAAGGAGCTCCTTTGCGAACTATAAAAATTAAGCGCTGGCAGCGGGGAGGCTGGGAGGAAATCCTGGACGAGGTGGCGGAAGAAGGCCTTCTGGAGCTTCACATTTCTCCGGGCTTTAAACTCACCTTCGTCTGCACCCCAAAAGATATAAAGGAGATGGTTTTCGGACATCTTTTGGGTCAGGGTTTTATCCGCTCTCCTGATGAAGTCCAGGAATACCGGGAAGAATGGGATTTTTCTGTGGGCCTTCCTGGGGAAGTGGTGCGGGTGGAAGTGCGCCTTCGGGAGGAGGTGCATCCGCCAAAAATAGAGACCATCTGGAGTGCCTGTGCCGGAGAGAGCTTGGAACTGCGGGGGCTTTCACCTCTTAGCCCTCAGCCCCTTTTCTCCCCTCAGGATCTTCTTTCCCTTCCCACAAAAATCGGCGAGTATGTTCAGGGTTTCCGCCGCACCGGCGCTTACCATTACGCCTTTCTTTTTGATGCAAGCCTGAACTTAGTAGAAGCTGGGGAAGACATTGGCCGCCACAACGCCGTGGACAAGGCCGTCGGGAAAGCATTTCTTTGTGGGATTCCCCTTCGGGAGAGTATCCTTTTTACAACTGGGCGCGTTACCGCGGAGATCGCGGCGAAAGCGGTGCGCGCGGGAATCCCTCTCCTTGTGTCCCAGGGAGCCGCCCTCTTGGGCGCTATTCATCTCGCGCGAAAATATAATTTGGGACTGGCCGGCTTTTTGCGCGGCCAACGTTTCAACTTATATTGCGGCGAATCCTGGTTTAAAACCTAAAAGAGTCCCTTCACCTGGCCTGTTTCCACGTCGATATCGATGCGGCGGAAGGCCGGATCCGAGCTGGTTCCAGGCATGAGGGTGATTTCCCCAGCCATAGGGCAAAGGAACCGAGCACCGGTAAAGACGAGAATGTCTCGGATGGGCAAAACCCAGCCTTTGGGAACTCCCTTCAGATTCGGATCGTGGGAGAGGGAAAGGTGCGTCTTTACCATCATGGTGAAGAAATCCCGGTACTCAGGGGCTTCGAATTCTTTGGCCTTCTCTTCGGCCTCGGGGGTCCAGATTACCCCGTCGGCGCCGTAAACTTCCCGGGCAATAAGCTCCACCCTCTGGCGCAGGGGCATATCCAA